>CANBDZ010000237.1 GCA_947367375.1 uncultured Bacteroidales bacterium | reverse complement strand
AGTGTATGTAAGTTATTCTTCATTCTTAGGGGGTATGAGACTGTGGTATTCTAGTAGTCGGCATACTCGAATACGCATACAGCCATACTCTTATGTGACGACCCTCAAATCATCATTGTCCTAAGCTCAGCACTATGTCCCTCTCTTAACGATAACAAGTCGAGTCGAAAGTCCGCTTTCTTACGAATACCTAAGACTTTGTTCCATTTTTCGTAAAAACCAAACAAATTCTTAGGTAGAAAACGGTCCCTCACGTGTGCAGAAGGCCGATTTTGCCAAATAGCCGTATATTTTTTGAGTATACGGATAGGTCTCTGGAACTTTGTCTCGTAATTATTAAAACTATTCTTATGAAGGACAAGGTGACAGAGGAAATGGAGCAGGAGTATGTGGACATCCTGACCAACGGAGGTTTCAAGGCGTTTTTCGGCGATGAGAACAACAAGGAGGAAGTGATGGTGCTTCTCAATGCGCTGCTGCCGGAGCACAGGCAGGTAGAGGAGATCGATTACAGGCCGACCGAGTTACAGGGGCCTGTCATAGGGCACAGCAAGGAGTTTCAGTACGACTTCGTGTGCCGTGACAAATCGGGGGCAGTGTTCATTGTGGAGATGCAGCGCTATCGCGAGGATGCCTGGTTCAAGCGGTGCGTGAGCTATGCCAGCAGGGCATATGACAGGCAGAACAAGGCGGGGCTGGGATATGACGTGCCACCAGTCTACCTCATCGGGTTGATGGGAGTCGAGATCGATCATCCCGACAAGGAGTACTGGAAGGACCGATATATATCCGAGTACACCTTCCGAGAAAAGGGATGTCACGACTTGCTTGGCGAGACAATTGTTATTATATTTGCTGAGCTGACAAGATTCTGTAAGAGCGAGGACGAGTGTGTGACCGAGCAGGACAGACTGCTGTATCTGCTGAAGAATTCACGAAATCTGAAGCTGCTGCCCAAATGGAGCGATGAAGAGCATTGCAAACTCATCCTTGACGCCTTCAGAATCCAGAACTTTGATGAGCAGAAACGCAATAAATACGACAACGACATGTATGACGAATTGAAACGCCAAGGACAGCTGAAAGCTGCACACAAGGAAGGACGAGAAGAAGAAAGACTTCAGAACGCGAAAAATCTGAAGGCATTAGGTGTCGATCTTGATATAATAGCTCAAGGTCTGGGTCTTGACAGAAAGACAGTAGAGGAGCTTTAAATTACTATAACACAAGAGAATTGAGCTACAGGGCTTGGTTGTTTGCCCCGGAAGGAGTCATTACTGGCTTCTTTCGGGGTGAATCGTATATACAGAGATCCCCGGTCGAGCCGGGGATGACAGAATGGCGAGCCGGGGATGACAGGGTGGGTTTCGCTCCTCGCAACGCCTAGAGAGCTCAGCCTCTCTTTATGGAGCGACTATCGTCCAAGAAGCAGATGCCAGTCCTTGAAAAGGGCTGTTTGGAAGGACTGGAGACGTTTTTTGATGCCCCAATCCTCACTGGAGGCTGTTTTTGAGGACTACCTTCGCAAATCTTGGTGGTAATCCTCCCAGGAGGCCTTCTCGGTGGACTATATCTCGAAACGAGTGCGCGACTTGTAGCTTGACTGCAGTTTTGCCTTATACTGAGATCCCCGTTCAAGCCGGGGATGACGGAGTGGCCATGCCGGGGATGACGGAGGGAGATTGCCCTGTCACCCCGCTCCTCAGGATGCCAGGGCTACCTAAGAATTTGTTCTGTTTTTCGTAAAAATAAAACAAATTTCCAGGTAGGAATCGGCCTTTGGGGTATGTGGGAGGCTGGTTTTGCGAAATAGCCGTATATTTTTTGAGTATACGGATAGGTCTGGGGAACTTTGTGTGCATAATTTAAAATATTATGCGCTATGAATGAAAAAGAAGTAAAACAAATGGAAAGCAGGCAGAAGTATGCTGAGCTTTTATCTGATTTTATGTTCAAGCGGCTGTTTGGAAGCGCAGCAAATAAAGATGTGTTGATTGGGTTCCTGAACATGCTGCTGGAGGATGTTGAAATCGAAGATGTCGACTTTATTACAAGCGAGCATCTTGGATTGACAGAGGAAGACCGTAAGGTCGTGTTTGACATATCCTGCTCATGTAAGGGTGGCAGCACTTTGATAATTGAGATGCAGAAGGGCTATCAACGTCATTTTAAGAAGAGGGCGATCTATTACACAACCTATCCCATTAACGAACAAGGCAGAGACGCTCGCGATCTGTACATTAAGGAAAAAGCAGAAGGGAAGGCTGATGCGAAGTTCCATTGGAACTATGATCTCAAGCCCGTTACTGTTGTGGCGATCCTGAACTTTTCTTTTGAGCATTCTGATGATTGGCCCCCTTGTCGCTATCATTCATCTTACCGGTTAAGAGAAGATTATAACCAAGAGATAATGACGGATGTCCTGAGGTTTGTATTTCTCGAACTTGGCCGCTTCAAGAAGAAGATCTGGGAGCTCGAAAATGATTTCGACAAGTGGATGTACCTATTGTTGCACATA
>CANBDZ010000236.1 GCA_947367375.1 uncultured Bacteroidales bacterium | reverse complement strand
GAATCAAATCTCAAAGGGTTAACTCATATATGCGACTCTCAGACACTTGAAATTTGAGAACCTTTTTCAGTGGCCTCACCCGTGTCCGGGGGTGGACACGCCTCCACAATCGCTGCCATTTCCTGATTACTTAGTACCTACGCTAAAGAGAAATGTGGGGATTTGTTTGGATTAGTCGGGGGAATTTGCAAAATTTGAGAATTGCTTGAAAATCATTGGTAATTATGAAAAAACTTATTCTCTTTTTGGGAGTTTGCCTTATGGCGGCAGCTTGCTGTGATTGCGGCAAGAAGTGCGAGGCTCCTTCGTATGACACTGAATTCATTGACAGTCTTGTGAACACTTTAGAGGCGCGTACTGATGCACTTCTTGCTGAGCTGACTCTTGAGGAGAAGGTGTCGCTGATGATGAACTCATCAGCTCCTGTTCCAAGACTTGGCATCAAGAAATATGACTGGTGGAACGAGGCTCTGCACGGTGTTGCACGTAACGGCTCCGCTACAGTGTTCCCTCAGGCTATCGGTATGGCTGCATCGTTTGACGATGAGCTTCTTTATGAGGTGTTCACAGCAGTGAGCGACGAAGCTCGTGTAAAGCATCGCATTGCAGATCAGGCTGGCGATCTGGAGAGATACCAGGGACTTACATTCTGGACTCCGAACATCAATATATTCCGTGATCCTCGTTGGGGTCGTGGTATGGAGACTTATGGAGAGGACCCTTATCTTATGGGAGTGCTTGGAGTTTCTGTTGTGAAGGGACTTCAGGGAGACGACGAGTCGCCGATCCGTAAGGCACATGCTTGTGCGAAGCACTATGCTGTGCATTCGGGACCGGAGTCGAACCGTCACTCTTTTGATGTGTCTGTAAGTGAGCGCGACTTACGTGAGACCTATCTTCCTGCTTTCAAGGATCTCGTGGTCAAAGGTGGAGTGGAAGAGGTTATGACTGCGTACAACCGTGTGGACGGTGTTCCTGCTGGAGCGAACAACAGACTCATCAATGATATCCTCCGTGGAGAGTGGAACTATCAGGGCATCATCACCTCAGACTGCTGGGCAGTTCCTGACTTCTACGAGCCGGGCAGACACGGTTACAGCCCTGACGCTGCGACAGCTGCAGCTGTGGCTGTAAAGGCAGGTATGGACACTGAGTGCGGCGAGTCTTTCGCCTATCTTCCAGAGGCAGTAAGCAGAGGACTTATCACAGAAGAGGAAATCGACGTGAATCTCCGCCGTCTTCTTCTTGAAAGATTCAGACTCGGCGAGATGGACGGAGTATCACTCTGGGATCATCTTTCTGACGACATAGTAGAGGGTGAAGAGCACAAGGCACTTGCCCTAAAGATGGCTCACGAGACTATGGTCCTCCTTCAAAACAATGACGGAGTGCTTCCTCTCAAGGCTGACAGCAAGATAGCCATCGTAGGTCCTAATGCTGATGACGAGGCAATGATGTGGGGTAACTACAATCCTATTCCAAAGGAGACCATCACACTTCTGGAGGCTATCCGTGAGCGTATTCCTGACGTAAAGTATATCCGTGGCTGCGGCATCCTCGGAAACGAGTACTGCCCTCAGCCTAATCCGAATTCACCGTTCGCAAAATTCGCGACCATGACTCTTGATGAGGTGGACGCACTTGCTGCAAGATACGCAATCGACAAGAACACCCTCAAGCAGTATGTCGAGAGACAGCAGAAGCTCAGAAAGAACTTCGAGCCGGCTCTTGATGTAGCTGATGTTCTCTATCAGCTCAAGGACGTGGACATCGTTATCTTTGCAGGTGGTATTTCTCCGGAATTTGAAGGTGAGGAGATGCCTGTACACGTACCTGGCTTCAGCGGAGGTGACAGAACAGACATAGAGCTGCCTAAGGTGCAGAGAGACCTCATCGAGGCTCTCCACAACGACGGCAAGAAGGTCATCCTCGTGAACTTCTCAGGAAGTGCTGTAGGACTTGTTCCTGAAAGCCAGCACTGCGAGGCTATCCTCCAGGCATGGTATCCTGGCCAGATGGGTGGAACAGCCATTGCAGACGTCCTCTTCGGTGATGTAAACCCTTCAGGAAGACTTCCGCTCACATTCTACAAGTCAGCAGACCAGCTTCCTCATTTCGAAAACTATGACATGGAGGGTCACACTTACAGATACTTCCGCGACGAGCCTCTCTTCAAGTTCGGTCACGGCCTCAGCTACACTACATTCGAGTATGGCAAGGCTAAGGTAAAGAACGGCAAGCTCATCATTCCTGTAAAGAACACAGGCTCAGTGACAGGCGAAGAGGTCGTTCAGCTCTACATCAGAAAACCGGACGATGCAGCCGGTCCTATCAAGACCCTCAGAGGCTTTGAGCGCGTGACTGTAGCTCCTGGCAAGACTGTCAAGGTGGAGATCCCTCTCACAGACGAGACATTCAACTGGTGGGATGAGACAACCCAGAATGTCAACCCAGTCCATGGCACATACGAGCTCCTGTACGGAGGTTCATCGGCTGACGAAGCGTTGACATCGATTACTTATATATATTAATAGGTATAGTAT
>CANBDZ010000235.1 GCA_947367375.1 uncultured Bacteroidales bacterium | reverse complement strand
CACTTATGAGAAGCCATTATGCCACCGACAGTGCAGAGATAGTATGTGATCTTGATTTATAGAGGAAATATAATAAAAAAAGGTCGGCTACGTGTGTGTAACCGACCTTTTTATGATGCTTGAGTTCTGTCTTACTTTGTAGCTGACTCGATGCGCTTCATGTTAGCGAACATAAAGATTCCTGCAACGAGGCAGATAGCGATGAGTACTACCCAGATAGCCCAGAGTGGAATTCTCATCCAGAGGAGACCAGGTACAGACACGAGGTAGTTTCCGATTGCTGTAGCAGCGAACCAACCACCCATCATCATACCCTTGTACTTAGGAGGAGCAACCTTAGACACGAATGAGATACCCATTGGTGAAAGGAGGAGCTCAGCGAATGTGAGTACGAGGTAAGTGCTGATAAGCCAGCTTGGTGACACGAGGTCAGGGCTTACAGTACCGCCGAGTGCCTTAGGAGAAGCAAGTCCGAGTGAACCGAGAGTAAGGATAAGGAAGCCGGCTGCAGCCACGAACATACCGAGTCCGATCTTACGTGGTGCTGAAGGCTCTTTGCCCTTCTTTGCAAGTGCTCCGAAGATAGCGAGTGACACTGGAGTGAGAGCTACAACGTAGAATGGGTTGAACTGCTGGAAATCAGAAGGCTGGATGTTTACAACCTGCGGCATCTTGAGGTAAAGTGCAGCTGCAAGTCCCCAAAGAGCGACAGTAGCGATTGCTGAAGTGATCTTTGCCTTCTTAGTCTCAGACTGGAACACGCTGAAGAGAGTGTAAACAGAAGCAGCGATACTTACGAGGCACCAGATGTTGAAGCCGAGTCTGAGGCCGCCTTCTGCTGTGTTGGCTGTGTAGTCACGAGCGAAGAATGTCATTGTCGCACCGTTCTGGTGGAAGGCCATCCAGAAGAAGATAACTACTGCGAATACGAACACGAGAGCGCCGATGCGGCTCTTGGTCTGCTCTGGAGTGAGCTCAACCTCAGCAGCTGGGTTAGCAGCCTGAGCCTGCTTAGCGTTGACGTCAGCGTGCTTGAACCAAGAACGGCAGCCGTAGTAGATAGCTACAGAAAGGATGAGTGACACGCAAGCTACAGCGAAACCACCGTTGTAAGCAACTGAAAGTCTCTCGATGTAGTAAGGAGCGAATGAAGCCATGTCCATACCTGCAGCGCCTGGCATTGTTGCAGCGATGTTCTGGAGGTTAGCGAGGTTCTCAGCTGAGATAGTGCCGTCCATCATCTGGTGTGCAAGTGCAGGGACATTTGCGTTGTAGAAGAGTTCGTACTTGCTGAGTGACCAGTTTGTCATAGCCTTTGCCATTGATGGAGCGAACATCGAACCGAGGTTGATGGCCATGTAGAAAAGGCTGAATGCCGCGTCTCTCTTTGAAGCGTACTTAGGATCGTCGTAGAGGTTACCTACCATAACCTGGAGGTTACCCTTGAAGAGACCTGTTCCGATAGCGATAAGAGTGAGGGCGCCGAACATCATGATCTTACCTGCGAGGTCCGGTGCAGTCGGGATTGCGAGGCAGAGATAACCTGCAAACATTACTCCGATACCGATTGTCACGCACTTTCCATAACCGATCTTGTCAGCGAGGATACCTCCGAAGAAAGGCATGAAATATACTCCGGCAAGGAAGATCGAGTAGATCTGTGTCGCCGCTGCTGCGCTGAAACCGAACTTCGCCTGGATGAACAGGAGGAAGATGGCCAGCATTGTGTAATAGCCGAAGCGCTCACCTGTGTTGGCGAGCGCAAGGGCAAAGAGTCCTTTTGGTTGACCTTTGAACATGATTTATCTTGTTTTATGATTAAGCTGTTACTCTTTCAAGCCACTTCACCATTCCGAACATTACGCCCATTGAGATGAAGCATACGACTGCAAATACAGTCCAGCACTGCCAGATCGGCCATGCGTTGTACATGAGAGGTCCGAGGAAAAGGAAGAGGTTTCCGATCGCTGTCGCGCCGAGCCAGAGTCCCTGGCAGAGACCGAGCATGCTCTTAGGAGCCACCTTCGATACGAATGAAAGACCGAGTGGTGAGATGAAGAGCTCAGCAACTGTAAGGAAGAAATATACAGCGATGAGAACCCACCAATGAGCCTTGTGAGCCACCTGCTCTGCGATAGGGAGTGCCTTGAAAGTGTCTGCTGAAGGATAGCCCTTGATTACAGAGAAGATTGCAAGGAATACAAACGCAAGACCTGCGATGAACATACCGATGGCAATCTTCTTAGGAGTTGAAATCTCCTTTCCACGGCGTGCAAGAGCAGCGAAGAGTGCCATGATCACTGGAGTAAGAACAATCACGAAGAATGGGTTGATTGCCTGCCAGATCTCAGGAGCAACTGCTGATGAGTCAACGAAGTCACGAGCGAAGAAAGAAAGTGACATACCGTTCTGGTGGAATGAGAACCAGAAGAAGATTACGATTGCAAGTACTGCGAAGAGAGCGTAAAGACGCTGCTTGATCTCAGTAGCCATTGCAGCCTTCTCCTCAGCCGTATACTCAACACCCTTGACAGCCTCCTTCTTTGCCGGAGTAGGGAATCTCTTCTGTGAAAGGAAGAAAATCACGAGAGAGATGCACATTGCAGCTACAGAAGCGATGAATGAGTAGTGG
>CANBDZ010000234.1 GCA_947367375.1 uncultured Bacteroidales bacterium | reverse complement strand
GCCGAACCGAAAGCGACCTCTTCTGAAGTGGTACAATCGAAAGTGCTACAGGAGGTACATTCAATGTGATATAGTCACTTGATTGCAGCGGTTTAAATGTACCGCCCATATCACTTTCAAATGTACCGGGTATATCAGAATGATTTGTACCGTCCGTATCAGTTTGAAATGTACCGCCTGTAGCGGAATGAAATGTACCACCCCATCTTTAACCAGTGCCAGCATGGTCGGGGAAAAATCAGAACGGTTGCTTACGGTTTGACAATGTACCTTTGTGATATTGATCAATATCACAGGGTTATGGCAAACGTAAAGACAACAATGACAGACATCAGAGTAATCATCAGGGAGTTTTCCCGCGGCACCTCGTTGCGCGAGATGGAGCGCAAGTTAAAGCTAAGCCGCACCTCACTTAGGGCCTATCGTGAGCGTGCAGAGGCATCCGGCAAATGCATGATAGACCTTCTTAAACTTAACGACGCAGAGCTTCAGGCAATCATGATGAAGGGCGACGGGCATCGAGGCAGGGATGCTGAACGATATGCTTTCATGCAGGAGAACGTCGAAGACTATGCCAAGGACATGAGACGCAAGTATATGACTTACGATGTCCTATATGAGGAATATCAGAAGTCCACGGACAATCCGTACGGATACACTCAGTTCAAGGCGATAATACAGGAGTACGAGAAGAATCATGACTACAAGTATCACAACACCTACGAACCAGGTCGTGAGATGCAGTTCGACTTTGCCGGTGACAACCTGTGGATCGTAGACAAGGAGACCGGAGAGGCCGTACAGGCTATAGTTCTGGTATGTCTTCTTCCATACTCAATGCTCAGTTATGTCACCGCTCTGCCAAGCGCAAAGATGGAATACCTCTTTCAGGCATTGTCAAAGGCCGTGAAGTACTTCGGTGGTGTTGCTGAGATATCCAAGACTGACAACATGCGCCAGTGGATCAAAAAGACTGATCGGTATGAGCCGACTCTGAACGAGGCTGCAAGTCAATGGTGCCTGCATCATGGAACCGACCTTGACGAATGCCGTAGCGGCAAACCTCGTGACAAAGGACCTGCAGAAAGTCTTGTAATGCAGACCTATAAGTACTACTACAGTCGCATCTGTAGGGACACCTTCTTTTCTTTGGATGAACTCAACAGCAAGTTGGTCGAGCTTAATGACATGTTCAACAACAAGACCAGAAAGAACAAGACATACAGCCGACGTGAACAATACGAAAAAGAGGAACGTCCTTACATGCTTCCGTTGCCGCCAAAACCCTTCCTCTTGAAATATACCAAGGAGATAAAGATCAACTCGACATATCACTTCCAGGTGGATAGGAACCACTTCTACAGTGTTCCATATCAGTATATCGGCCAGAAGGCCAAGGTCATATACGATGTGGAATGCGTTGAAGTCTGGATTGGTCTAGATCGAATTGCCGCCCATGACAGGAAATATACAGATGGCTACAGTACAGTAGAGTCACATATGCCTGAAAACCATATCGCCTATAAGCGCTCCAAGGAGGTGAACGCAGCATACTTCCAACAGAAAGCTAGTCACATAGGGCCTCACACACGTGCTGCGGTTGACAATATCCTCAGTTCAGCACTCTTTGTGCAGCAGTCCTACAGGTCTTGTCAAGGAGTCCTTCGACTCGAAAAACGATACGGCGCGGAGCGTCTTGAGGCTGCTTGCAGAAGAATCGAACCGAAGACAGCAGCCACATACAAACGTATTGAGACAATACTCAAGAGTAGTCTGGATAACATCATGCTTGTACCTTCGGATATGGAATCATACATCCCTCATAACGACAATGTGAGAGGAGCATCAGCATACAAATAGAAACCAAGCTGGCACGCATATGAATAACAGTACATGAACACACAAGAAACAATCCTCCAACTGGAAGGTCTTAGACTCAAAGGTATGGCCGAATGCTACAAAGCGCTTCAGACCCTGCCCGCGAATCAATGGCCAACGTTGGACTCATTTATTGCCCGTCTCGCAGAGGCGGAGCAACAGTACCGCAACAGGAAAAGGACAGAGATGTATCTGAAGACCAGCAAGCTTCGCTACAATGCTGTCATGGAAGATGTAATCTGCTCTCCTGAGAGAAATCTTACCAAGGAGATGCTGCTCCAACTTATGGACTGCAGCTTCATTGATAGAGCAGAAAATATCCTCATAGACGGCAAGACAGGATGCGGAAAGTCCTTCCTTGCATGTGCAATCGGAAGACAAGCCTGCTTCATGGGCCACAGAGTAGAATACTTCTCTATGAACAAGTTCATCGAGCGCATAGCACTCGCTAAACTTGATGGTAGTCTTCTTAAGGTCATCAATCATATCGAGAAAAATGACCTCGTCATCTTTGATGACTTCGGACTACAGCCGCTCGATAACAACTCGCGTCTGGCGCTGCTGCAGATCTTGGAAGACTGCTACCAGAGAAAGTCGGTCATCGTCACTTCTCAGCTACCTGTTGCAAAATGGTACGACTACATCAATGAACCGACCTTGGCTGACGCCATCATGGATCGCCTCACCGCTAACGCAGTTCGGCTGGAACTCAAAGGAGACTCCATGAGAAGGAAAAATCAAAAATAATCATAACTTTGCCGAACCGAAAGCGACCTCTTCTGAAGTGGTACAATCGAAAGTGCTACAGGAGGTACATTCAATGTGATATAGTCA
>CANBDZ010000233.1 GCA_947367375.1 uncultured Bacteroidales bacterium | reverse complement strand
GTAGCCTCTGACTGTGTGTATGTCTCCTGTCGGAACTCGATAGAACTTCTCAAATACGTGTGACAGATGTTCCTTTGATATTCCGCAACCGTTGTCTTCAATCTCAATGGTCACATTCCCAGATTCTTCGGACACTCTGATGTCCACAATAGGGTCTGCAGAATATTTGACGGCATTGTCGATAACTGTGGCAAGTAGGTTCTTGATATGGAACTCATCAGCCATGATCTTAATATCCTCAGCACAGTCTATATTGAATACAGGTTTCTTTCCGCTGTTCATTCCGGCTCCCTGAGTGAGCTGACTGATGACATCCTGCAGATATACCACGCTAGGATTGTACTTATACTCACGACCTTCTACTGATACGGAAAGGATGTGTTCTACCATTGTCGAGAGTTGGGTAAGTTGCGATTCAACTATCTCCAGATAGCGGCTTCGTCTCTTCACATCAGCATCTGCCGAGAAATTCCTCAAGGCATCTGTAGCTGCGACCGCAACAGATATCGGGGTCTTCAGTTCGTGGGTGATATTGTGAGTAAAATCACGTCTCATTTCTTCAAGGGTCTTCTGTCGGAACATTGTCCTGACAAGATACAGAAGCACTCCGGCCAAAAGCAGAACTATAGCAATCGATGACACAATCAGTCCCCACATCCTGCTCAGGAATACTTTGAAAGGCATTTCGATGGAAACAAGCAGAGAGTATTGTCCGTCGTCGTCAATGGGCACCACTGTAGTCATAGGATCATTAAGAGCCGGCCTTTCGCCTTTCGTCATAATGACACGGGAATCCTCACCGTGATGCACAAGCACTTCCGCATAATATGGCTGATATGCATCCAATTCAATCAGGTTCGCTTCAAAAAACAGAGAGAAGTTGTCAAGATTGATATTAATGTATGTTGCATCCGCCAGTCCTGGAATGGCATCCATCCTGAAGGCCTTATAGATACTTTTATATATAGCAGATTCAACCCTTCTCTTGAAATCCGTCACGGAATCGTTGTACATACGATATACCCATACCGACTGCACTACTGCCAGAGTAAGCAATGATATGACTGCAAGAATCGATATGTTTCTGAAGAATTTTCGCGACATCTCTATCCGATTTGATGCAAAAGTAGCAAATAATTCGGGTATCATGGCCGAGTTAACATTAGTTAACATTAATTAACATTGAGTTAACACAAGTTAAGGTTTTATGTCTCTATATTTGCTGTCGGAAAACCGGTTTCATAGTTGTTTAATCTTAAATGGAATGTTATTATGAAAAAGTTGATTCTTATTATCTCGATGGCTTTGGCCAGCAGTCTTGCATTTGCTCAGAGCGACACCGACAAGACTCTATACATCATTGACGGAGTCGTATCTACAAAGGCGGCAGCTGATGAACTTCCAAGCGATGCAATCAAAAATATGAATATCGTTAAGGGCGTAGAGTCGGTTGTAGTCATTACTACTCAGTCCGGAAGAAAAATTTCAGGACGCGTTGTAGATGTTGAAGGCAAGCCTATGGCCGGAGTAGCCGTAATGGTTCCGAAGACAAAATTAGGAGTTGTTACAGGTCTTGATGGCACCTTTAATATAAATCTTCCTGCAAGCGAGGCTTTCCTTACATTTGCAATGGTTGATTATCCATCTAAGACTGTCCAGGTGGACAAGGCGAATCTTGGGGATATCGTGATGGACAAGAATGCACCTCAGGATTTAGTAGTGATCAAGGATCTTAATGGTGAAGTGGTAAGTGTCAAAGGAGTAAAGAAACCAGGAAGCGATCCTCTTTATCTGGTAAAGTCTGCAAATGGCGACATCAAGAAGGTAGATAGTCTTGAATCTATCTCACCTAATGACATCAAGACTATAAGTGTCTTCAAAAATGATAAGGTCGATCAGTTCAAGAAGTATGGCGACACATCAAATGGTGTGGTCCTCGTTGAACTCAAGTAGCCATCAATGGTTTCTACATAATGAGAGCTATAGCTTTGACCTTATTGCTCCTTCTTCCCCTATATTCATCCGGTAAGAAAAAGGAGACACATCCCAAAGCAGAAATTATGGTAAGTTATAATTACCATGAAACATTCGTGCGTGGAAGTGATGGTGTGGCAGAACGTGATTATGAGTTTATTCTTCTGTCAAATACCGAACAATCTAAATTTTATCCTCCAATCAGCGAATACCTTGACTCTCTTGACTCCACACCTGCAGGAAAGGCCCAGTACGAGCAAATGCTCAGTGCTGTCATGCCCGAGGTTGTCAGAACCGGCAATTACAGCCTGGTTCCAAGTAAAAAAGGTCATGTGTATGTATTCAAAAACAGGAACGAATCTGTTGTCAGTGTATATGACTTCATCGGTCTTACTGAGTTTGGATGCTATACTGAACCGTTGGCAGAAATGCAGTGGGAAATTGGTGATTCAACTAAAACCATTTTGGGATATGATTGCATAAAGGCACATACGAACTACCACGGTAGAGATTGGACGGTATGGTTCACACCGGAAATACCTCTTCAGGAAGGTCCTTGGAAGCTTTGTGGTCTGCCTGGGTTGATCTTGGAGGCAACAGAAACTAGTGGACAGCATTCTTTCGTCGCTACTGGTCTTGAAATCACAGATAAGGAAATAGTGCCGATATACTCCCCTTCAAAATATGAAAAGTTGGAACGCAAGGAGTTATTGAGAAGACAACGGTACAATCGTGATAATCAGGAAAATATAACTA
>CANBDZ010000232.1 GCA_947367375.1 uncultured Bacteroidales bacterium | reverse complement strand
GATGCCGGTAAGACAGTAAATACGTCAGCCCTCCTGAAGGAACTCTGGGGCGACGACAACTACTTCAATCTCCGCAGCCTCAATGTCTATATCACCCGCCTGCGCAACCATTTCAAGGAAGACAGCTCCGTGGAGATCGAGAGTGTTCGCGGTATAGGGTATAAACTTAATTGTTAACTATCCGATGCATTAAAATATGAAACGAATCTTAACAATCATTTTAACTCTACTATTCTCTTCATCAGTCATCTTCGCTCAGGAAGCGGATATGAAGATTGGTGAACTTCTCAATACAAGCAATTGGTTTGAACTTGAAAGGGTCTATCCTGCTGTTGCGGCTGATGTACAGACCCCAATGCTCAAGCAGATGGCTGAGGTTATGCTTGCGTCCAACTTCAACCGTCCTGCAGAACTGCGTGAAAAGCTCCAGAAACTTATTGCTGAGCACCAGGCCGAGCTTGGCTTTGAGAATGTCTGCAACATGACAGTATTGGTAGCTATGGTGGAAGGATATGAGGGTAACTATGCGGTGGCAGCTGATATGGTAAAGGCTATTGCTGATGCTGTAAAGGCCGCAGCCGGATCATTGGAAGGTACAGGATTGTCAGAACTTCTTGCTTACTATGAGGCAGTCCGTGAATATCCGGCACCTGTCCTTGAAAAGCCTGCGGAAGATGTGAGGATTGAACTTTCAGAAAAGTCGGGTCTTCTATGGATTCCTGTTGTAGTCAATGGCAAGACATATGATTTTATTCTCGATACCGGAGCTTCGTTTACAATGGTATCACAGGGTTTGGCAAAAGATATGGGAGCAAAGATCATCGGTGATCCTGTATTTGTCGGTGGTGGTGAATCAACCGGAGGATATGGCCATAGAGCCTTCATTGAGAACATGAATGTAGGCCCTGTCTCTCTCAAGAACGTTATTGCATTTGTCAGTGAAAATCCTACTGATGATGACCCTCTCAAGGTTGACGCTGTGCTCGGCATGGACTTCATTGAAAGAACTGGAGAGATTCAGATTGACCTTGCTGCAATGACGTTGATTATTCCAGCTCAGACTACTGCATTGCCAGCATCAGGAAGAAATATCATTCTTGAGACGAATATTCCAGTTGTTGAGTCCACAGACGCCAATGGAAACAGATATACATTCATACTTGATACTGGAGCCAGCGGAGCCAACCTGTCTGATCTTTGGTTTGCCAAGAATGCAGAAGTGGCGGCAGCACTTCCTGTCGAGACACAGAATGTATGGGGACACGGCGGCACAGTGCAGCTTGAGATTGTAAAGGTTCCAGAATTCAAACTGACAATCGGAACATCATCTGCCGAGTTTAAAGACCTCCCGGCAACAGTTCCTGCCAACGGTACTGTATCTTCATCACGTGATGGACGACTCGGTATGGGACTGTTAAAGCAGTTCAGCAAGGTTATCTTCAACTTTGAAGAAATGTATGTGGCGTTTGAATAGTTAAATCGGGATTTGTGTGTGTGACATAACACATATTGATTGCATCTATATTCCAAAATCACTAAATAACTTATATGAAACTCATTAAGCTTGCCACATTCTGCATAGCACTTTGTTCTATGCTGTCATCGTGTTCTACTGAATGGTATGAACCGAATGTTAAAATTCAAGAGGAATATCAAGATTTAACAATCTCTTCCAATGGAGAGCAATATGAAATCCCGTTCGAGTTCAAGTTCTCAGTCACTAAAACTTCTGTTCCAAAGATGAGTAAGGCAATTAGGTGCAGGATGGTTATAAATGATATTGCAAGCGAGATTTTCGATGCATCAAACAACAAGGTCCCTATTAAATGGTATTGGCATCCTGATGGTGAAGTTCAGAATGGTGCAATAAAGGCATTCTTTGTTGTCAGTGTGCCTGAGAATGAAACGACAGAGTCAAGAACAGTATCTGCTCAGATAAGCATTGATAATAATTGGAATGAAGGATACGATATAGACGAAGAAGATGAACACGATTGGGGTGAATTTATAACGATACTTAGCGGTGTCCAAGAGGGCAAGTAAATTCAGATTTATCTGTCACATATAATGCTCTTTACGCATCATAATAGTAGCAAAACATTTAATATGAGAAGACGTATATTATACCTACTCGCATTTATTATAATGCCAATTGTTTCGTCGTGTGACTTAACAATTGGTTATTTCAAAGTTGATAATGTGCCTCATTCGCATTTCAAGCATATAACTGAAATTCCTGCTGAAGGTGGGGTATTCGACTTTTATTTAGCAGAATATGTGTATGATGAATCTATGGATACAAAATCACTACCAACCATTCACCAATGCTATCGATATAGATTGAATATCGATGAAAGTATAGGAGCAGAATCGCAAGATTCCACAACAGAGTGTGTCACGATTACAATTCCTGAAAACTCCACAGGAACAAATCGAAATCTTACTATAGAAGTAAAGATTGCAGAAGACTACCATAACGATGAAGGTAAGGATTTTGGGAAACCTTGCAACGACCCTAACAATCAATTTGGAGAGTGGATTGTGGCTTGGGAAGGCACTCAAAGATATTAATGCTAAATTCAGAGTTATCTAAGCAAACAAAATATTTTCACATTTTCTGTAGTTTTTTGACGGTTCTGTGAAACAGAAAAGGGCGTCTTCTTGACAATATCATTAAAGAAATCGAAGAATAATTCAACAAAACTTCCCGTCATACCGTAGAGGATATGGCGGGAAGTTTCTGTAAGAGGGGAGTGGTACTGCTATTTGCAGACCATGATGTCCAGGATCATGTTGTCTGTGTTCTGCATTCCGATCGAGCCGATGCGGCCGAGGTT
>CANBDZ010000231.1 GCA_947367375.1 uncultured Bacteroidales bacterium | reverse complement strand
ACCAGGAGTGATGATTACGGTCTGACCACAACCGGAAGACACTCCGGGGCTGAGGGCCGGCGACATCTTGAAGACGAGGACGTGACTTTCGGAAGGCTGCTGCAGACCGGTGAAGATGATCATCTCCGGAGAGATCCAAAGGTCGTCATAGAGGACTTCAGGAACATCGCAGATGTAGTCCGGGGCATCGGCCAGCATCGGTTCACCTACCATCTGAAGGTTGGAGTTGATGCGGACGAAGGCGTTGTGGGCTGTCATTTCGGCTGCAGTACCCAAAGTGGAGATGCCTTTCATCTTCTCTGCGAGTCTGCCCCAGGCTGACATCTGGAGGTCGGAGAGTTTCTTATAGGAACGCGAGATTGATGACAGGCGATTACGGGAGACAGCCTGTGCCGGGGTTACAGACTTGGAATGCTGCGCCTTGCTTGAGAGGATGTTTCTGCCTTTGACATTCCTGGCAGTGACTCCTTTTGCAGATCCGGCAAAATCATTGAACGCGATGGACGGCTTTACTATCATAGCATAAGATATTACATTTCACTCAATTACAGAGGCAAATGTAATATTCCGGTCATACAATCCAAATTCCTGCAGAGTTTTCGCTGAAATACACGAAAAAAGCAGGAACAATGTCGCTGATCACATTGTTCCTGCTGATGTATTGTTGACCGTTAAATGGGAATTTAGCAGTAGCCTAAACCATCGACGAGACAATCATCAAAACACTAGGAATATTGATGATGCAGTGCAGTAGAACGCCCCACCAGAAGCCAAGATTGACTCTGGCATATGTGATAGCGCAGCCTCCGGCCATAGGGACCATTATGGTAGCAAGGGCAAAGGGAAGCACTTGTCCGTTCAGTACAGAAAAGGCCCTGAAATGCAGTAGTCCGAACCCGATGGCGGAAATCCACATGGCGGGAATGATGTACTTCTTGCGCCACTCCTTCCACTGTTCATCGGTAGTGAAACGGCGGATTAGCCAATAGATAAGCACACCCACGGCGGCCAGTCCCAACAAGATGTACCAGACATGGCACTTATGCATGTAATAGGCACAGACAACCGGGAGAAGACCAAGCCAAAGGGCCACAGTCCGCCGCTTGAAAGACAATCCGAGTCGGAACATAATCTCTTCCGCCAACGGAGCGATCACCATCAGTTTCAGTACTGTTTTCCACGTTGCATGCCCCACATAGTTGGTGGGATCTCCACCGAACTTGGTTAGCTCCATCGGGTTAACGCCCATCGACATATAAATAGCGACGCAAGCTATTCTCAGCAGAATTGCGCCAACCATTAGTATCACGAACCATTTCAGCGTCGTTCCGATAATCTTCTTTTTTGACAAGGACAGAAAATCATCCGGTCTGTTCAGTACAAACTTTGCCATATTTGAATCAGTTAAATTACGATTTATGTGTGCAATATAGCGATATTATCTGAATTCAGATCTCAAACCTCACAGAAATCTGCTGTTCTCGGCTCCGGTAGCCTGTTTGGGAGTCGATGAGGAAGTATCTGATGTGTGCCTGGTATTGTTGGTGATTGCCGGTCAAGCCGGCAATGACGGAAGTGTCGAGGTGCCAGGCGTTTTTGTAATCAGGAATCAGTATCTGGATCCTGTCGGGGCTTTCTGTCTGCATCGAGAGGAAGGAGCGCATCAGTCCGGGGCGGATGCCTCCGGATGGATGGGTGATTTGGAGTTTCAGGACGAAGTGGAGATGTTCGATCAGGTCGGGTGTGACGGGAGGTCTGCCGGTGTGAGAGGCGATATCCGTTCTGAATGTAATGAGCAGATCTTCCTCGATGGCTGTTGCATCGTCGAGGGTGATCGAGAACTGTGGGAACGGGGTGAATGGTTTCGGATCCGGAGTGTGTTCGTCGCCCAGTTGTGCGAATCCGTGATATGCACTTACGAAGAGATTGTAGCCGCTGATGTGTGTGCCTGGGTCATACGGGAGTTGCTTGGATGGAACACCTTTGGCTATGGCCGACCATTCCAGCTGCACGTCGTGTTCCAGTTCTCGCCAGGCTTTGATGGCCCGGCGATGAATGGCTGCGTTTGAGAGTTGTGCCGGAGTTCCTGGAAAGACAGTCTTCGGCTTTGTCCTCCAGTAGCATTTGCCGTCACGGTGGTAGAATGAGATCTTTCCCATTGATCCCCAGCAGTCGGTGAAGCGTGTGTTTTCTGTGTATAGTGGCATTGTGATGTTGTGTTAGGGCTGCAATGTAGTTCTCTGCCACGAGTTTTCCATATCCTGCAGAGCGGATCCTGCTGATGGCCATAGTGCCGGGGATGGGAGGCAGTATAGATAAAGGGTATCTCTATATATGTGAAGTCTTTTCCTCAGAGGTGGTTCAGAGGTATCTCGAAGGAAGTCCGGTCAGGACTTCTGTCTCATTGTATATATGTATCGCGCCAGAGGTATCTTTCGGGCGTGTGATGGCGGTCACTGTCGGCAGGAGCCTTCGGGCGTACGTCAGTCATTCTTGGCCTGTGGTGTTTGGGGACGGTTTTCGCGTCTGCGTAAGCAGATGCGGAAACTGGCCACAAATGCCATAGGGGGCAAGCCCGTAGGGCGCGGCAGGAGCCGGACGCACTGAGGTTCGAGCGGGAGATAAGGGTCTTTCCGGCTCTGGCACAAACCTACACTAAGAATGACGACACTAGCGACCTTGATGCGGGAGTAGGCGAGTCTGTGGGATTTATGGAGTAGAGCGATAGCGGAACGGAATAAATCACACAGTCTCGCCGCTGGGACGCGAAGCGGACCAGCTCTGCCCGCCCGCGGAAGATTTGAAAGACTTTTTGAGCAGCAAAAAGACTTTCAAGTCTGGAGAGGAAAAAGCGGG
>CANBDZ010000230.1 GCA_947367375.1 uncultured Bacteroidales bacterium | reverse complement strand
ATTCGGTTGGGATTCGAACCCAAGACCCACAGCTTAGAAGGCTGTTGCTCTATCCAACTGAGCTACCGAACCGATCCTTTATGTTCCTTTTTCCGGTGGGGTTTGTGGCCCTGGTGCGGAAATCGGACTGCAAAGATAAGTAAAATTATTTTAATAGCAAGATTATTTTTTATTTGCTATGATTTTTCCTGCGATTTCGATGCCGGTTACGAGGCTGAAGCCTATCAGGGCGATGATGATTGCGCTGCCGATGTGGAGGCTGCCGGTCAGTTCGGTCTGGGCTATCGCTTCAGGGTTGTTCCATGGCCAGATCTTCACAAGGCTGCCGATTATGAAGCCTGCGAGGATGATGAGTGTCTGCTTGTGCCAGCGTGAGAGGATCCAGTGCAGGAACTTCGAGAAACCGAGGATGCCGACTACTGCTCCGATGGCGAATACAGCCAGTATCAATATGTTATGCGTTACATTATGTCCTGCTACGAGGTCCGAGACTGCGCCGAGGATATACTGATATTTGCCAAGAATCAGGAGAATGAAGCTGCCTGATATGCCTGGGAGGATCATCGCACAGATTGCAATCGCTCCGCTGAGGAATATGAACCATAGCGCGTCTGGTGTCTGGGTAGGGGAGAGCGTGCAGATCACGACTCCGAGGACGATGCCGCCTGCCAGGAACAGAAGTTCGCGGAGGCTCCAGCCGGAAATGCCGCGGAGGATGAATATCGACGACGCGACGATCAGACCGAAGAAAAATGCCCACGTCTGGATCGGGAAGTCGCTCAGCAAGGTCTGCATCACGGTGGCAAGGGATATGACGCTGACACCGATACCGATGGCCAGCGAAAGGAGGAAGCTTCCGTTGATATGCTTCCAGAACTCCTTGAACTTACCGCTGAAGAACAGCTTCACCGCCTCGAGGTTGATCGCTGCAAGCGATGCAACGAACTTATCATATATCCCCATGATGAAGGCGATCGTACCGCCGGACACGCCCGGAATCACATCGGCCGCACCCATGCACGCGCCTTTGACCGCCGTCAATATATATTCGGAAAATTTACCCATATATTATCTTACCTTTTCGAGGAACTCGATCATACCTGCAAATATCCTGCGGACGTCGGAACGGAGGTCTTCGGTCGGGCTTCCTGATATTACCATGTCATATGCGTGGTCAGGGAAGTGCATGCGGCCGATCTTGAATCTGGCCTTCGCGCATTTGCTGACGAACTCGATAGGGAAGTTGCCGTTCTCGATGAGGGATATGAAGAGGTCGCTCGGCTCCTCCATCAGCGCACTGATCTTGCTCATGTCAGGCGTGCCGAGCCAGTCGAGCTCCTTCTTGATGATGGTTGTGGTGATGCTGGTGAGCAGAAGTTCCTCCTGGCCGAGCTTTCTGAAGTCGAAGAAATAGATGTTGACCTTTATGCCCTGCTTTCTGCCCCAGGCGAGGATCTCTTCTTTCAGGACATCGAACTCAGGCTCCTCGACATCGATGACCACATTGACTGTAGAAATCTCGCTCAGTGGCAGGATTCCGGTCGGGATGTCGCTGATATATTTCTTGATCTTCCTCTTGCGGAAGAATTTGAGGATGCTTTCGAACATAGCTATTCTTTAGGTGTGTTTGCTGCGATGAGGTCGCGGATTTCTTTCTTTGCGGCTTTCCAGCGAGGGATGTCGATCTTGGTTCCTACTACCTCCACTACCTTTGCGGCGATGATTGAGCCGACTTCTCCGCACACCTTCAAAGGCATGCCGAGCGAGTGGGCGTACAGGAAGCCTGCTGCGTATGTGTCACCTGCTCCGGTAGCGTCAACCGGTGTTGCAGGCCAAGATTCGATGAAATGGTACTCGTCGCCTCTCTTGACCATGGAGCCGTCCTTTCCGACCTTCACCACGGCGATCTGGCAGTACTTTGCAATCTCATCCAGAGCCTCGCGTGGTTCCATCTTGGTGAATGCCTTCGCCTCAGTCTCGTTTGCAAAGACTATGTCGACATAATTCTCTACGATGTCGTGCAGGAAGGCGTCGTTGGATTCGACCACGTTGTATGATGCCATATCTATAGATATAAGGCAGCCTGCCTCCTTCGCCAGCTCTACTGCGCGTCGGATAGTTGCCTGATTCTGAACGAGATAGCCCTCGATATGGAAATAGTCATATCCCTGGAAATACTCCAGCTTCAGGTCCTCAGGCACAAGCTCGAGCGCTGCTCCGAGGTACACTGCAAATGTTCTCTCTGCATTGGGAGCTGTGATGAACACCATCGCTCTTCCGGACGAATTCACACCCTTGAGGAGGGTAGACTTGATGCCGTACTGAGCCTGGTCGCTCTTGAAAAGATGGCCGAGATCGTCGTCTCCGACCTTGCCGATGAAGCCGGACTCCATACCGAAAATTGCAGTTCCGGTGATGGTGTTGGCTGCGGATCCGCCTGCCACAAGCTGCACTCCCATAGGCTTGAGAGTCTTCCAGATCTTGTCTCCGGTCTCCATGTCCACATGCTGCATACTTCCCTTAGGAAGATGGAACTGCTGGAGAAGTGTGTCGTCAGGGAGGACGGCAAGAATATCCGTCAATGCATTTCCGATACCTAATATTGAAGCCATAAATGTTCTTTTTATATCTAAACCGGACAAAGTTAGCAAATTATTGGATAAATTTGCAGCCGCATCCTGAAGGGATTGAATATATATGGATAAAAGACTATCGAAAATACTGAAATATCTCCTGTCGGCAGGATTGGCAGCTGCACTTCTGTACTTCTCTTTCAGGGCGTTGTATTCCTCCGCCGGCACAGCCGCCACGGTGGGCGCGTCTTTCAGTTCTTGCAAGGCGTAGGCATATGCGGGGCCGCTCCATGTTCCCGAGTTTGCC
>CANBDZ010000229.1 GCA_947367375.1 uncultured Bacteroidales bacterium | reverse complement strand
CAGGCTTCAGAGAGACTATAATCCTTCATACTTTGACAGGGCCTGTGAGATCTGCTTGGAAAACAGTCTGTTCACCGTGTAAGCAGTAACTTTGCTTCAGCAGATTTCAGAAAAATCAAAACCTACAATTTTCAGAAAAGTGAATCCTACTGATTTCAGAAATTAAGAAACCTACAGATTTCGGAAAATAAGAGTCGTCAGGTTGTGTGATACCCTGAGTTCTGCAGTGAAATTGGAAAAAGAAAAAGGTTGTCTATCTTTAAAATTGCTTAAGGTCTAAAGACAGACAACCAATGACACAATCAAAATTAATTTCAATTGTCACTATGTGGAGCAAAATTAATGAATTATCCCGACAATCCCTCAGTCAGATGCAGATTGCTTTGACTCTCGGCATCAGTCGTGACACCGTCAGACGGTATCAGCGCATGAGCGAGAAAGAGTTTGAGGGGCTGATTTCCAGCGAGGTACTTCGCAGGAAACGCAAGTTGGAAGCCTTTGAGGGCTTCATCAAGGAGTTACTGCAGGATGCCCCGTTCCTGTCCGCGGCTCAAATCTTCGACCGCCTGAAGGAAAACTTTCCGGATCTTCCGGAGGTGTCAGAAAGGACAGTCTACAACACAGTTCACCTGGTAAGAGAACGAGAAGATCTTCCCAAGACACTTGAACCAACTCGCCAGATGGCCAAGGTTCCGGATTGCGAATACGGTGAGAAGGCCCAAGTGGACTTCGGTGAGAAATGGATGCGCAACGCAAAGGGGCGGCAGATAAAGGTTCACTTCATGATCATGGTTCTGATGCGTTCGCGCTACAAGTTCGTCTTCCTTCAGAACGTTCCCTTTACTTCTAAATCAACTATCTATGCGCATCATCTTGCGTTCAGATACTTCGGAGGAGTTCCCAAGCAGGTCGTGTATGATCAGGATCGAAGAATGCTTGTGAATGAGAACTACGGAGACTATATCATGACAGAGGAGTTTGCCAAGTATGTGAAATCTGTCGGCTTCGAGCCGGTCTTCTGCATGCCATACGATCCCGCCAGCAAGGGTCAGTCTGAAGCCGTTGTGAAGTATGTAAAGAACAACTTCCTAGCAGGCAGGACTTACGTAAACATCGATAGCCTTAATGATGAGGCTATAGGGTGGCTTGAGAGAACTGGCAATGGAAAGGTAAACAGTAGCACCAGGCTTGTACCTGCTGAGGAGTTCAAAACTGAGCAGCAGAAGCTATTACCTTATATTGAGACAATGGAAGAGCCAGAACTGGAAGCGCGCGAGTACAGTATCCGCAAGGACAATACACTGTTGTATCACAGCAACTTCTATAGCCTTCCTTTAGGTACTTATGAAGGCCCAGGCTCCAAGGTGCTTGTGGTGAAGAATGTTGATAATAATGAACTGGAGATATATGATCCTAAGGACTTCTCCCTCATCACACGTCATCAGATAAGTCTTCTGAGAGGCAGATATATAACAAAGGAAGGGCACGCCAGCAACCGCAGCCGTGACATCCTTGAATCAGAGCAGATCCTGCGTACCTTCTTTAATGAATGGGATGATGATAGTCTGCTGTCACGCTTCCTTACGGCCTTGAAGAATGATCGTCCGAGGTACTATCGCAAGAGCATAACCTCCATGGCAGCACTTCTTACAGACTACGACAAAACAACGGCTCACACTCTTCTGGAGATGTTCGCAGAGTCCAAGATATACAATGCAAATACTATGAAGGAGATAGCGGGTCAGCTGGCTGACAGGATGGAGAATCTTCCAAAAGCCAAGCCTATCAACATCGGGCTATCTGCAGTTGATATCACGCCGGAGAAGAGGTCCATCAATGAATATAAGAATATAATCGGCAAAGATGAGGAGGACAAGTAATGGAGAACATATTGACTACCAGCATCGAAGACGTGCGTCTCTATGCTAAAGCCTTACGTCTTAGCCACCTGCGCAACGGATGTGCTGAAATCATCCATAAGGCCCAGATCGAGAAGCCTTCTTATATGGACTTCATAATGGCTATCCTGAAGGACGAAGTCGCAGTTCGTCAGCATAACGACCTTCAGAGAAGAATGAAGCAGGCAAAACTTCCAAGGAACTGCGATCTGGACAACTTTGACTTCAACCACAGCGCAGGCATCACCAAGTCCCAGCTTCATCAGCTTAGAGAACTTGTCTGGCTTGACCAGATGTACAATCTCATCTTCATGGGGCCATCAGGCACAGGAAAGACCTACATGGCTGCAGGTCTTGTCAGAGATGCCGTCATGAAAGGCTACAGAGCTCAGTTCGTGACCATGGACAATCTGATAAGCGTCCTTCGGATGAAGGATGTATCATCATCTGCTATGAGTGCCTACAACGGTTATCTGAAATCAGACCTCTTTGCCGTTGATGACATCATGCTGATGCCGATGAAGAAGGAGGAAGCTGTCGCGTTCTTCAATCTCATCAACGCGCTACATGAGAAGACGTCAGTAATAATAACCACCAATAAAGCACCGACTGAGTGGGTGGAAGTTCTTCAGGATGAGGTTCTTGCAACGGCGCTGCTGGATAGGCTTCTGTATCGCTGTGATGTTGTAAAACTGAGCGGATCTTCTTATAGAATGGAAAACCGGTCAGGCTTTCTTGATAATAAAAAGGAGGACAAACGATGAAACGGAAGAATAGAGAAGTACTTCGATGTGCTCTAAACGAGTACCGATACGCCAATCGTGTGTTCCTAAGTGACCAGCAGAAGGCAATGTACGAATATGAACACGGAATCAATGGACCGACCTCGCCGACAGCCCATCGTTCTTACAATGACTGGATGATGTCAATGGAACTGCTGGAAGAAGCCGTGGAACGAGTCCTTGAGGACGAACGATAAATGTTAAACC
>CANBDZ010000228.1 GCA_947367375.1 uncultured Bacteroidales bacterium | reverse complement strand
AAAATATTCCCCAGCACCTCGTCCGTCGAGATCTCTCCGATGATTGAGCCGAGGTGGTAGATTGCTTCGCGGATGTCCTGGGCGGCGAGGTCGGTTGGGAGGCCGTCGGTGAGGCCGGTGCGGACGCGGAGGAGGGAAGTGCGGGCGTCGGAGAGGGCCTGGACGTGGCGCTGGTTTGTGACCAGAGTGGTGTCGCTGTCGCCGAGGAGGTCGCGCTGAGATTGGGCAAGAATGGCTCGGAGATCAGCAATTCCGGAGCCGGTTTTTGCTGAGATCGGGAGGAGTTTTACGACGTTTTCGTCGTTTTCTGCAGCCTCTGGACGTCCTGAAACAGCAAAATCTGCCTCATTAACAGTATGTGATTTAACGCCCTTTGAATCAATAAGAGAAACGATATTGTTAATAGTGATAACATTTTTGTTAACCTCTATAATGTCCGTTTTGTTGAGCAAAATGACCAGTTTCTGAGTCTGGAAGTCTACTTTCTCGAGGATCTCTGAGACTGTCTCGAGGGTGCTCTGCTCGTCTCTTGTCAGATCGACCATTCCGAGTACGATGGTTGCTTCGGAAAGCTTCTTGAAGGTCCTTTCGATACCTATCTTCTCTACGATTTCAGTGGTCTCGCGAAGACCAGCTGTGTCGATGAATCTGAACAGGACTCCGTCTATATTGAGGGTCTCTTCGATGGTGTCGCGGGTTGTTCCGTGCACGTCGGAAACGATGGCTCGCTCCTCTCCGAGAAGGGCGTTGAGCAGGGTACTCTTGCCTGTGTTGGTTGCTCCGGCAATGGCTACAGGAACTCCGTTTTTAATGGCGTTTCCAAGACGGAATGAGTCGATGAGTCTTGTCACATGAGCGATGAGATTTTCGAGCAGGGAGTCGAGGCGTGACCTGTCTGCGAACTCCACTTCCTCTTCGCTGAAGTCAAGTTCTAGTTCCATCAATGACACCAGCTCGAGAAGCTCCGAGCGCATGCCCTTGAGCTCTGAAGAGAAGCCTCCTTTCATCTGCTTGAAGGCTACCTGATGCGCAGCTGCATTCTGAGATGCGATGACATCTGCTACTGCCTCTGCCTGGGCAAGGTCCATCTTTCCGTTGAGGAAAGCTCTTTGTGTGAACTCGCCTGGTTCAGCAGCGCGGGCACCTGCCTGATAGAGCAGATCCATAATCGCAGACACTATATAAGAAGACGCATGACATGAGATTTCGACAGAGTTTTCACCAGTGTAAGAGTGCGGAGCTTTGAAGATACTTACCAGAACTTCGTCTATAATTTCTTCTTTAGGTAAATTATTATAATCGGCAGATATACAATTATTTATATTATTATATATCAAGCCAAACTTTAATGTATATCCCTTGGCTGATGATATATTTCCCTTGCTGCATCTTATCACCTTGTCGGCCACGGTCAAGGCCTCTGGGCCGCTGACCCTGATCACCGAAATCGCTCCTGTTCCAGGCACCGTCGCCGGTGCGCATATTGTGTCTTCGTTTCTTATATACATAATCTATGTCTTTGCGACCGCAAAAATAGCAATTTAATTTGTACAAATCGATGAATTTTTCCTATCTTTGTATGATTTAAATAGGGAACAATTATGTGTAAACGAGCTTACTCTGATACATACCTTAAGGTGAACGCATTACAAGATAATGCACAGTCTTTCTGTTTCCCTATTACTATCACTGTCGGCCATGTTCTCTAATCGAGAAGTGGTCGTTTTTTATATACGGAAATTATTAATTTAACAACTGATATAAAATGAGACTTAAAGCAACACTTCGTCTTGAGAATGGCCTTGAATTCCATGGCTATTCGTTAGGCTCCACTAAGGCTGTCGGCGGCGAGGTCGTTTTCAACACGTCAATGGCAGGTTATCCTGAGCAGCTGACTGATGCGGCCTACAACCAGCAGATCCTCTGCCTCACTTACCCTTTGATCGGCAATTACGGTGTTCCGTCTGAAGAACTTTTGGCTGAAAGCCTTTCAAAGAATCTTGAATCTGACAAGATCCACCCACTTGGCCTCATCGTTTTCGACTATTGCGAGGAGTACAGCAACTGGGAGGCAGTAAAGAGCCTTGAAACATGGATGAATGAGCAGGGTCTCACAGGTATATATGGCATCGACACACGCGAGCTCACCAAGGTGCTTCGCGACAAGGGTTCGATGAAGGGATATATCATCCCAGAGGGAACAACCGCTCCAGCCGTAACTGAAGTTCCGGCAGCGGAAAACGTTTCATGCAAGGCTCCGATCGTTTATCCTGCACAGCCTGCTCAGGAGGTTGAGAACATCAACGGAAGCAAGGCTGCTACAGCAGAAGGAAAGAAGGTCGTGGTTGTTGACCTCGGTGTAAAGCACAGCGTGATCCGCGGTCTCATCGCAAGAGGCGCAGAAGTGATCAGAGTTCCTTACAACTACGATTTCACTTCAATGGAGTATGACGGTGTGTATGTTTCAAGCGGTCCTGGCTGCACTTCAGAGTGCTCTGCTACAATCGAGATCCTCAAGAAGGTGATCGAGGGCAACAAGCCGGTGTTCGGTCTCGGCCTCGGTTTCCACCTCCTCGCAGTTGCTGCAGGATGCGGACTTGCAAACCTCGAGCATCCGCACAGAGGCGCAAACCAGCCTGTACGCAAAGAGGGAACTAACCGCACATACATTTCATCACAGAATGTCTGCCGCACAGTGAAGCCTGCTACAGTCCCTTCAGACTGGGAAGTTTACTTCACAAACCTCAATGACGGCGCAATCGACGGCCTCCGTCACAAGACAAAGCCATTCGCAGGCCTTAACTTCTCCCCAGAGGTATGCGTAGGTTTAACAGAGAATGTCACACCATTTGATGAGTTCATCTCAAAGCTCTAAGATTATGATTGACAACAATATAAAGAAAGTAGTAGTGCTCGGTTCGGGAGCACTCAAGATCGGTCAGG
>CANBDZ010000227.1 GCA_947367375.1 uncultured Bacteroidales bacterium | reverse complement strand
GGCCGCCGCCTCCGGCATGCAAGAAGAATAAAACCCCTGACGCTGACCCAAAAGGTCAGCTTCTGTTATTTTTTGGGGGGGGGTGAGGAGAAGTTCAGGAGGATAACAACGGAAAACTAAATCCCTCCCACTTCGTGGGCCCCTCCCGTTCACAAGGCCACGGGCGGCCATGGTTTTCCTTATGTTACCCTCCTTAACTACAGCAGTACAGCCTAAAATAAAATAGCTATTCTTTTGATAGTCAAAGGAATAGCTATTGTTTTTGTGTGGAATATTTTGTATATTTGAAGTGCGAAAACAAAGACACAATCCACACGATGACAAAGGTACTATATAAATCGTACACTCAAAACGATTATTTTCTTTTTCCACCATGCATTGGTGACTTCATTCCGGAAAATCATCCAGTACGCACCGTAAATGCAATCCTTGACAACTTCGATATAAGCGAAATCGAATCCACCTACAAAGGAGGCGGCACAACGAGCTATCATCCACGTATGCTGCTCAAGGTCGTCGTGTATGCTTATCTGACAAACGTATACTCTGGTCGTCGTATGGCTTCTTTGCTGGAGGAGAACGTGTTCTTCATGTGGTTGAGCGGAATGAGTCGTCCGGACTTCAGGACGATCAACCGCTTCAGAAGCGAGAGACTTGCTGACGGACGCTTCGAGTCCATCTTCCATCAGGTTGTTGAGTTACTTCATGACGAAGGACTCATATCTCTGGACGTGCAGTATATAGATGGTACGAAGATAGAATCTGTGGCAAACAAATACACCTTTGTCTGGAAAGGATCTGTCGAGAAGAACAAAGCTAAACTTATAGCCAAAGTAGATGGAATCCTGAAAGAGGCAGAGGCGGTTCTTGACGAAGAAAACTCCAGTGAACCTCAAGAGGAAATCACCAAGGATGATCTTGAAAAGCGTACAGAACGCATCATTGAGAAGATGGAGAAGGAAGGCGTCGCAGACAAGAAACTTCGCAAGTCCGTAACCAAGGTAAAGGAGGAGAGCCTTCCCAAACTAGATGAGTACGACAAGCATCTTGAGATACTCGGCGATCGAAACAGTTACAGCAAGACTGATCCGGATGCGACGTTCATGCACATGAAGGAGGATGCAATTAACAACGGTCAGACAAAACCTGGTTACAATGTACAGATAGCCACTGAAAATCAATATATTGTCAACTATGAACTGTATTGGAGACCCACTGACTATGGCACTCTTATCCCTTTCCTGGAATCCTTCTATGACAAGTTCGGCTTCTACAGCAGTGAAATCGTGGCAGACTCCGGATATGGCAGTGAGCAGAACTACGAGTTCATGTTTGCCAACGGTATGACACCTTACGTGAAGTACAATATGTTCCACAAGGAGATGAAGCGCAAGTTCCTGAAGAACCCATTCCATCAGGCGAACATGTTCTACAATGAGGAACAGGACTTCTACGTATGCCCTATGGGACAGCATATGGAGCATGTCACAGACAAGAAGACAGTATCTGACTTGGGATATGAATCTCGCACATCAGTATACAGAGCTGCCAACTGTTCGAAATGTCCATTGCGCGGAATGTGTTACAGCGGCAAATGCGACAGAAGAACCATAGAGGTCAATCATAGGGCAAACTCGTACAAGAGCTCAGCAAAAACATTGCTCACAAGTCAGCGTGGACTGATGCACCGCAGCAACAGGCCGATAGAACCGGAAGCCTGCTTTGGAAACATAAAGTTCAACCACGGCTTCAAGAGGTTCCATCTTAAATCAACGAGGAAGACAAAAGTGGAATGGGGGTTAGTGTCATTGGCGCATAACCTCAGGAAGTATGTTGCTTATAAGGCCAAGTCAAAGCAGAAACAGGCTCAAAGTATGGTACTTGTTCTTGAAAAACCAGCATTGAAGCCCGCAGTGTAGTTGTCGGAAGGCTTTGCCAGAGCGTGGCCGGCCGCGGCCTCGTGAGCGGCTCCCGAAGGAACGTAGTTCCGAAGGGTGGATGGAGCGAAGCGGAACTCTGGCGGAGCCTTCCGACAACTCTATGCCTCCCTATAGAACGCAAGAAACCGACCCTTTTGGGTCGGCTTCTCTTTCTTATATCATTCTAACTTCTAAAAAGCGCTCGGAACATCAAAACACATAGGCTCATAATAGTTGCCTTGCTTATCCTTGAACACAACGTAGACATCATCATATGTCTCGCCATTATCGTCGAGAGTACCTTTTGCATAGTGTTGCTCCATATATAGCCACCCTCCATTGTTCTCATAGATAAGAGGTTTTGCATTTTCGTAGTATGGCTTGCTAGCAGCGAGCAGATCTTCAGCACCCTTGTTGATGACAGATCCCGTTTTACAGAGAGAGCCTCTGTTATTAGCAATATACTCCTTCCAGTAATCTATAGTAAGACGCTTATCAATATTCTGCTGAGCCCTTACATAAGAAGAGCACACACCTCCCTCAAGAGAAGTACAATGTCCGCCATCATGCATACCAGAAGCGAAATATGTGACGAAACCGTTTGTCGGATAACCGTGTACATAGAAATCGTATACGCTCATCAGCTGTCCTTCATGTACAGTTCCACTATCATCTACCCAATCCGGCATCTGAATGAACTGATCTGTTTCGGGATCAGTAGGCACATAATCGCCGTCATACTTTCTGCTTGCCTCGTTCTCAATCTCGATTATCCTCTGCTCAGAAGTTTCGAATACCTCATTGAGATAGCTAGAAGTTGTACATAAAATATAGGCAGTCAGATCCGTAGGACACTTGATATCAAATGCATAATAACCTGACATGTTCTCGTTTTCAGGAGCAGAGAACTTGTCTGTATGCCAGTTAATCTGAACAGCTGCCTTTGCCGCCTCCCAAGTAGCAGATCCTTCTCTGACAACGACACCAAGGTCTGCAGCAAGAGTAGTGAACGTACATGTCGCAGCTTTAGAG
>CANBDZ010000226.1 GCA_947367375.1 uncultured Bacteroidales bacterium | reverse complement strand
ACATTGCTTTGCATCGCACTGCTGTCCATCTCTGCATCCCTCTTCGCCCAGCCGGCGAAGAACGTCGCTTACCAGGATGCCGAAGTACGTTTCACAGTGATCACAGACGGAGTAATCCGCCTCGAGTGGCAGCCGGAGGGCAAGTTCACAGACCTTGCTTCATTCGTTGCCTCTGAGCGCAACTACCCTGAAGTTGAATACAAAGTGAAGACAGGCGGAAAGAAAGTAAAGATCGAGACCGCCAAAATGACTCTCGAATACAAGACAGGATCCGGCAAGTTCACAGCATCTAACCTCGTGATCAAGGCTAAGGACGGATTCTTCACATGGAAGCCGGGAATGAAGCAGCAGGGCAACCTCAAGGGTACATTCAGAACCCTCGACGGCCTTGACGGCGACGTCCAGACTCAGAACTGGGTAGCTGACATGAAGCAAGGTGAGACCCGCCAGTTCGAGGAAGGAATCATCGCTAAGGACGGTTGGACACTCATCGATGAGTCTGAAAGCTATCTTTTCGACGACTCTGAGTGGGCATGGGTAAAGGAAAGAGAAGCAAAGGAATGCCAGGACTGGTACTTTATGGCATATGGCCACGACTACAAGGCAGCCTTGAAGGACTTCACAGTGTTCGCAGGCAAGATGCCTCTTCCTCCACGCTTCACCTTCGGTTACTGGTGGAGCCGCTACTGGGCTTACTCTGACAAGGAGCTCCGTAACCTCGTGGAGAAGTTCCACACATTCAACATTCCTCTCGACGTGCTCGTAGTGGATATGGACTGGCACTACACCGACGAAGGACGTGGTGGCTGGACAGGCTGGACATGGAACAAGTCTATCTTCCCTAACCCAGAGAAGTTCATGGGCTACCTCAAGGAGAACGACCTCAAGGTTACCCTCAACCTCCACCCAGCAGACGGTTTCGACCACTGGGAGCAGAGCTATGCACCGCTTGCAAAGAGCCTCGGCAAAGACCCTGCAGGCAAGGACAGAATCGACTGGATCAACTCAGACAAGGCATTCATGGCCAACATGTTCGAGCAGGTTCTCCACCCGATGCAGAAAGAAGGCGTAGACTTCTGGTGGCTTGACTGGCAGCAGCATGTATATGACACAAAGCTCGAGAAGCTCCACAACACATGGTGGATCAACTACGCATTCTTCACAGACATGGAGCGTAACGGTGACAAGCGTCCTCTCCTCTACCACCGTTGGGGCGGTCTCGGAAACCACCGTTACCAGATCGGCTTCTCAGGAGACGCAACCATCACATGGAAGTCCCTCGAGTTCCAGCCATATTTCACAGCAACAGCCTCTAACGTGCTCTACGGTTACTGGAGCCACGACATCGGAGGTCACCTTGACCAGGGCAACGGCATCGATCCTGAAATGTACACACGCTGGCTCCAGTACGGCGGATTCAGCCCTGTAATGCGTACACACAGCTCAAAGAGCGGCGAGCTCAACAAGGAGCCATGGGTGTTCGAGGAGAAATATGCGGAAGTGATCCGCAACACCGTACGTCAGAGATATGAAATGGCACCATATATATATGCCATGGCCCGCAAGGGATATGACGAAGGTCTCTCACTCTGCCGTCCTCTCTACTACGACTATCCTGAATGCCAGGAGGCATATGACTTCAGAAGTCAGTATATGTTCGGAGATGACATGCTCATCGCCCCTATCACTAAGCCGGCTGACGAGAGCGGTTTCGCTACAATGGACATCTGGCTCCCAGAGGGCAGCTGGTACGAGCTCCACACAGGCACACTCCTCGAAGGCGGTGCAGTGGTTAAGCGTCACTTCGCTATCGACGAGTATGGTATATATATCAAGGCAGGTTCAGTGCTTCCATTCTACAACGACACAGTGAACAACCTCAACGGCAACGACGAAGAGATCATCGTAACAGTCTTCCCTAAGGGCAACGGTTCATTCACTATGTACGAGGACGCAGGAAACGACAAGAACTACGCTACTGAGTACGCAACAACAGCCCTCACATCACAGTGGAACGGCACAGAGCAGACAATCACCATCGCTCCACGCCAGGGCAGCTATAAGGATATGCCTGCAGAGCGCAGCTTCAAGGTTAAGGTTATGGGCACAGCAGCACCTGCAACTGTTTCAGTAAACGGCCAGGCAGCAGCATACGAGTACGACGGTTACGACCTCTCGTTCACAGTTGACGTTCCTGTGGCTGACTGCGCAGCTGAGAAGGTGATCACAATCACCTACCCTTGCGAGAACACAGCCCTTGCACAGGGAGTCGTAGGTCTCTCACGCAGAATCGGACGCAGCATCGAGGCCCTCAAGTTCCGCACAGGAGCAGACCCGATCGACGCTCTCGCAAACCTCGGTTCAGTAAACGAGGCAATCCTCTACAACCCAGAAAAGGCAGCAGAACTTGCAGCAGAATTCATCGAAGGCTACAACAACCTTCCAGAAATCCTCAAGAAGCAGCCACGCCTCAACTCATCCGACATCGAATGGTTCCTCAACCACTGCGGCTGGAACCTCAAATAAGAAAACCACACACAAATCAAAGCGTCCTTCGGCAACCCCGAGGGACGCTTTGTCATATCCCCACACCATTACCAAGACCTGCTCCGCACATAGCCCAAACCTTAGGCCACGGCAATGTGCCTCAGAAGTACCCATAAGCCAACCTAATGTGGCCCAAGGTTTCGCGAAACTGCTGTCGCACTTGCTATTTATCTACTAAACATGTAATTTTACACAGATAAATCGCAATTTCTATGAAGAGAAAAATTAATTGGCTGTTGATAATCGCCCTTATTGCACTTGTATTTTGTGTATCTTATTTGGTTTCACACTTAATAATAAAGAAACTATATATTGATGCAGCATTCGTTGTTGCGATTGTCGTTCTATTTCCTCTGCTTGTTTATAGTGTCAGACGCGGCAATTAAATTCCCGTTTCACGGGCATTTAAGGCTGC
>CANBDZ010000225.1 GCA_947367375.1 uncultured Bacteroidales bacterium | reverse complement strand
GATTATGTGAGTTTCACTGCCGGATATGTAAGCAAGAGTTGGGTTATGAACAACGATGTCCTGCGTGTTTACGCTGACGATGAACTTATACTTGAGGCCCCTCTCCACGCTACTTATCCTAATCAGCACTTCGTCCTCCCGATCAACAAATGCAGGAAATTGAAATTCGAAAGCGGCGGACAGAGTTCGATGGATGCTGCTGCATTCGGAGTTGCCGACCTTGTGGTCTATCGCGGAGAGCCTGTGGAGAATGACCTGTTTGTGCATCCTGTGCCGGAATGTCCTGATGAGGTCGACCTGATCGATCTTGGAGCCCCTTATATCCATTATGTGAGCCGGGCCTCGTCGGGCGTATTCGTAGACGGAAAGTCTATGAAGAATTATTTTACCAGATATGACGGCAGCAGAATCTACAAAGGTTTCGTCCTGCAGACCAGTACCCATTTCTCACTTGACTTTGGCGTGCTTTCCGGCTCTGATGCAGTAGGTGCCGGTGCCATAGGTGCAGCTGCGGTAGGTGCCTCATTTGTTGCGACGGGAGCAGCGATAGGAGGTGCTACAGTAGGCGCAACCCTGGCCCCTATAGCTCCGCTACTCATGTTGGCTGCAGGTGGAGAAGCCGCGGAGAATTCGTGTGCGGCTTTCAACACATATGGCCAGTACAACAGTGTTACATTTACAGTCGAGTGCCTGAGGAAGGAAGGGGACACCCAACTTCTGGGACCGGATACCATGCAGCCTTACATAAGTGAGCGCAAGGAGAAGCTTCTGATAGGTTCAGACCTGAATGTTGTGGCTGAACTTGATCTCTTTGAAGGCATGCAGCCGCAGACTGTCACGGTGCCGATTGAAGGATGCGGGCAGTTGATGTTCTGGCTTTCAAACACCGGCGGCACATCTGCAGCCTACGTATTCCACGACATCAAGGTGTCAAAGAAAAAGACTGAACTTGTTGTTCCGGAAGATATGCGCCCTGCCCTTACTGTCGTTACTGAGCCGGTCTGGACAGACCTTACAGTTCCTGAAGGATGGGAGCATCCGGGAAAAACAGGTGTGAAGGTCATAGATGACTTCATCTGGGATTTCACTGATCTGTATGAAGCGGTTCAGGAGGCACTTACGAAAAGGGCTCCGGATTATAATGTATATACCTACTATCTTGAAACAGAGGCTGGTCAGATATGCAAGGCCGTGAAGCTGTTCACTAAAGGAGAGGACGTGGCAAGCGGTTCGGATGGCTGGAGGATCCCGTATACGCTCGGTCAATACAAATATGATTTCGATGAGCTTGAATCAATGAGGGAGGATGTGGCAGACCTCTTGCTGCAACTTCCGGCAGCAAACGTCGGTCTGGTCGAATTGGGTTTCGGAGCCATTTCTTTTGGCAAGGTCATGAAAACGGCAAACAAAATGCTTCTCGAATTGAGAAAGGTTATTAATGACATGTACAGATGTGCGCGAGAAAATGAAGCCTACCTGATAACTCTATTGAATTCTGCAGTGGATATAGATGGTCGTGTAACGACAGAAAGGACTGTTTTTGCACCTCTTCTGCCGGGTGAAACTCCTCCTCCTGGAGAAACAGCGAAGGTGCGTAACTTCTCTGAATAATACATCTTATTTTCAATGAGAATGATGAAACAGCACTTCAATATTATCAGGATCGAGACCACGATGGATATGGGATTCTGCCACAGCTATTGGAGTGCAAAGAGAGCCGCTCTCGCCCGCAGGGGGATCGAATGGAGAAGCCCGTCGGCAATGAATCCAAGAGTAATGTTTGACTGATTATGGCAATAAAACTAAACATATTACCTTCTGACAGGGACCTCTCCGGCAAGAGTCATTGGTGGGGATTTCCGGATCTTCTTGAGGCATTCGAGTGGCCTTGCAATGAAGATGGCGACTTGCTGACATTTATCTGTCAGATCAGCCTTGAAGATATATCTGAACTTGATTCTGATAACAGACTGCCACACAAAGGAATGCTCTGGTTCTTTGCAGACCTGGATTATTTCCTTGGAGATATGGATGCCCCATGCGGTGGGTCAGGGGAGTGGAAACCTGATACATTCAAGGTCCTCTACACCGAAGATTCCGATGATCTGATTACTCATGAATATTACCGGGAAGATGGTGAACCTGCTGTTCTTCCCGCAGAAGAGATCACTTTCGAGGCCGCTTCGGAGAACGGTTTCGGCTTCAGACTGCTTGGCATGCCTGCCATGACAGAAGGCTATGAGAATGAAAACGAAGGTCTGATGTCGCTGCTTCAGCTGGATGAGGAGGAAAGATGGGGACTTCGTTTTTTCGACTGCGGCACCGTGAACTTCATGATCCCGACCGAGCGCTCGAATGACGATTTTTCAAATGTATCCTTCTGTTTACATTCATCATAAACACAATAGAAACTTAAACATTCCGGCTTATGAGTTTTGATAATTACAAATTTGTCCTCAAGACATGTGCTTCATCCGAGAATGAGGTGACAGGAGAAGACATTGACCTTGAAGACCGCTTCGAGTGCGACTTGAAGGGTGTTAACCTGAAGGAAGGCGTCAGCCTTTTCTCTCCCAGGAAAGAAGAATGGAAGCAGTATGGTATCGAAAAACTGATTTTCCCCGACTTCAATTTCAAGGTTCTTGAAGTCCACAAAGACGGAGTCGTACTGGAAACTTCATTCCAGTACAACTCATACAGCTCTCAATTCAAGATTTCATACGCCGAACCTATGTATAGTGAGACCATCTGGTTCGGAAGATATAGCTATTCCTACGAGCTGACATTCGTCAAGAGGTAAACCGGTATCCGGCTAGCAACGTCTGACCAGACAGGTCAGAGCTGATATTTCATTGAAGACATTGTCCATATCCTCCTGGAAATGGAATGAATGGGTGTCGTACTTGTTGTCCTCAAGGGCAATGATTACGGCACCTCTTATTTCATATCCGCGTCCATATAGAATGGT
>CANBDZ010000224.1 GCA_947367375.1 uncultured Bacteroidales bacterium | reverse complement strand
AGGAAGAGCTCGCGCATAGCTGTGTTGATAGCGTCGCAAACGAGGTCAGTGTTAAGAGCCTCAAGGAGAGTCTTGCCTGGGAGGATCTCAGATGCCATAGCAGCTGAGTGAGTCATACCTGAGCAACCGATAGTCTCAACGAGAGCCTCCTGGATGATGCCTTCCTTAACGTTGAGGGTAAGCTTACAAGCACCCTGCTGAGGAGCACACCAGCCAATACCGTGTGTAAGGCCTGAGATGTCAGTAATCTGCTTTGATTTTACCCACTTTCCTTCCTCAGGAATTGGAGCTGGACCGTGGTTAGGGCCCTTCTTTACGCAGCACATCTGCTGCACTTCGTGTGAATAAACCATAATAGTACTATTGTTTTTAAAAACGTTGTTTCAAAATCACGCAAATATAATAAATTTTCGGATTCGCACTACATACTTTCGATTACTCTGCGATTAATCCTGCTCAGACGGTCAAGATCGAGCTTCATGACCTTTCTGTCGTAGGTCATAAGACCGTTAACCTCGATCTCCACGTCAGTGGTCTGAGTATATATCGCCGCAGCGAAACCGTCGTCGATAAGACCGATGAGCATATCGGCATATCTCTCATATGTATCGAGGACTTCGTCAGCGCTCTTGAACTGCACATAACCCCAGTTGCGGTCAGGCTGCCAGAGGTGTCCCTCAACCGGCCAGCCGATGCCGCCGTACTCGCCGAGGATGTTCACATAGTCCTTGTCGTAGAGGTACATCTCAGGGTGTGGATAGTTGTGGAGGTCAAGGATGTCACCCGAGCACTTCACGAAGTTTCCACCTGATGCATAATTGATCAGACGTGTAGCGTCAAGAGCTCTTGTAAACTGCACAACATCCTCAGTGTCAAACTGTCCCCAAGCCTCATTGAACGGAACCCATGATACGATACATGGGAAGACCTTATATGCATTGATGATCTCCGACCACTCCTTGTAATAGTTAGCCTTACCCTCCTCAGTCACCGGAGTGTCAGTACCGTCGTTATATGTCCTGTTGTCCCATACATTTGTGCTGTTGTCAGCGATGCTCGGCATATCCTGCCATACGAGCATACCGAGACGGTCGCAATGCCAGTACCAGCGTGCAGGCTCGACCTTCACGTGCTTACGGATGAGGTTGAAGCCCATCTCCTTTGTCTTTTCAATGTCATATGCAAGAGCCTCGTCAGAAGGTGCAGTGTAAAGACCGTCAGGCCACCATCCCTGATCGAGCGGACCGTACTGGAAGAGAGGCTCGCCATTCAAGGTCATTCTCTTGTGACCGGCCTTGTCCCTGATCACACCGATTTCCCTCATAGCGGTATATCCCTTTACTTCGTCAACAACGACGTCGCCGCGTAAAACCTTGATTTTCAAATCATATAAATATGGCGACGCTGGTGACCACAGCTTCGCATCAGGCACCGCAAGGGTCACTTCCCTACCCTCAGCCTTTGCCACAGGTGCACCGTCAGCGAGGAGCACGACCTCTACGATGTCGCCGTCCTCGACAGCAGCGTCAACGCTCACCTTCATGGTCGAAGCGTCCACGTCGGCAACGACGTTATATGAATTGATATGTGCAGCCGGAACAGGCTCCATCCACACTGTCTGCCATATACCTGTCACTGCAGTGTACCATATTCCTTCAGGGTTCGACACCTGCTTTCCGCGAGGCTGGAACCACTTGTCAGTCTTGTCGGTAACCTTTACCTTCAACTCGTGCTTGCCGCCCTTGCCGAGGAGGTCAGTTATATCCATTGAGAACGGTGCATATCCGCCTGTGTGCTCACCTGCCTTCTGGCCGTCAACATAGACTTCTGCCTTCCAGTCCACTGCGCCGAAATTGAGCATAAGTCTCTGACCTGCCCAAACTTCCGGAACTTCGAACTGACGGCTGTACCAGAGCGCATCGTTTTCAGTCACTGCACGGCCGACGCCTGAAAGCGCTGACTCCACAGCAAAAGGCACGAGGATAGCTCCATCCATCTTTGCAGGCTCTGCATCGGCAGCGGTTATGGCGTAGTGCCAGAGGCCGTTGAGGTTCTGCCACTGCTCACGCACGAGTTGTGGACGAGGGTACTCGGAAAGGACGTTCGACGGGTCAAGATTCTCACCCCAGGTAGTCATGATACGGTCTCCTGCTGGAGCCCAGTCATCTGCAGATAAGGCTGATTTGCAAGAGATTGCAGAAAGAGCAGCCATTGCAACGATAAGAATATGTCTGATTTTCATATTGGAATTGGTTAGTTCAGTCTGTAAAGTTAGCAATTTTGTCAGGGAATAATGCATATTATTCGTTATATTTGCATGAGATCCCCGATCGAGTCGGGGATGACGGGAAATGAAATGCAGTGCCCCGATCGAGTCGGGGATGACGGGAAATGAAATGCAGTGCCCCGATCGAGTCGGGGATGACGGAGGGATTATGAAATTTAAGATTGATTCGGAATATAGGCCATCGGGCGATCAGCCCGCAGCGATCGAAGGGATATGCTCCGCTCTGAACAGCGGAGTGGACGCCGTCACGCTCCTCGGCGTGACAGGTTCGGGCAAGACATTTACAATGGCGAATGTCATCGAAAAGCTCCAGCGTCCGGCCCTCATCCTGAGCCACAACAAGACCCTCGCCGCACAGCTGTACGGCGAGTTCAAGTCGTTTTTCCCTAACAATGCCGTCGAGTATTTCGTTTCATACTATGACTATTACCAACCGGAAGCCTATCTCCCATCCACCGATACCTACATCGAGAAGGACCTTGCCATCAACGACGAGATTGACAAACTGCGTCTGCGTGCCACCCCGGCCCTGCTCTCGGGGCGCAAGGATGTGATTGTGGTGTCGTCGGTCTCGTGTATATATGGTATGGGTAATCCGTCGGATTTCTACAAGAATGTGATAGAGATAAAGCGCGGTATGCGGCTCGACAGAAATGTCTTTCTGCGGTGGCTTGTGAGTAGTCTCTATCAGCGCAACGACTTGGAACTCAATCGTGGAAACTTCAGAGTGAAGGGTGAT
>CANBDZ010000223.1 GCA_947367375.1 uncultured Bacteroidales bacterium | reverse complement strand
CGAAGTGCCGAGAAAGGGGATTTAGGGGAAAGGTAACGTAAACATAGAAGGTGCGGTGGGAAAAAGTTTCGCAAGTTTCACCGACCTTCAAGAATCAACATTTTACCACTTGCGAAACTTGAGCCAATGAACATAGCAGTCTATTCAGGATCCTTCAATCCCCTTCACATAGGCCACCTGGCCATAATGAAGTACCTGACCGAAGAGGCCGGGTACGATTGCGTATATCTGATTGTGTCTCCAAAGAACCCTCTGAAGGACGGCATAAGCAGCGCCACAGGAAGGGACAGATTTGAGGCAGCACAGGAAGCAGTCAGCAGACATAAAGGTCTGAAAGTCAAGACTGACGACATCGAGCTTTCGATGCCTGAGCCACACTACACGATCCGCACTCTCGACGCCCTGAAGGAAAGGGAGCCGGAGAACAGTTTCACCCTCATAATGGGAGCCGACAATCTCGCAAGCATAAGGAAATGGCGAGAGTACAGAAGGCTCCTTACCGACTTCGGCTGCGCTGTCTACCCACGCCAGGGCCACGACCTCAACGAAATCAAGGAAGACCTCCTGAACGAAGACCCGGCATATCGCATAAACATCATGAACGCAGAGATGGTGGATATATCATCGAGCGAAATACGCGAGGGTCAGGCGCGAGGCGAGGATATGTCAGCCTGGCTGATGTAGCCCACCACGCCACAGGCGCAGTTCACCACTGCCATACGGCAGTACACCCATATATATTCATAGTCGCGTGTCACCCAAACCATATATTTACGATATTTATGGGCTTATATCACCATGTAAATAACTGAGAAAACAATTTCACCAGACTATGAATGTAAGGAAAATCTTCGCTGCGCTGATGGCAGCCCTCATCTGTACGGCAATCATTGCCTGCAAACCTGAACCTGAGCCTGTCATCCCAGACGACGACAAGGAGCAGACAGACGAAACTCCTGACAAGGAGGAACCCGGCAAGGAAGAGGAAGAACCGAAAGATCCTATCGCCGCTCTTGAGCTGGACGGATATGCAATCTTCTTCGTCGACCGCACCTCTTGGGGCGCAACACACATCTACGGATGGAACAGCGCTGACGGAAGCGTGACAAACGGTTGGCCAGGCAACGCCGTGACCGGAAGCGTCGACATCAACGAAGTGACATATAAATATGTGGATATGGGCAAGGCTCGCGAGAACAAGACCATGAAGCTCATATTCAACTGCAACTCGTCACAGAACACCCAGGACGGCTATGAGGTGACTATGAACCGTCACTACTTCTTCAAGATCACTGACGACTCTGCTGAGGAAGTGGATCCTTACTTCTCAGAGGAGGCAGGTGAGGCATTCACCCTCTCTGCAACTTCAGCAAGCTTCGAGAGCCTCCCTACCGGTGGCAAGTCCCTCACTTTGTCTGCAAAGGACTATGACTGGACCATCGACTTTGCAGGAAACGACTGGCTTGTAATGATCGACGAGAACGGAGAGAAGGTCACTTCAGGCAAGAAGAGCAACAAGGCTCAGTACCTTACCCTCTACGCTGCCCCTAACGGTCTCAAGACCAAGCGTGAAGGCAAGTTCACACTCTCTTCTTCAGACAAGAGTCAGAACATCGAATTCACTGTGACTCAGGCTGCCGCAAAGGCACCGCTTCTCAGCCAGTGGGTATTCCGCGACAACAAGAACACTTATTCTGTGTCATGGCCATATATGCAGGTAATCGGCGCGACTGACGGATCTGCAGGCCAGATCACAGTAGTTCGTGGCGAGGCAAATGCCAACACTCCTTTCGTATGCAAGGTAGTAGGAAACAACCCTAACGTCTCTACAATGGTGGAGGGCGACTACTGGCTCTACACATTCGACGCTTCAGTTGCTGCAGGCTCTGTAGTTGCATTCAACGCAACTATGGCTGGCGACAAGAAGGCTCCTAAGTACTTCATTGTGGAGTATCTTGACGGCGGCGTTTGGAAATCGACAGAGGAAGACCTCCTCACTGCAGAGGAAGACGCTTCTGTAAAATACACCTACAAGCTCTCAGGAGAAGTTTCTACAGGCTCACCTGACACCTACCAGTACACAACTGTAATGCAGACTTGCCGTTTCGAGAACGCGACAGACAAGGTGCAGATCAGATGCCGTGCAGTGGGTGACATCACCTGCGACGGAAGCACACAGGACATCAACGCGACTTCAAACTCTGCATGCAGCCTTCCTGACTTCGGCTTCACAGCCTCAGACGTACAGCTCTACCCTGACGTGGAGATCACTCAGACCAAGAAGGTACTCATCCTCGGAAACTCATTCCACTACTACTTCAACCCTATGTTCATGCTCAGAGAGATCGCATGGAGCCAGGGCATCGACCTCAAGATCACTGCACACGTGAAGGGATCTCAGTCGTTCGAGAAGCACCTCCAGCTCTCTAACTCTCTCGAAGCAGTCCGCAAGGGCGGCTACGACTTCGCCATCATCCAGGACCAGAGCAAGAACCCGGCAAGACTTGCAGATGACCCAGCAGGATATGCGAAAGTACGAGAGAACTGCGTAGAACTCGCGAATATGATACGCCAGTACTCACCTGAGTGCGACGTCATCCTCGACCTCACATGGGCATATCCTAACTCTGACAACACCTATGGCGGTTACGGCAGCTACGACAACTTCGACCAGCTTCTATACAACGGAGTCATGGATATGGCGGTTGCTGCAGGCTGTAGAGTTGCCCCTGTCGGAATGGCCTTCGCACAGTCAAGAAAGGAGCACTCAAACTGGAGCCTCTACTTCTCTGGTGACGGCCTCCACCCTACCCGCACAAGTGCCTTCCTTGAGGCTTGCGTTGAGTATGTCACTATGTTCGGTCTGGAATTCAAGACACCTGACGTGAACTGCAACGTCGCTGCGGATCGTGCAAAGTATATGAGGTCACTCGCAGAGAGCATCGTGTTCGACAACCCAGAAACAGTAAATCCGAAGTAATAATTATACATTAAAACAACCAGAATATGTTAAAAGGAAAACTCAGGACACTGCTTTGCATCGC
>CANBDZ010000222.1 GCA_947367375.1 uncultured Bacteroidales bacterium | reverse complement strand
CCCGTGCCCCTTGCCGTGGGGCACCCACTTTACAAAACCGCCCCGGTTCGGGGGGCCTCACAATACAAACCACTCCCATACCGCAACCACAACCGTTTGGCTTGGCAATATTTTTTTCTGACTCCTCAAAGTTGACAGGAACCATCAAGACGACAGCTCAAGGATCCCCGGTGTCCATCAGGTGTGTGCGTGAAGACGGATATACAGACGGAAGCGGACGATGGTCTCTTTACCAGGTAGCGAAATCAGACCGTGCCATATTCGAGGAATGCATTACAACGGAAGATTATGGAGCCAAGGGTGCTGTGATGTCAATCATTCCCGGTTGCGGACAGTTCTATAAAGGAGACCCTCTCAAAGGTTCTCTTTTTATGGGAGGATGTGTTGCCGGAAGTCTTGCGGCTGTGTTCACAGAGATGCAGCGCCAGGCTTATGTTTCCCAGATCGGTCAGACACATGACATCAATGTGATCAGACAACTGGATGCAAGACAGAAGAATCTTGGCATTGCAAGAAATGTATGCATTGGTGCGACAGCGGCTTTGTATGTGTGGAATATCGTCGACGGCGCCCTTGCACCGGGTGCAAAGAAGATCGTTTTTACCGGAAGTTCCCTCAGGTATAACTTTTAGATTATGAAGAAACTGTTTTTTTATATACTCGTTCTTGCAACTGTTTTTTCCTGTACTGAGCCTATTGTCAGTACATTTGGCAGCATCGGCGGAACTGTGCAGGATGAAACCACCGGAGCTTTCCTCTCGGGTGTTACAGTGACAATAAATCCGTTGGGGTATTCGCAGATAACCAATGCTGATGGAGCCTTCCAGTATGACAATCTGGATGTGGCTGAATACACCATAGTATGCAGCAAGACAGGATATGAGTCTGCCAAAAACAAAGTGACAGTCAAGCCAGGCCTTGTGTCATCGCTGCAGATCAGTTTGAAGCCGGCTACTTCTTCGATTGTAGTCGACCCGACTATTCTGGATTTCGGCGCGAAGACAACAGAGCTTCAGCTTAAGCTCACCAGTGTGTCTGGCAGTGTTCCATATACTCTGGATGTTTCAAATAACTGGATAACTCTGAGCAAGACTTCCGGTACTGTCTCAGGTGATGACTATGTGACTGTGATTGTTTCCCGCAGCGGTCTGTCTCCTGCAACATATGATGGCAATGTAGTTGTTACAACGGGAAGTAAAGTTGTTTCTGTGCCTGTCAAGATGACGGTGGCGGAGAGTGGTGTGCCGGTGGTTACAATGGAGTCTGTGACTGACATCAGTGCCAACAGTGCAGTGGCAAACGGAAACATCAAGATTGTCGGTGATGCGGCAATCAGCAGATATGGATTCTGCTGGTCTTCATCGAATCCTTCCCCAACTCTTTCCGATCAGAACAGCAACTTGGGTGATGCGTCTGATGTCAAGTCATTTAATGGTGTGCTGACCGGGCTTACTTCAGGAACCAAGTATTATGTACGCTCATACGCGATCAATACATTCGGAACATCATACAGCGATGAGGTGCTGTCCTTTACTACAGCAGTATCTTCGGCGGATGATAGTGGAAATGACTCTGACTCCGGTTCTCTTGCAGTGCCGCAGGGGCTTGCATCATACTATACTTTTGATGACGGTGACGCTAATGACAGTACGGATAACGAGCTGGATGGTCTCCTTATAAATAATCCGTCATTTGTGGACAAAACCCCAAATGGCGTAGGAAAAGCCCTGTCATTGAATGGTGTGAAAGAGCAGTATATGTCTATACCTTACAATGTTTTCAACAACTTGACCAAGTTATCTGTCTCATTCTGGATCAAGGACTTCAATATGGGTGTGGTGTTCTCGGCAATTTCTCCGGATTATGTAAGGAGTGATCATCCTCGTCTCATCGCTGACGCATCAAATAAGTTCCGCTTCTACACGGGATATGATAACTATGATCAGACATCCTCTTTTGCATATATCTACACTCCTATTCAAAGCGAAACCTGGTCCCATATTGCAGTCACAATGAATGATGACACCAGAGTTCTGTATGTCAATGGCGTCAGAGTCGACACAAATCAGGCTTCTTCACACAAATCAGGACACGCAAGTACCAAGGTTAACATCGGTGGAGACAACGAGGGTAAATATAATGCCGGCTATATGACTATGAAGATAGACAATATACGCTTTTATCAGAGGTGTCTTTCAGATGCGGAGATCAAAGAAATATACAATAGCGAGAAATAGTAAGTATGGATATGCGTATACCAGTTAAGATCCTTTTGCTGTTGTTGTGTGTGTCTTGTGCTCCACTGCCGTCTATAGACTTGCCCGACAGCGATATAAACAACACGCCTCCGGTGGATGCACCAGGCAAGGAAGACGAACCTTCGGTTGAGGACTTCCTGATGGCTTATTATACCTTTGACAATTCAACTGCTGATCTTTCGCGTAATTCCTATGACGCAGTAGCTATAGGAACTCCGACATTTACTGAGGACACGCCGGATGGAAGTGCAGCTGCCCTGAGGGTAAACGGCATCAAGGGGCAGTATATTAACATTCCATATGAGTTTATGAATGGCTTGAAGAACTATACCGTGGCTATGTGGATCAAGGATTTTAATTCGGGAATACTTTTTTCTGCAATCAGTTCGGATTACATAAGGAGCGATTATCCCCGTCTTGTTGTAACTGATGAACAGAAATTCAGATTCTACGCCGGATATGACAACTATGACTCTTCAGTGCCATTCTCATATGACTGTATGTCGATGATGGCTGGTGATTGGCATCACTTGGCTGTCACAGTAGACTCGGCGGCCAGTAAAAATGGATATGTGAAGACTATACTCTATGTGGATGGAGTGCGTGTCGACTCAATGGAAAAGTATTGGTCAGAGGGTGCAGCATACAAAATGGTACTCGGAGGTAATAATGATGGAAAATATCCGCTTTTGATGAGTGCTACATATGACAATGTCCGTTTTTATAACTGTACTTTGACGGCGGGCGAGATTAAGAATCTGTATAATGAGCGTTTGTAGTATGAAGC
>CANBDZ010000221.1 GCA_947367375.1 uncultured Bacteroidales bacterium | reverse complement strand
AACCATGATTGCGGAAATGATCATCAGAGTTTCCGATACAGATGTTGAATGCGACGCGGCGATATAACTCTCGTACATTCTCCTCCACATCTGTGCAGTTGCGGATGATGAAGTCCACGATGTCAAGATAACCGTAACCATCCTCAGAGCCAGTGCCATCTTTAAGACCAAGCATAGTCAGAGCCGATGCGTAATGAATGCGTCTACCGTCATTGGTCCTATCGAATCTGTTTGATAGGAGAGTATGATATTGAGATCCTACTTTGACAACTCGAGTTTCTGCTACATTGATTTGTGCATTCTTGGCCAGGACGTGGGCAATGTGTGGAAAAATCGCGCGCGCGAGACCCTCTACAGCGGTTGTCTGCTGACCCTTCTCGACGCAAAAAAGAGAGCCACAAAAGTCGCTATAAAACTGACCCCTGCCAGAGCTATTCTGACAGGGGATTTTTTTCGTAGTTTTGGTTTCCGTCCTGGCCGACGGGGAAACTAAAACAACAAATTTATGGCAAAAGTAAAAAATATTCTCCGTTGCTATGCAATGGGAATAGGAATGCGAAGCATTGCGAATGTTTTTCGCATCTCGCGGAATACCGTACGCAAGTACGTCCGCTGGTATCAAGACAGTGGCCTGACTATGCCACAGGTGATGCAGTTGTCCGATGATCATCTTCAAGACCTTCTTTCTGAAGGTCGCACACGTGAACGCACCCCATCACCACGTCAGGTTGAACTTGAGGCTCTTCTTCCGGGATACGCCAAACGTCTCAACCGCAAGGGAGTAACAATGAAGTCTCTTTATGACGAATATGCCAAAGCATACCCAGATGGGTACAAGGAGACTTTCTTTAAGACGTTGCTCCGCCGTTACATGTGTGAGGTAAAGGTTGTGGGGCACGTTGAACATCCTGCAGGAGATCAGATGTATATCGACTATGCTGGCGACCGCCTTGAGATCGTGGACGCCGTTACCGGAGAAGTTGTGAAAGTAGAGGTGTTTGTGGCTATCCTTCCATGTAGTCATTACACTTACTGCGAGGCTGTGTGGTCTCAAAGGAAGGAGGACCTGATAATGGCTTGCGAGCGCGCACTCCGCTTCTATGGAGGCGCCCCAAGGGCCATTGTCCCAGATAACCTAAAATCTGCTGTAACTCTTAGCGACCGCAATGAACCTATAATCAACGAAGAGTTCGCAGCTTTCGCGGAGTTCTATAACTGCGCGGTTTATCCAGCACGAGTTCGACGTCCGAAAGACAAGGCTTTGGTGGAAAATGCGGTCAAACTGATGTATCGCTCTGTTTATCAAGACATATCAGGTCTGACCTTCCATGACCTTGAGTCCCTCAATGATGCAATCAGAACTTCACTGGATGCGTTTAACAACAAGAAGATGGCAAGTCGCAAACAATCTAGACGAGAGCAGTTCGATGAGTTCGAGGCCTCCTTCCTGCAACCGCTTCCAGAGATGAGCTTCCAGATGAACGAGCGCAAGACTGCAACTGTATTGCGCAACGGGTACGTAACTCTCAATAAGCATCATTACAGTATGCCGAAGGAGTATATCGGAAAACGCGTGGATATCATCTATGATGCAGACACCCTGAGTATCTACCACGGAATGAAGCTCGTTACCACTCATCATAGGGACGACACTCCTTATGCCTATACGCAGAAGGACGTTCACAAACTTCCTGGACGAAAAGGCAGCTACGAGAAAGATATCGAGGAGATATATCAGCGCGCAGCCCAGATAGACAACATCCTGCTTGTATATCTCAAGGAGGTGGCTGCCGAACAGAAATACCCGCCAATTGTCTTCAAGGCATGCAGAGGCATAATGTCCTTGGAGAACAAATATGGACTGTCACGTCTTGTGGCGGCCTGTGCATACGCTACTCAGGGCCGCTTCTATGGCTATCAGGCCATAAAGGGTATCCTGGAACGAGGAGAAGACATGGAGTTCATATCATCTGAAGACGGCGAGTTTGTTGCAGCTCAGCCTACTGTACCTGTTCAACATAAGAATATCCGTGGCAGGGACTACTACTCAAACAAATCAAAAGAAGAAAAGAATGGAAACAAATAACAAAACTGCACCTATTACTCCAGAGAAGGATCGTAATGCAGTATCTCTGGATCTCATGCATAGAATGAAGATGCATGGCATGGCGGCTGCCTTTGAGGACAGCCTATCTTCCACCATCGCTGAGACGATGACTCCTGACGGCTTCCTTAACTGGTTGCTGTCTATGGAATGGGACTATCGCAGCGCGGCTGCCATAGAAAGGCTTATCAAAGGGGCCTCGTTCCGATACAAGGCTTATCCTGAAGAGATAGACTATACTATCCACCGCGGACTAGAGAGAAACCAGATGGAGCGACTTCTGTCCTTGGACTTTATACGCCAGTCGCAGAATCTGTTCATAACAGGCTCATCCGGAACCGGAAAGAGCTTCATTGCTACTGCAATCGGACATCAGGCATGCAAGAATGGCGTGAGAACCATGTATGCAAATACAGCCAAGCTACTAGGCTCCTTGAAGGCAGCCAAGGCAAAGGGAACTATAGATAGTGAACTGAAGAAGATAGAGAAGAACTCTCTTTTGATCTTAGATGACGGCTTCCTTGTGCCGCTTGATCCGAAGGAAAGAGCTTTGCTGCTTGAGATCATTGAGGATAGACATGGACGCAAGTCAACTATCATCACATCGCAGTTGCCTGTCTCTAGCTGGTACGATGCTATCGGTGATCCTACTGTTGCCGATGCAATCCTCGACAGAATCGTGCACTCTGCGCATCAGATCGAACTCTTCGGAGAAAGTATCAGAAAAATAAACGCTCGAAAGAGCAAGAAGTAAAGTCGCTCTAACTTTGACCCCATCGGCCAGGACTTTATATGGGTCAAACTGAAAAAATTATCGCGGGTCTCGAGCCGCCCGCCCTAGAGGGTCTCACACGCGCGCCTTTTCCAGTGAAAGACGGGAGTTCTATGTCTTGTTCGATTTCCGCAGTTTCCGCAATTTCTGCAATTTCCGCAGTAGGTGATTGTGCGGATTTGGCCTTTATTTCCGCAGTTCTATAGGGTGCGGATTTTGCGGATTCTGCGGATATTGCGGAT
>CANBDZ010000220.1 GCA_947367375.1 uncultured Bacteroidales bacterium | reverse complement strand
GGAACAGGGTAAGGTTCATAGAATGGAGGAAGGGGAGAGTGTTGATGGCTTCCTTAAGGAACTGAGCAAGAAATGTATATTCGCTCCGTATAACGCATGAGCACAGCTACTTAAAATATTATGGGAACTTGGTCTAAATAGGAACTTATTCAACAGTATATAATACAACAAATTATGAGTCAAACTCTTACCTCGTAATCACTCTATTAAGAAGTTCCTGTTTCTTTTATCCCTCATCTGCACCCCGCTTGTTCTTCTCTATGAGCTCCATCGGGGTGCAGTTGTAGTATTTGCGGGTGAGCTGGCAGAGGCGGACGTCGGTGATGCGGAGTTTGCTGGCGACGAAGATGGTGGTGGCGTTAGGGCGGGAGCAGTAGTGCTCGAGGTCGTGCTTGAACCTTTCTATCATCCAGGCTTTGGGGGTTGTGCCGAATTCTTGCTTAAAGGCTTTCATGAAGGGTTTTTCGGTCATGCCTGAGTATTGGATGAGTTTCTCTACGTTGCCTTCCACTTCGGCGTAGTTGTTCTCTATGTAGTCTCTGAAGTTGATTTCTGTGCTTACAAGTGGGCGGAAGAATTCTGTTACCTGGGTTTTGGTGTAGTAGGTGATGAATGTTATGAAGAGTTCTACGTTCCAGGCTTGGCAGATTTCGGCGTTCTTGATTTTTCCTTTGCGGACTTCTGATACGATTCGGTCCACGATGCTTTTCATGCTTGCTTTGAGCGGGAGGGTGTTGTGGATGTATTGTTTCTGGTTGCCGTGGATCTGGAAGAAGTCCATGAGGGATTCGCTGGTGCGTACGGTGACTTCGTCGAAGCCGAAGAAGAGGAGGGATGCGTTTTTCCCGATTGCTGTGATTTCGAGGAAGCCGCCTTTTGAGAGGAAGGTCATGTGGCCTTCCTTGACGGTCTTCTTGTCGTAGAGTTTGCAGGAGATTTCGACCTGTCCCTTGAGTACGAATATGACGAAGTGGTGTTGAAGCTGGGATTTGATGACGGATTCGTTCTTGTCCAGCGGGAGGTAGGACACGCCTGTGACGTGGTTGTTGTCCTTGTAGACCAGTTCCATGCTGTCTTCGTGCGATATGAGGCTGTAGTTTTTCATTTTTAGGGGGTGGTCTGAAAAATATTTTTTGTTTTGTAACTTTCTATCCCATTGTTTGTTACGGGGTGCTTGGGAGAAGAAGTGATACTTTGTACGAAAAAGTGAAATTCAATTTCTTTGGCAAAATTATAAACATTTAGAAATAAACAATATAAATTTGGAAAGAATCGTTGGGGATGCCCTGTCGAGCCAGGGATGACGATGAGGAAAGTGGTATTAAATAATGTGTAGAGATATGCCGGTTATTGCGACGTTCCACATGGGTTGTGGAGATTTTACGATGAGGTTTGAGGGGCAGAGGACTTTCAAAAAGATTACGAAGTCGAAGTATAAGACTCTTCTGCTGCTTGAGTCGCAGGATCATATGAGCGAGGAGTTCATGGCCTGGCTGGATTATTCGATGAGGCACGGCAATGGCCCTTCGGTTCCGAGGATCAGAACGACGGTGGTCGAGCAGGATGAGGAAGGAAATGTGGTGGAGCAGTATTACTGCACCGATACGAGTCCGCGACGATGGTTCAGGAAACTTGACGTGCTCCGGGAGATCGAGATGGATTATCTGGAGAAGGTGGAGATCAAGGAGAGTGACGGAGATAAGTCTGATAAGGTGGCCTAGCTGCCGGACATAATAAATAACAGATAAATAAAACGAAAACTATATGGAAAAGAAAGACAAAGGATTTGAGAACTATGAGCCTCCGAAGCTGGAGGTTCTGGAGATTATGGTCGAGCAGGCAATTCTGCAGATGAGCGGATATGGCCCTGACAGTGACGATTCGGAGTTTGGTCCTTACCTCAGTTACTAACCTATTTACCGAGAATGATATGAACAGATATTTCAAAATACTAGCAACGGCAGTTGCTGCAGCGGGACTCCTTGCGTCGTGTAACCGTGAGGATGTTACGCCTGAGCAGCCGGATCTGCCAGGTATTAGCAAATACGAGCAGCTTACCTTCAGCACCGCCGATGAGAATGCCGGCAAAGCGGCTACACGTGCCGTGTGGTCCGATCCTAATGGCAAGGGGAACCTTATCTTCAACTGGGAAGCCGATGAGGTGGGTACACAGATGGTGGCATTGCTTTCTGACGGCAATGGATTCGTCCGCAACTATCCGTCGGCTAACCCTACCGAAGAGGAGTTGCAGGAGGAGGTGATACACACCTTTATGACCATCAGCCCGAAGGAAGACCTTCACAGGGCCGATTTCACCACCGTGCGCTATTATGATACGGAGGAAATGGCCAGAGCAACGGATATCTTTGTGGCGGCTCCACTAAAAGCTACCGACAAATTCTACAATGATAACGGGATCGGCTTCGAGGCACGAATGGAGATGCCCGCTGTTTTCACGCAGACAGAATCTCAAAACCCGGAGTTCCTTCGCGACTATATGATGATGTATGGTCATGCCACTGTTGAGAATGGCAATGCTTCTATTCAGTTCAAGCATATCCCTGCCACTTTCCGTTTCATCATCACCAACAAGCGTCCCGACGAGGCTACTATTGAGAGTGTGAGCATGACTATTGACGGCGATGCACCGATAGGATCAAGATATGCAGCCGTTTGGGGATATTATGATCTCGTAGACATTAATCTGGAATGTTTTGCAAAGCATACGAGCATCACCACAAACTTGAACGCTACACTGGAATCACAAGAGGTGTATACAGCCTATGCTATGGCTCTGCCTCTCGAATTTGGTGAAACTCTCGAAGGCAAAGATATAAAGTTCGTCATCAACACCGCAGAGCATGGATTCCTTTCATTTGTCCTCACAGGCGCACAGATTGCCAATGCCAATCCTGGCAATGAGTTCAACTGGGTAGGCGGCAAGTCATATACCATCCGCATGAGCCTCAATGATGTGCTCACCTTCGAGAGTATCACTGTCAAAGACTGGACCCAAGAGGAAATCGAAGGCGGCGAAGCCGAGGAAGCCGAGGAAGCCGAGGGAGACGAGGAAGACGAGGAAGACGAGTGGCCTAATGGTATAAATATCTATACAGGAGAGTATCAGCCTGCGACGCTCAATGCAGAAGG
>CANBDZ010000219.1 GCA_947367375.1 uncultured Bacteroidales bacterium | reverse complement strand
AGTTTCCACCATGTCGTTGTCAGAGAATGCGTTTACATCAAGTACAGGCTTTCTGCTGATCATCTTGTTGATTCCGCTCTCCTCCTCGTTACGGAAGTGGTTGAAGTCACCACCTCTGCCGAATGGCTTTCTGCCTCCTCTGTTGTCGTTTCTTCTGTCGCCGAAAGATCTTCTTTCGCCGTTGTTCTCAGCTGATCTGAAGCCTCTTCTCTCGCCATCGAATGGCTTTCTGTCGCCGAAGCTTCTTCTTTCACCTGATCCGAATGATCTTCTGTCATTGCTGCCGGCTGATCTGCGCGGTCTGTCACCGCCGAATGATCTTCTGTCGCCGTTAGCTGATCCGTTTCTTCTGTCACCGTACTCTCTACGGCCTTCTGTTCTGCGGCCATTTCCGCCGCCTCTTCTGTTGTCTTCCATTGTTTTCTGTGGTCTTCCCGACCTGTTTTTTGTTAATAAATATTACTTGGCTCACGCCAATATGCCTTTAGTTTAATTTGAATATATACGTAATTGTACCTTCCTGCATTGCCGGTGCGTCACTGTCCATGTTGAAGTGGGCTCCGAGCGCAGCCTTTCTTGCTGCCTGCCAGAGGGTGTTGTCGTTTACTGTTGTTCCTTCTGCTCCCGGAACGGCTTTCTGCACGTTTCCGTAGTTGTCGACCCATACCTTCACTACCACCTTTCCTGAAGCCTGTATTCCGTATGACGGCTTCGGCAATGATCCCACGACCTTTCTGCCGGCCACTCTTGCGTTAGGCTCTCCTGATGTCTCTCCGGTAATGGTGTTTCCCAGAGCGTGACCTTCCTTCAGAGCATCGCTCACTTTGTCAGCTGTCTGCATTGCAAGGGTGTCCTTCTGGGTCTTGTTGTTCGCTGCCGAGAAGAGCGCCCTGCGGTCAATCTCTTTCTTGCGCTCCGGTTCTGGTGTTTCAACGTCACCGAAATCGTCGACTGTAGCCTCTGGAGCCTCGTTTGTCTGAGTGCCGATGTGCTGAGCTTCGGATTTCTGCACCAGGTTGATCTCTTCTTCCGGGTTCGGTTTCACTGCGCTCGGCCTTGAACCGTTAAGGGTCTGTCGCGGCTTCTCTACCTCGACCTCTTCAAAGTCGATGAGAATCTGCTCCTTCTCAGGCGGAGGCGGATTCAGATATGTGAAGCCCATAAGGAAACAGCATCCGAACAAAGCACAGTGCAGAAGCACCGTAAGGGCGACACCGGTCACCCTTGCTCTCTTTTCGCGTTTCCGCTGTTCTTCGAGATACTGTTTCATGCTCTATTCCTATTCTGGCGAAGTAGCCATTATTACCTTATAGTGATTTCTCTTGGCTATGTTCATGACCTGTACCACTTCCTTGATCGGAACTGTCTCATCTGCATAGATTGAGAATGTCGGATCCTCCTCTTCCTGAAGAAGGTTCACGAGTTCATCTTCCACGAGGTCGAATCTTACAGGAGTCTCATCTCCGTTGATGTGGTAAGAGAATGTGTCAGTGTCTTTCCAATGCTTGATCGACACGCTGACCGTAGCCTTTGCTGACACCTGGCCGGTACTCTTCGGAAGGAGAAGCTTCAGCGCGTTAGGATTGATGAGCGTTGAAGTCACCAGGAAGAAGATCAGCAGCAGGAACACGATGTCAGTCATTGATGACATCGAAAAGCTGGAGTCAATCTTGGTTGTCCTCTTGATTGCCATTTTCAGTGTCTTTATTAGTTATCTGCAGGCTCCTGGAGCATGTCAATGAATTCGATTGTGGTTCTCTCCATCTTGAACACGAGGTTCGAGATCTGTGATGTGAGGAAGTTGTAGCCGAAGTAAGCGATGATACCGACGAAGAGACCTCCGACAGTAGTCACCATTGCCTCGTAGATACCTCCTGAAAGGAGAGTGATGTCGATGTTGTTTCCCGCAGTCGACATTCTGAAGAACGCCTGGATCATACCCGATACAGTTCCGAGGAATCCGATCATAGGGGCACCTCCGGAAATAGTCGCAAGCATAGGGAGATTCTTCTCAAGACGTGCTACCTCCACGTTACCTGTGTTCTCTACAGCTGCCTGGATGTCGTTGAGCGGTCTTCCGATTCTCTCGATACCTTTCTCCACGAGTCTTGCGATAGGAGAGTCGTACTTCTGGCAGAGAGCGATAGCGGACTGGATCTTTCCGTCGTGGATGAGATCGCGGATGTCCTTTGTGAAATTCTTATCGATCTTACCTGCCTGTCTGATCATCCACCACTTGCTGCCAAAGATGTAGATCGCGAGAATTGAAAGGATGAGGAGGATGATCATAAGCCAGCCACCCTTGCCTGCAAGCTCGATGAGTGAGAGTTTTTCCTCTGTCGCCACTGCGACATTTGCAATTGCCGTTGTGTCTACGGCTGCCTGTAAAAGGTTGAAAAGCATAATTATAAAGTCTTTTTAATTTTCAAAGCAAAACACGACTATGCGTATTGGCGCATAATCGTGCAAAAGTAGTCATTATTTCGGTAATAATAAAATTTATTTTATTAGTTTCAATACTTCGCCCCTGTGAAGAAAAGGGCCTTGCCCGGTACTGAACTTCCGGCGTCGGAACGTGATCCTTTGGCGATGAGCTCCGCTATCCACTCCGGCTCTTTCTTGCCTCTTCCGACCTCGATGAGAGAGCCTACGATAGCGCGGACCATATTGCGGAGAAACCTGTTTGCCTTGATCCTGAAAACTATGTAATCGCCCTCCTTGCAAGGAGCTCCCATAAGCTCGACATGAGTCGGTTTATAGGTGCTCCATCCCGCCTCGGTGATGGTGCAGATCGAGGTTGCATTATTGCCTCCGACCTTCTCAAAACAGCTGAAATCGTGCTCTCCCAAAAGCAGCTGCGCGGCCTTGTTCATCTTCTCGATGTCGAGAGGGTATCTCATTCTGTATGAATACTTTTCGCAGAAAGGGTCCTTCCTGAAATGGATGAAGTAATGGTACTCTCTGGAAGTCGCTCCGAATCTTGCGTGGAACTCCTCGTCAGCAGGTGAAATTTCCTCTATTGCCATCTCTCTTGGGAGCATGGCATTTAATTTGTAGCAAAGCTGCTCTGCATTTACGCTGACATCATCAGGTGTGTCGAAGTGTGCGATATAATTTATCGCATTTACTTCGCTGTCTGTGCGTCCGGCTCCGACCACTTGGACAGGAGAACCGAGCAGGATGCCAAGGGCCTGTCTCTTATACACATCTCCGAGCCCACGAGACCCTAAG
>CANBDZ010000218.1 GCA_947367375.1 uncultured Bacteroidales bacterium | reverse complement strand
GAATCAAATCTCAAAGGGTTAACTCATATATGCGACTCTCAGACACTTGAAATTTGAGAACCTTTTTCAGTGGCCTCTAATATGGCCGAGGGTGGCCATACCGGCGAAACTTACCATATCGCCTACGTCACTGGCATCACCTGAAGCATCTATAATACCTACAGCATCTACTTAGCAGATAGTTCAGTGCGGATGTTTTCTGCTATGATGGCTGTCAGGCGGGTGCGGGCTTGGGCGCTTGCCCAGGCGACGTGAGGAGCCAGGCGGAGGCGCTCCGGGTGACGCGTGTGCAGGAGTGGATTGTCCTGCTGAAGGGGTTCAGTGACAAAGACGTCCAGTGCGGCGCCTGCTATCAGTTCTTCGTCAATGGCCTTGGCGAGAGCAGCTTCACTCACAATGCCGCCGCGGCCCATGTTCACGATGAAGGCTGACTTCTTCATCAGCTGCAGTTCTCTCTCTCCGATCAGGCCGTCAGTCCTTTCATTCAGCGGAGCGTGGATGGAGATGACATCCGATGTTGCCATCAGCTCATCGAGCGGCAGGCTTGGGTAGTCCTTGCAGTGCGATGTGCCTGAAGTCGAGTAGTAGCAGACCTTCATTCCGAAAGCCTCTGCAACCTTTGCTACACGGCTTCCTATATTTCCGAGACCTATGATTCCGATAGTCTTTCCTGCCAGCTCCCACCAGTTCACCGAAACATCAGTAAAGAGTCCGCTAGCAGAATAGTCTCCCGACTTCACGACATTGTCAAAATACGGAGCATTGCCCACAAGAGAAAGGATGTGCATAAAGGTAGCCTGCACCACAGAGTCTGTCGAATAACCCACAGCATTACGCACCGGAATACCCTTCTGAGCCGCATATGCCAGATCAATATTATTCACTCCAGTGGCAGCCTCACATATGAGCCTGAGCTTCGGCGCAGCATCAATAAGCTCAGGAGTCACCTTCACCTTATTGATGATCATCACCTCACAATCCCCCACTCTCTCCAGAGCCTCCTCCGGAGTGGACCTGTCATAGCACACAAGCTCCCCGAGCTGCTCAATCGGCGCAAAGGAAACGTCCCCCATAGTCGCCGCATCAAGAAAAACAATCTTCATACTCAAAAATTTTCAGACCCGTAAATATACAAAATTCTCTCACCAAAACACTCACGGGGGTCATTTTCGCTTACCCCCGTGAGTGCCCATCGGCCTCTCAGGCACCTGCAAGGCCACTTGCCTCACACGGGGGTGCCACAAAAACACCCCCGTGAGTGATGAGAAAGAAGCTCCAGTCCATTAAACAGGCACTTTTCATGGACTGGCAGATAAGTTATAGGAGGATTTATTAATCAGATTCATTAACTTTGTTACTCCCCGCTCCATAAAGGAGCGTATGTTTAACATCTGGACAGATAGATTATGAAAGGTTCGTTTAAAGTCTTGGCAGCAGCATTTTGTCTGCTTGCAGCCGGTTCTTCACTCAATGCTCAAGAAGATACGGTAACCGGAAAAATCATTGAAATGGGAATGAATGACAATCATAGCATGGACTATCTTGACATTCTTTGCAATAGATTCGGAGGCAGGCTTATAGGTTCTGACGCTTATGACAATGCCGCCGAATGGTGCGCTTCCAAATTTGAGGAATGGGGTCTTGAAGTGTGGATGCAGGAGTGCGGAGAGGTGCCTGTAGGCTTCAACAGAGGTCCCTGGTTCGGCAGAATGGTAGGCGGTAATGGGATGACTCTCCATTTCGCGACACCTTCATATACAGTAGGCACCAAGGGAGTTCAGAGGGGACACGTGCTTATCGAGCCTCGTACACAGGCTGAGTTTGACCGTATGAAGAAGGAGCTCAACGGTGCCTGGGTGCTTATTGGAGGAAAGAGCAACGGCTACCCTATCGACTGGACCGAGAAGGGCGACAGCATCAGGGCTGCCGCTATTGAAAGGAACATTCAGATCGATCAGGAGAACAGGGAGATAGCAGCATATAACAGAAGCCTTCAGAATATGTCAGAAAAGGAGAAGGCCAAGAAGAAGCTGGTCGAAAAAGAGACCATACCTCATGTATATGAACCTGCAATGTTCTACAAGGAAATGGTAGAAGCAGGCATATTGGGCATCATCCAGTCGTCTCCAGTTCCGATCACAGCTTTGTACGACAGGAAGAATCTTGGCAAGATGACCTTCGACAACCTTCCTCCGATTCCGGACATCAAGCTTGATGAAGAGCAGTATGCAGTCATCGAAAAGATGGCGAAAAGGCGTGAGTACTTCCAGCTGGAATTCGACATCAGGAATCACTTCAAGATGGGACCTGTAAAGTACCACAATGTCATAGGAGTGATGAAGGGAACTGAATATCCTGACGAATATGTGATCGCAGGAGGACATCTTGACGCATACGATGTCGCTACGGGTGGTGTTGACTGCGGAAGCGGAGTCGCTCCTATCATGGAGGCAGCCAGACTTATTGCCGAGGCTGGAGGCAAGCCGAAGAGAACAATACTCTTCTGTCTGTGGGCAGGAGAGGAGTTCGGACTTTTGGGAAGCCGCTATTTTGTCGAGAGCGGAACAGTTCCTCTTGAAAACATAGCCAACTACTTCAACAGAGACTACACTCCTTTCGTCCCTATGGGAATTACAGTTCCGGATGCCATGTATGAGGATTTTGTAAACGTAAGCGCGCCATTGGCTGATGCACATCCTGATTTTCCGTTTACCGTCGAGATGCGCAAAGGAGAACCGGGTCCAAGACCTACAAATGCAGGAGGATCAGACCACGCCTACTTTGCCATGAACGGTGTACCGACATTCAGTTTCAACATCAGAGACCCTAAGGGCTATAACTTTGACTACAGAGAGATCTGGCACACAGACAGGGACACCTACAACAAGAGCATTCCGGAATACCAGGAACACACAGCCACATGTACGGCTGTAGTCCTCTACGGAATTGCAAATCTCGATCATCTTCTCAGCAGGGAAGGCACATACAAAGAATAAGGAAATGCATCAGCAGCATAAAAAAGAGAGGTTGACCCAAAAGTCAACCTCTCTTTATAGTGCCCGAGATAGGAGTCGAACCTACACGCCGTGAAGCACTCGCACCTGAAACGAGCGTGTCTACCATTTCACCACTCGGGCTTGCAAAAGCGGGACAAAGATATAAAATTCTTTTGATATACGTACTATTTTTTTCTTTTATATCACTATCTCATATTTATATTCCTTGTCCCACCCATTGATGGTCAGAGACAC
>CANBDZ010000217.1 GCA_947367375.1 uncultured Bacteroidales bacterium | reverse complement strand
GAGAAGTTAAGCTCACCATCGCCGATGGTACTGCCCCACCAGGTGGGAGAGTAGGTAGCTGCCACTTTCTTATACGAACCCTCGATATCATACGATATCGGGGGTTTTTGTTTTGTGATAGTGGCACGGTGCTGAGGTGCCTTGTTAATTGATTTTGGCGAGGAGTTTGTTTGGGGAGTCTGTGGTTTTAAAAGTTTGGGTTATGTTTTATAATTTTCTTTTTCCGCAGAGTTTCAGGGGGACTGGTGTTTCAGTTCTTATTCTAATTCTTAGGGTTGTTTTTGGTGTGCTTTTCTTGTTGCATGGGGTTGATAAGATGTCTAATTTTCAGGTTCTTTCTGAAAATTATCCGAGTGTGATGGGATTTGGCAGTTATATGACTCTTATGATAACGATCTTTTGTGAGTTCTGCTGTTCTCTTTTCCTTATTGCAGGCTTGTTGGTCAGAATTATGGTTCTGCCGATGATTCTTGCTATGGCTGTTGCATTTTTTGATGTGCATGATGCTATGATGCCAGAAGGTGAACTGTCGCTCATATATTTGATCGTCTTCATAATTCTTTATTTAGTCGGTCCTGGACGCTTTTCTGTCGACTATCTGATTGACCGCAGATTCAAGAAGGATAAGGAAGAAACTAGGATTAGTCAGTAAAAGCTACAGTTTATTGAGTCTTTTTCAATATATTTGAACTATGTAAGTTGCACTTATAAAGTTTGAATATATGAGAAAGATTTTTGTCGTGCTTTTGGCTGCTGTGCTGTCTGTCAATCTGGCGGCTAAGGGTAAGATTGTCACTTTTGATGTTGACAGCAAGATTCTCGGTTGTGTGAAGACTACTTCTGTCTATCTCCCTGAAGGATACGATGAGAATAAGGATGCGGAGTATCCAGTTCTTTATCTTCTTCATGGTCTTGGAGGCACTCACAACACCTGGAAGGAGTATGGCATGCTTACAGTCAGTGATATGCATTTTGCTGCCGGTCTGGCAAATCCTATGATTATCGTAATGCCAGATGCAAGCGGACTCAACAAGAATCACAGAGGAAAGAACTGCGGCTATGCAAATCGTCCAGGCTGGATGTACGAGGACTTCTTTTTTGAGGAATTGATACCTGCGGTGGAGGAGATGTACCGAATTAAGTCCGGAAAGGAATATAGGGCTGTTGCAGGCCTTTCTATGGGAGGTCACGGAAGCGCTTTGTTCGCAATGTCAAAGCCCGAGTATTTTTCTTCAGCTTATCTTATGAGCGCACGCCTTTCGGGTATCCCTGAGGTTTCAGCAGATCGTACCGAGGATTATGTGGAGATGCTTAGGGAGTATGAGTTTACTCGAATTTTTCCTGAGATGTCTGATGAGAAGATTGCTCAGATCGCACAGGTGAGATGGTTCCTTGATTGTGGCGACGATGATTACCTTCTCGACGGTACCTTGACTCTTTTTACTCAGATGCGCTCGAAAGGTGTCCCTGTTGAGCTTAGAGTGAGGAACGGAGCACATAACAAGTATTATTGGATAGAGAGTCTTCCGATAGCGCTTACTTTCGTTTCTGCGGGCTTTGAGAAGTAATATATACCTATATATAATATAAGGGTGTGGCTTTGACAGTCACACCCTTATATTATATATGTCAAGTGATTTATGACAATTTGTGGATTGCAAGTCCTGAACGGAGCTTAGGCTCGAACCAAGTGGTCTTAGGAGGCATGATGTTGCCGCTGTCTGCGATGTCAACAAGCTGCTTCATTGACACTGGGTAAAGTGCGAATGCAACTGCCATCTCACCGCTGTCTACTCTGCGTGAAAGCTCGCCAAGTCCACGGATACCGCCTACGAAGTCGATTCTCTTGTCAGTGCGAAGATCCTTGATGCCAAGAATCTTATCAAGAACAAGGTTAGAGAGGATAGTCACGTCGAGGACACCGATCGGGTCATTGTCGTCATAACGGCCTTCCTTTGCTACGAGTGAATACCATTTTCCTTCAAGGTACATAGAGAACTCGTGGAGTTTGCTTGGAGTGTAGATCTCCGCACCCTCTTCCTTCACTTCGAAGTCCTCTCCGATTGCCGCAACAAGCTGCTCTGCTGTGAGTCCGTTAAGATCCTTCACTACGCGGTTGTAGTCGATGATCTTGAGGTGGCTCTCAGGGAAGGCAACTGTCATGAACCAGTTGTACTCCTCCTGTCCTGTATGCTCAGGATTGCCCTCTCTCTTTTCTGCTCCAACGCGTGCTGCCGCAGCTGTTCTGTGGTGACCGTCAGCGACGTAGAATGCAGGGATTCCAGCAAATATTTCAGTTATGCGATCGATGTCATTCTGATCATCGATTACCCAGAAGTGGTGACCGAAACCGTCTGCAGCAACGAAATCATACTCAGGCTCTTCAACGATATATTTATTTACAATGGCGTTGATTTCATCGTTGTCAGGGTAAGAGAAGAACACAGGCTCGATGTTGGCATCCTGGATGCGTACGTGGATCATACGGTCATCCTCTTTGTCTTTACGGGTGAGCTCGTGTTTCTTGATCTTTCCTTCTGCATAGTCGTCAGTGTGAGCGCACACTACGAGGCCGTACTGAGTCCTTCCGTCCATTGTCTGTGCATAGACATAGTAGCAAGGCTTCTCGTCCTGTACAAGCCAGCCTTTTTCCTGCCACTGCTTGAAGTTTTCCACTGCCTTGTCGTATGCTGGCTGACTGTGCTCGTCGATGATAGGATCGAAGTCGATTTCAGGCTTGGTGATGTGGAGGAGGGATTTCTCTCCAGCCTCTGCCTTAGCTTCAACCGAGTTGAGTACGTCGTAAGGTCTTGCTGCGACCTCTTCCACATACTGCTTTGGCGGACGTACCGCCGCAAATGGTCTTACCTTTACCATAGGACTATTTGTTAACCTGGAATTTTGTGCAACCTGTAGCGAAGTAACCTACGATCTGGTTTGCAGCTGCAAGACCAGCGTTCATATTTGCTTCAGCAGTCTCTGCTCCCTGTTTCTTAGGAGTAGCGAAGATCTGCTTGCCGTACTTCTCCTTAAGCTCTGCATAAGTTGCAGGAGCGATGTCTGTAGCGTACTTGAGGTCAGGTCTTTCTGAAAGTGCCTGCTCAAGTCCCTCCTCGCAAACGACCTCCTTACGTGCTGTGTTGATAAGACAGCCGCCTTTAGGCATCTTGGAGATGAGGTTGTAGTTTACACAACCCTTGGTGAAAGGCGTTGCCGGGATATTGACAGATACGAAGTCACATGAGCTGTAAAGGTGCTCAAGCGAGAAAGTAGCCTTCCATCTCTGGTGCTTTTCCTTAACCTCGTTTGTAT
>CANBDZ010000216.1 GCA_947367375.1 uncultured Bacteroidales bacterium | reverse complement strand
TCTTAAAGACTATAATCTGCGCGAGCGTCTGGAAGAACTTGCAGAAGCGGGCATCACTTCCTTCAAGATAGAGGGACGTCTGAAGAATGAATCATACGTCAGGAATGTGGTCAGGGACTATTCCATCGCACTTGACGAGATCGTCAGAAAGAGACCGCAGGAATACGAGAGAGGATCCTTCGGAAAGGTTACAGGAGGTTTCAGTCCGGATACATCCAAGACATTCAACAGAGGTTACACCGAGCTCTACCTCGACGGAAAGAAAGGCCGTTGGGCTTCGATGGACGCGGCAAAATCCATGGGAGAAGAAATCGGAGAGGTAATCAGCCTGAACCGAGACAAGTCGTCCGTAGGGCTGAAAATGAAGAGAGGAGGCATCGTGCTCAATAACGGCGACGGTTTCTCATTCGTGGCAAAAGACGGAAGCGTTGCCGGATTCAGAGGCGACGTATGCAACGGTAACACAATCAGATGCAAAGCCGTCCCATCCCTCTTCCAGGGTGCAAGGATATTCAGGAACATAAATGCCGCTTTCGAGAAAGAGATTGAAAGACGTAGCCTCCAGGATCTGGTTTCCCAGGTTCTTGTTCCAACCGAAAAAGTTTATAGAATCCGCGATGGAAAGCGTATCTGTACAGAGCGTCTTTTCTATCCCGGTTATGTGCTTATAGAGGCAGAACTCACAGGTGAGCTTCAGTATATCATCCGAAATGAAGTCCCTCATATGTCCGGCTTTCTCACTGAGAAGCGTGATGTTGTCAGAGGTGACGGTAAGGCTCAGGAGGAGAAGCTTCCGATTCCACTCAGAGATGATGAGGTAAGGAGAATCCTTGGTGAGCAGGATGAGATCGCAGGAACAGAAGCAGAAACAGTCGTTGATTATCAGGCTGGTGATGCTGTGAAGATTACAGATGGTCCTTTTACAGGTTTCGACGGCACTGTCGAGGAAATCGTAGAAGACAGAAGCAAGCTCAAGGTCATGGTTATGATCTTCGGTCGTAAGACACTTTTGGAACTCAACTTTACACAGGTAACTAAAGAATAATCAGAAATTATGGCAAAAGAAGTAGCTGGATTTATTAAACTCCAGATTAAAGGTGGCGCAGCAAATCCATCACCACCAGTTGGTCCAGCCCTCGGTTCGAAGGGTCTGAACATTATGGATTTCTGCAAGCAGTTCAATGCCCGTACGCAGGAAAGCGCAGGTAAGGTATTGCCAGTAGTGATCACTGTTTACAGCGACAAGTCTTTCTCATTCGTAGTAAAGCAGCCGCCTGTAGCAGCTCAGCTCAAAGAGGCTGCAAAGATCTCTTCTGGTTCTGCAGAGCCAAACAGAAAGAAAATCGGTACAATCACATGGGATCAGGTGAAGGCTATCGCTGAGACCAAGATGCCAGACATGAACTGCTTCACACTCAAGTCAGCGATGACTATGGTAGCAGGTACCGCAAGAAGCATGGGTATCACAGTTGAAGGAGAATTTCCTGAACTCTAAAATTCACAAGCAATGAGTAAACTTACAAAGAATCAGAAGGCTGTTATCGCAAAGTACGATGCAGCGAAAGAGTATAAGCTTGCTGAGGCATGTGAACTTGTAAAGGAGATCACTTTCACTAAGTTTGATGCATCAGTTGAGGTACACGTAAACCTCGGCGTAGACCCAAGAAAGGCTAACCAGATGGTTCGTGGCGTCGTTACTCTCCCACACGGAACAGGTAAGACTACACGCGTTCTCGTACTCTGTACTCCTGACAAGGAGAATGAGGCAAAAGAGGCTGGTGCTGATTTCGTAGGTCTCGATGAGTACATTGAGAAGATCAAAGGTGGCTGGACAGATGTAGACGTTATCATCTGTACTCCTTCAGTAATGGCAAAGGTTGGTATCATCGGTAGAATCCTCGGTCCAAGAGGTCTCATGCCAAACCCTAAGACTGGTACCGTTACAATGGAGGTAGGAAAGGCTGTTAAGGAAGTTAAGGCTGGTAAGATCGACTTCAAGGTTGACAAGACCGGTATCGTTCACGCAGCGATCGGAAAGGTATCATTCACTGGTACTCAGATCTACGAGAACGCTAAGGAGTTCATCTCAGCTATCCTCAAGCTTAAGCCACAGGCACTTAAGGGTACATATATGAAGGCTGTATCAGTCTGCTCTACAATGAGCCCTGGTATCACAGTAGATGTTAAATCAGTTGAGTAATTGCTGTAAATCTAGAAAACGTTATGAGAAAAGAAGATAAACTCGAAATAATCAACGCGCTTTCAGCACAGCTCGATGCGACTCCAAACTTCTATGTGGCTGATATCGCAGGTCTCAACGCTGAAAAGACACACGCTCTCCGCAAGGCTTGCTTCGAAGCTAAAGTTGAGCTCGTAGTAGTAAAGAACACACTCCTTACAAAGGCAATTGAGTCTAAGGGCAACGAGGAAATGAACAAGCTCGTTGAGGTACTCGCAGGTCCAACTGCAGTAATGTTCACTGAGGCTCCAAACGCACCAGCTAAGGTTATCAAGAAATTCATCGAAAGCGGTAACAAGAAGCCGGTTCTCAAGGGTGCTTTCATCCAGGAGTGGCCAGTATTCATTGGCGAGGACAAGCTCGATGCACTCTATGGCATCAAGTCTCGTGAGGAAATGATCGGCGACATCATCGGTCTCCTCCAGTCACCAATCCGCAACGTACTTTCTGCTCTCGAGAACAAGTTCAACGAGAAGGAAGAAAATGCTGAAGCAGCAGCAGAGTAATTAACAGAATCAAAAAACAATTTAAAAAATATACAATTATGGCAGACATTAAAGCACTTGCAGAAGAGTTGGTAAACCTTACTGTAAAAGATGTACAGGAGCTTGCACAGATCCTCAAAGATGAGTACGGAATCGAGCCTGCAGCAGCTACAGTAGTAGCAGCAGCTGGTCCAGCAGCAGCCGCAGAGGTTGAGCAGACTGAGTTCGACGTTATCCTCAAGTCAGCTGGCGCAGCTAAGCTTGGCGTAGTTAAGGCCGTTAAGGAGGCTACTGGTCTCGGTCTTAAGGAGTCTAAGGAGATCGTAGACAAGGCTCCTACAGCTGTTAAGGAGAAAGTTTCTAAGGCTGAGGCTGAGGCACTTAAGGCTGCCCTCGAAGAGGCAGGAGCTGAAGTTGAGATTAAGTAACTTCACCCCTTCCCCGAGATGGGAAAAAAGTCAGGTTTAGGGCCGAATTAGGCTCTAAACCTTTTTGTCGTAATAAAATGTTTTTCTCTATATAAAGGCAGAAAGATGTCAAAAAAGACTAACAATCAGCGAGTTTCATTCGCATCATCAAAAATTCTCCTTGAGTATCCTGACCTTCTCGAGGTGCAGTTGAAGTCATTCCAGGACTTCTTCCAGCTCGACACTACTCCTGAAAACAGGCGTAACGAAGGACTTTTCCAGGTGTTCCAGGAGATATTCCCAATCGAAGACACAAGGAACAATTACAAGCTCGAGTTCATCGACTATTTCATTGATCCTCCGCA
>CANBDZ010000215.1 GCA_947367375.1 uncultured Bacteroidales bacterium | reverse complement strand
CTGTGCGCAAAGAAGTGCCCGGTAGCAGCCATTGATGCCACGAATCCAAAGGCAACGGATTCTGAAAAGTGCATCAGTTGCATGAGATGCATCAGCATCTGCCCTAAGGGTGCACGAGGAGTGGATCCGGCATTGTTGGCTGCCATCAGTGAGAGGATATCTCCTCATCTTGGCGGTAGAAAGGACAACCACCTATTTCTTTAATCTGCAGAAGTTTATGGACGTCATAATAAGACAGGCGCTCAAGGAGGAAGCATCACAGATTGCGGAACTTTTCATGCTGGCATGGCCGGTGGATGAGATTCTAGAATCAAATGGTCTTACACATGAGCAATTACATGAATCTATCACCATGGTATCCGCAAGTGAGGAGACCATCTACAGCTTTGAAAACACCCTTGTAGCAGAGGTTGATGGCAAGGTCGTAGGGGCTATGTGCGCCTATGACGGAGCAGACTATCAAAGGCTCAAGCAGCCTTTAGTTAACACTCTAGGGCCGGACTGTGGGTTTGCGAAGATGAAAGAAACCGAGGCTGGAGAGTTCTATCTGGATTCAGTAGGAGTACTGCCAGAATTCAGGGGAAGAGGCATCGCCTCAAGGATGATTGAGGCACAGTGCGAACGTGCTGCATCACTTGGTCACAAAGTGGCAGGACTCATTGTCGATATAGATAAACCTCATGTTGAAGCGTTGTACTCTAGACTAGGATTTACATATCTCGATGACAAGGACTTCTTCGGGCACACAATGAAACACATGGTAAGACAACTGGATATGACAGGCAAGTATTACAGACACTTCAAGGGCAACGTCTATCGTGTCCTTCACATAGCAAAGCATTCGGAAACCCTCGAGGAGATGGTCGTATATCAGGCGATGTACGGCGAAAGAGGCATATGGGTAAGGCCTAAGGCCATGTTCGAAGAGATCATAGAGAGAGACGGCAGGACATTCAGACGCTTTGAGAAGATTTCCAGAGAGGAGGCTGAAGCCATAATCAGTTCTGACAGGCATGAATAAGACTGAACTCCATATTGAAATCGCGCCAAGCGACCTTTCTTACGCCCCTGCAATTGCCAGATTTCAGGTAGACATGGCAATGGAATCCGAGGGTTATGCATTGGATTACGAACGCACCTTGAAGGGCGTAGAGTCGGTCCTGCAGGATGACACCAAAGGCAGATATGTACTGGCTGTCATTGATGGCAAGCCTGTAGCCTCACTCATGCTTACGCGCGAATGGAGCGACTGGAACTGCTGCTGGTATCTGTGGATCCAGAGCGTGTATGTGTCACCTGATTACCGAAAGAACGGCATCTACAAGGCCATGTATGAGGAAGTCATGAGACTTGCCAAGTCGGAAGGTATATCACAAGTACGACTATATGTAGATAAAGACAATAAAAAAGCTCAGACAGTCTACCAGAAGGTAGGCATGTCTGAGTGTCATTATCTTATGTACGAGGTCGAGGTGTAGTGAGCATCGTATCCCGAATGCCCTGACACAGGTCCTACCAGCTTCCGCCGGCTCCGCCACCACCGAAGCTTCCGCCGCCAAAGCCTCCAAAACCGCCGCCGAAGCCACCACCGAATGAGGAACCACCTCCATACGATCTGCCGCTGGTAATGATCGGGCCTACATATATAGTCCTGCGTCCTCCGCCCGAGCTGTGACCATTGTCATCATTCTGACCTATAGCAATGATAAAGATAAAAATCAGTAATCCGATGAATAGCAGCGTGGCTATAATCTCGAGCAATGCGTCGTCTTCTTCCTCGCCACGAGGTTCCGAGATTTCTCCACTTGCGAGTTTCATCAATACATCACAAGCAGCTTCTACGCCTGCATAATAATCATTGAGTCGGAAATTCGGAATCAGCTCGTTTTCAATGATTCTCTTGGCATATGCATCAGGGATTGCACCTTCGAGTCCATAGCCTACTGCAATGAAAACCTGGCCGGCCGAGTCATATGTCTTCGGCTTTACAAGCAGCACGATTCCATTATTGAACTGGGCAGAGCCCACTCCCCAATCCAGACCTATGCGGGTTGCATACTCTGATGGGTCATACCCTTCCAGATCTTTTACGGTCACAACCACGATCTGGTTTGAAGTGCTGTCGTCAAATGCAACGAGTGTATTCTCAAGTCTGGATACCTGATCAGAGGTAAACACCTGAGCAAGGTCATTGACAAGCCTCTGCGGGTCGGGACGTGACGGGATGGCGTACGACAGGACTGCTGTCATCAGACAGAGCAGGACAAGTATATATTTAGTATGAGATCTCATCTGGCAATTCGTTTATATCGTCCGCCTGATACGGGAAGAAGCTCTTCAACTTTTCTCCGGCAAGCAGTACGGCCTGGGACAATCCTCCTGTAAAGTCACCTTTACGGAAATATTCCGACATAGTCTGGGCTACATCGTTCCAGAAATTCTCAGGAACGACATCGTTTATTCCCTTGTCGCCAATGATGGCAAAGACCTTGGAATTACACGCCAGATATATCAGAATACCGTTCCTGAGCTCTGTCTTGTGCATTCCGAGCTTTACGAAAACCTCTTCTGCACGTTTGACCGGATCACCGGAACAGTGTGCGTCAATGTGTATCCTGATCTCGCCGGAAGTATCTTTTTCCGCACGTCTGACCGCGGCAACAACAATTTCCTGCTGCTCCGCGGTCAGAAATTTGTCAGCCTTCATAAAATATGCTTTAGAATTCTACCTTAGGTGCTGTCTCTGCACCAGCCTGAGCCTCAAAATAGCCTTTCTTCTCAAAGCCGAAAGCAGATGCGATGATGTTTGCAGGGAATCTGCGGATATTTGTGTTATAATCCTTTACAGCCTGATTGAACTTCATTCGCTCTGTCGCGATGCGGTTCTCAGTTCCCTCAAGCTGAGCCTGGAGATCTCTGAAATTCTCATTTGCCTTAAGGTCCGGATAGTTCTCCTGGATAAGAAGGAGCCTTCCGAGAGCAGTCGAGAGCTCACCTTGAGCTTCATTGAACTTGGCAACGGACTCGGCAGTAAGGTTCGAAGGGTCCACAGTGACCTGTGTCGCCTTGGCACGTGCTGCAACTACGCTTTCAAGTGTCTCCGACTCATGTGCTGCATATCCCTTGACTGTAGCCACAAGATTAGGAATAAGGTCTGCTCTTCTCTGATAGACATTCTCCACCTGTGACCACATCGACTGCGCGATTTCGTCTGCGGAAACGAGCTTGTTGTATACATTTTTCACCCATGCAAAGCTGCCGAGGATCACAACGGCAACCACAATCCAGATAATTGTCTTCTTTTTCATGTTCATAAAAATTTAAAATACCGATATCTAAATAAATTTTTCCGATACTATGGATTACTTCTGCGGAATTGCGACCTTCTTTCCTGCTGCGACCCAGCCACGGAATCCCGTTCCAAGTTCTACCACCTCATATCCTTTGTCCACAAGAATACGGGCAGCCTTCTTGCTGCGGTTGCCGCTGCGACAATAAAGAGC
>CANBDZ010000214.1 GCA_947367375.1 uncultured Bacteroidales bacterium | reverse complement strand
ACTTGCAGGTGCGTCGTAAAGAAGGCTTGCAAGCTCATTGTTGTTCTTGGCTACGTTGTACCATGCAGCCGGTGCCTTTGTGAGGTCATAGCTGGTGTTACCTGCCACGTTGATCAGGTAGATGGCATCTACGGTGAAGTCAAGAGCCTGAAGAGCCTCAGAAGTGAAGTTGCGTGTGATCTTCTTGAGTACTACTCTAGAAGCGATGCGGTTCACATCGATCGATACAGTCGATGCCTGTGGGAGAGTAACGCTCTTGCTTCCCACCATCTCGAAGTTGGTAAGGCTGTTGGCGCTGAGTTCAGACACCTTTGCAAGCAAGGCTGCCTTGCCAGGAACAGCGGAGTAGTCTGGTGCGTTCACGAGAGCGTAAACGACTCTCTCTCCGGCTGTACATGAGAGCGTGAGTTCCTTGGCGTTGTCCACTGATGCGTAAGCATCGAGGTCATCGCCACGGAAGACGAAGATCTGGAGGTTGTTCACCTTGGCCTCGTTCTCTGTAGTCACGGCAGTTGCCTTTGTCATGGCACCGCAGATGCCAACTGTGAGCTCGCATGGTACGAGCGATTCCTGGTTCTGAGGCTGCATAGGTGTTGCCTCGTTCTTGTTGCAAGCCACCAATGCTGCAAGGGCGGCTGCGAATGCGAAAATTGATCTTTTCATTGCGTTGTTGATTTAAAGTGGTTTATGAAATGTTAGATTGTCTCTTCGTAGACTGCTCCTGATGCCCAGCCCTGAACGCTGACTATAGCGGAAATGGTTCCTTTCTCTACAGGTTTATCCGGATCTGTAGATCCAAGTCCTGTGATGGTGAGTTCTACGGTGTATGCCGTATTTCTTTGTGGTGTGTCAATCACGACAGGATAATAGTACTTCGTTCCGCTGATGGTCGCTGTCACTACAAGTCTGGTCTTTCTCGCAGTGAAACTGCTAGCCCACCCTGTGGCATCTGTCGTTGTGCTGTTCGGATAGCAGTATAGCAGATAAGGAGTGCTCGGAGTAAGTGATGAACCGTTGGCAACGGATGAACTGATGCTCTTGAAGGTGAGGGTAGGGCATGATGCTAGATAAGAACTTCCGTCGATTATCTGCGAGGATACCGTAGCTCCGTCCTTTCGTCCCATCTTATTGTACCAAGTAGATGGTGTCGCGGCTCCTGCGAGATTCTGGTTGCCCACCACATTGGTAAGAGTGACGTTGTTGACGGTCAGCGAACCGTATGAGTCAGGAAGGGAGTTTGTCACCTTCGCTAGTGCCACACGCGATACGAATCTATTCACTGTGATGATTGCAGTGGCAGTAGAACTGCTGACGGTACATGTGGTGGAGCCAGCCATCACGAAACCGGCACTGGCTGTCGTGCTGTTGTCTCCTAGATCGATGGTTTTGGCACTCATACCTCCAATAGTGGTTACGGAGCTTAGATCAGGACCATTGACTACAGCCCAGACGGTCTTGCTTCCTGTGGTTGTGTTGATTGTGATGCCGGCGACGCTCTTGTCAGCATCAACATACGCGTTAAGAGCTCCTGTGGAGTCAAAGACGAGTATCTGGACATTGTTAACTGCAGTCTCATAGGTTTGTGATGTGACATAGCTGGTAGCCTTTGTCTGAGTGTCATCCTCGAAGTCAAGCGACACGTTAAGCGTCGCTGTCTTCTCCTCCTGACACGGCAGACAATCATTTTCAGGTTCGCATGAGCAGACTATCGCTGCGATAGCTGCCATGATAAAGATTCCTTTCTTCATGATTGTTGCTTTTAGATGTTTTCTGCTGCTTCTGACCTATTATCCACTACCCAGTCCTCAAACTTGAATGAGATGTTCTCGAACGCCTTCGATCCATGAAGAGTGCTTGAGCCAAGTCCTGTGATGCTCAGTTCCTTGAAGATGATGTGGGTGTTCGTAGGTGCTGTCGCCAATCCTTCCACTACTGGCACCTTGTAGTACATCTTCTCTCCGTCCAGTTCTGCCTCGATCACGATTGTCGTAACTGGGACGTATAGATTGACGTAGTTCGCGTCAGGAGCGGCGGTAGAGATATGGATGCTCTTGCTGGAGTTGCTTATGTACGCATAGTAGGTATGCGGTGTGACGTACGGATTACTCTTGCTTACGACTGCGTCCACTTCATCTACCAATTGGTCGTCAAGCCTATGGACATTGGTTGTATAATACTTGTTGTCGCTTACGCACCTTAACGTATATCCATCAAGTCCACCATGGTTGTAGATCCTAACATCCTCCTTGGTCCCCGTGAAGTTTGAGTTATAACCCTTGACTGTAACGTTGCTGCAGTTAGAGATATAGCTGCGAGGGACGTCGCTGAGGTAGATCTTCTTGATCCTGAACTCACGGCTGTCATAGTTCTCGTTCGACCATTTCAGCGAAATTTTTTCAATACTGATCTTGTTGATGTTCCGGCTGATAGTTACTTCGAAAGGGGAGTCCTGATTCTGCATCTCTTCCCATGTAAGGCGGATCTTGCCTGTGGCATACAGGAAATCCTTCTGCCCTTCGAGGGTACTTAAGAATTGACCGTTTTCGACTTTGCCGCTTTCCACGGTGAAGTAGGCGTATTCGCAGGCTGCCATGTTCACGATGATATCCGAATCATTTCCCAGATCATATGTCTGAGTGTATGCCGGTGTTATCGAGCTGGAACCCCATGCCTGGATTGTCAGTCTGACGTTTGCGAGAGTTGATTCATTCTCATTCGGTGAGGTACCTTTGGTTGTAATGTAGTTTCCTCCGATGCGCAGATGCACCGGAATCGTGCCCTTGGTGGCTTCGTTCACTGCCGGAATGTTGTCCGGGAGATTCTGCACAGGAATCTCATCCCTGTTGCAGGAGAGCAGTGCTCCGAGGGAGCATGCGAGTAGTAAGATTTTTTTCATGATATTTGATGATTAAAGTGGTATTGCTTAATAGAATAATTCGATGTCATCCTCCGGCTGGGCATTCAGTCCGTAGCGTCTTATGAGGACGGATATCTCCGGATCGAGATTGCCTCGATGAACGTATGATGGATCCAGCGAACAGGACCTGACATAGTATTCGACAGCTTTCTGTTCATCGCCTTTTCGACTGTAGAGTACTGCAAGCATGTAGTTCACTTGAGCAGTCTTCTCAAGGCTCTCAAGAATCTGCAACGCACTGGCATTGTAGTCCATGCAGAGATAGGCTATCGCTGTGTTGTAGTCGTTGTATGGCCTTAAGAGAGTAAGTGCCGTTTCATAGTCCCTGTCCCTGATTGCCTGGACTCCGTTCATGTATGTGGAGTCAAGAACCGTCGTATGGACGGTGTCCTTGACCATTCCCTTGCGGTGCAGGTGGAAGTCGAAGCGGACTGTCCTCAGATGAGGGTAGAGCTTCTCCCTCATGTGACGATAGCAGCCAAGTCTTTGAAGGGACCGTTCCCTCTGGTCGATGTCCTTGATCTCTGCAGAACCGATGTAACTTTTCTTCTCATCTTCGGTCATCACGGTGTCCTTCTCCACGAGTCTGTCAAGCATGTGCCA
>CANBDZ010000213.1 GCA_947367375.1 uncultured Bacteroidales bacterium | reverse complement strand
ATGAACTTTCAGGTGTTACTGATACATTTGAGATTGAAACCCTCAATGCAACAATCACAGATTTTGATGTTGTGTGGAAAGAAGGTGGCATGTTCATTTCTGACCGCTATTATGTTGAGGAAGGTGAGACAATCACGCTTGGATATGAGACCATTCCTATGGGTGCTGTTCCAAATACAGTAAGTTGGAGATCAAGCTCAGACACCAATGCAACAGTTTCTGCGAACGGAGTTGTCACCGGTAGGGAGTGCTCTGTTCCTAAGGGAAGTGAAGTGATCATCACATGTATCATTGATGGCTCGATTGAGAGAGAATTCAAGCTTATGGTTGTTGAAAAACAGCCTGAGGATATTACAGTTACTCTTCCTGGCCGTGCGTTGAAGGTTGATGAAGAGTGGAATCTTAATCCTAAGGTCATACCAGAGTCTTTGGGACTTTATGCAAATCCATCTTTCGGAGTTCCAGTGCAAAATGGTATTTTCAAGACTTCTGTTCCTGGAACATACTATGTGGGATTCTATGTCAGTGGTTCACAGTCGGAAAGTGTTATTCTGACTCTTCAGAGGACATTTACAGTTAACGTGGAGCCATATTGGGTCGAGTCTGTGTCGATACCTGCAACTGCAGATATGGAGGTAGGAACAACAATGGTATTTGCACCAAGCTTCAAGTCGGATGTGGATGGTGTAGAGCCTACATATAAGGATGTTAAGTGGGAATCATTGGATCCTGCCATCGCTTCTGTAAATGAACGTACAGGTGAGATTACTGCGCATAAGGCAGGTACAGTACAGATTAAGGTAACAACCAATAATGACTGGTCTGTTCCTGGCGGTACGACACATAAGTCGGCGGTTTGTACATTGACTGTGAAAAATTCAGGTATTTCTCTCAATGTTGGTGATTACTATTACTCGGATGGCACATGGTCAAGTCAGCTTGATCCGGCCAAGACTGTTATCGGTGTAGTATTCGCAAAGGTTAATGCCGCATCATCAGATCTTAAGATGTCTGCAGATAAGCCTGAATGTACTCATGGACTTGTAGTAAGTACTGTAGAATACACTTCAGCATATACGAAGAATAGAAGCTGGAGTCTAAGGGATGCTGAGTCTTGGATGTACAACAATGGATATACTCAGTATAAGGATACAGATAAGCCTGTCGGTTATTCTAACACTAAGGGCTTCATTGAGTTGCACGATGCTAGGGTGGAGTCATATGGCCATACTATAGATTTTGCTCTCTATGGTTCAGATTCTCCAGTAAGAACACATAGAAACGCGGTTGCCGCTCCATCTGCAACAACAGATTGGTATATTCCTTCATTCAAGGAAATGCAGTTGCTTTCTGAAGCAATGAGCATCATCAATCCAGTTATTGAGAGCTTGTCAGGCACGAAGGTAGGTACAGAATACCCTTATCAGTATTGGTGCAGTACCAGTGACTATGATGGAATTGGAGTAAGAGCTGTGACTATGGATAATGGTCAGTGGATGGCTACTGGTAAGACCGAGTCTTCTGCTCTTCCTGTGAGGGTGATACTCGCTTTCTAGCAGAAACTTGATAATGATAAGGGGTGACTAAAAAGTCTTATGACTGATTAGTCACCCCTTGTTTCGCTTTATGTTGCATATGGCGGATAGTAGTGATTGCGGAGGACTTCGTTCGCTTCGCTCACTCCGGACCCTCCCATTGCTATCTGCGTTATCGCTGCGCGATAACTTGCTATCAACGGGCCCCTCCCGCTACCCGTGTCCGCGGGTGGACACGCCTCCGCAATCACTACTATCCACCCTCTTGGTATAAGGGTATAAAAATATAGCTATTCTTTTGATAGTCAAAGGAATAGCTATTGTTAATGTCAGGGAGTTTTGTTATATTTGAAGTGCGAAATCAAAATAATACCTTAACTCTAACTGACATGGCAAAGGTAACATATAAATCGTACAATCAGAACGATAATCTCCTTTTTCCTCACTGTATCGGTGACTTTATTCCTGAAAATGATCCAGTACGCGTACTTGATGCCATAGTTGAGCATCTGGATATCAGTGCTATCGAGGCCACATATAAAGGTGGCGGAGCAAGCAGCTTTGCACCACGCATGCTGTTGAAGGTCATTCTTTACGCATATCTCCAGAACATCCACTCCGGACGCAAGATGGAAGCGTTGCTCAAGCGCGATGTGAACTTCATGTGGCTGAGCGGCATGCAGCGCCCTGACTTCAATACAATCAACCTGTTCAGAAAGAACCGTCTGGCTGATGTCATGGATGACATCTTCACTCAGGTCGTGCAGATGCTTGTTGATGCAAAGTTCGTCAGCCTTGAAGTTCAGTATATCGACGGCACCAAGATCGAGGCCAATGCAAACAAGTACACCTTTGTATGGAAGAAGGCGACCAAGACGAATCAGGACAAGCTGGATCTAAAGGTGAAGTCTATCCTCCGTGAAGCAGAAAGAGTACTCGACATGGAGCTCAGAGATGAGTCTGACAATGTCATGACAGCAGAGGAAATGCAGAAACGCACTGATGACATCCTTGCTCAGATGGACGAGAAAGGCATCAGTGACAAGAAGTTACGCAAGGACGTGACCAAAGTGAAGGAGGAGTCTGTCCCGAAGATGAAGGAATATGAGGAGAAGCTTGAGATTGTCGGAGAACGTGGCAGCTACAGCAAGACCGACAAGGACGCTACGTTCATGAGGATGAAGGAGGATGCCATGAATAACGGTCAGACCAAACCCGGATACAATGTTCAGATTGCCACAGAGAACCAGTTCATCACGAACTATGGGCTATACAGCAGTCCAACTGATCAAGGCACACTGAAGCCGTTCCTGGAGTCCTTTAAGGAACGTTACGGAACGCAGAGCGCCACTGTATGCGCTGACTCCGGATATGGCAGCGAGATGAACTACGAGTATATGATATCCGAAGAGATAACTCCTTTTGTCAAGTACAACATGTTCCACGCAGAGATGAAGCGCAAACGGAAAAACAATCCCTTTCTCATAGAGAACATGTTCTATAACAAGGAGTTAGACTTCTATGTATGTCCTATGGGACAACATCTTGAGTTTGCAAAGCAAATCAAGGTGAAATCAGATCTAGGATACGAGTCAATGAAGAGCGTATATTGCGCCAAAGACTGCTCGCATTGCCCTCTCAGAGGGATGTGCTACAAGGGAAAAACAAATCACAGAGTCATAGAAGTGAATCACAGGAACAATGAACTGCGAGCGATGGCAAGAGAACTGCTGACTAGTGATGAGGGGCTGATGCATCGAAGCAGGAGACCGATTGAACCCGAGGCTGTGTTCGGTCAAATCAAGTACGACAATCACTTCAAAAGGTTCAGCTATAGAGGAAAGCGACTTGTAAATGCAGAGTTCGCTACAATAGCTGTTGCTCATAACATCAGAAAGATGATAACAAAAGGTTATTGCGTGTGCTCTGAAGTGGCGGTAGGGTAAGTTTGGATGGCGTGGCCGCCCGTGGCCTCGTGAACGGGAGGGGCCCGCGACGA
>CANBDZ010000212.1 GCA_947367375.1 uncultured Bacteroidales bacterium | reverse complement strand
ATATATATTAGATTGATAAGATGCCTTTTCTTGTTTTGTGTTGATTCTATTATATTTGTGAATAATAAAAACAAAGATAGGATATGAAATACACAGAGTTTGAAAGTATCATATCTCCGGAGCGAATGAGGAAATACAATGTCGCGTGTGGAGGGAATAAGGCGAAGGCAATGACATTATATCGTTATAATCTCCGCCTATCGCAAGAAATGTTTGTCGTAGTAAGTTGCTTCGAAGTGGCTCTTCGAAACAGAATCGATGCTGTTATGAAAGCGCATCTCGGTAACGACTGGCTTAGAGACCTAATTCTCCCTGGTGGAGCATGGTATAATGATCGAAGACTAGAAAAGACCAGAAAGATTATTGAGAATGCATATAATGGTCTCGTGAAGAATGGAACCTACTCAAATTCCAAGCTTCTTTCTGAAATGGAATTCGGAGTATGGAAGCATATGTTTTCTAACGTCCAGTATCGCCTGTCGGGTAGAAAATTGATGGGGATATTTCCCAATAAGCCAAAATCCACTCAGAGTCATAAATTTGACAACACTTATGTGTTTGGCGAACTGGATTATATCAATAAACTGAGGAATCGCATCGCGCATCACGAGCCCATATGCTTCAGTAAAAACCCTGTCAGCATAGACACGCAATACATACATAACAGATACAATAGAATAATGGAACTGTTCAGGTGGATGGGTATAGATGGGGCATCACTTTTGTATGGATTAGGACATATCGACAATGCATGTAATCAGATAGGTGCGTTGATAAAATAAAAAATACTGGCAAAAATTTGTTTGTTGTTAAAAAACGGCATATATTTGCGGTGTTTAGTCCCGGTAGCCCCTGATTCGTCAAGCTATCGGGTTTGGTTTTTTATACAGAAAAAGCATCTCGTATGAGAAAAAACCACCGCAAATGCGGTGGCTAGACTTTGGGGCTCGGAACCGCCTGAGCGATAAGGGTTGTCATCCCTTCTACGAATTCCCCTATGACACTGCAAAGATATGCAGTTTTTCTCTATTTGCAAAACCTGTACTTATCAACTTCAAAAAGGTGTATCAAAATGGGTATTCCATCTTTAAATTCAGCCATTTGTTGTTATATTAGTTAATATATTTTCTACACAAGGTCGATTCCTGCTTCGCGGCAGATTTTGCGGTCTTCATCGGACCATATGCTGGACTGGATTTCTCCGATGTGGGCTTTTCTGAGAAGGAACATGCAAAGTCGCGACTGTCCTATACCTCCTCCGATCGTATATGGAAGTTTGCCTTCAAGCAGGAGCTTGTGGTACAGGAGTTCAGACTTATGGGTTTCACCACGCAGCTCCAGCTGCCTTTTCAACGCCTCCTCATCCACACGTATTCCCATACTCGAGATCTCAAAAGAGCTTTCCAGAACAGGATTCCAGAGAAGAAGGTCACCGTTGAGTCCGCAATAACCGTCTTCGTTCAGAGTGGACCAGTCATCATAGTCCGCCGCACGGCTGTCATGAGGTTTACCATCAGAAAGAGGGCCACCTATACCTATGATGAACACAGCCTTATGCTTCTTTACGATTGCATCTTCCCTTTCCTTGGAAGTCAGGCCTGGATACATTCTGAGAAGGTCTTCCGAATGGATAAAGAACACATCCTCCGGCAGCATAGGCTCTATCTGAGGGAACTCCACATACAGTTTGTTCTCAGTGACCTTGATAGCCTCATATATCCTTCGGACTGTCTTCTTCAGATAATCCAGAGTACGCATCTCGCGAGGTATGACCTTCTCCCAATCCCACTGATCCACGTATATCGAATGGATGTTATCCAGTTCCTCATCCGGACGCAGGGCGTTCATATCTGTATATATTCCCCTACCTGGCTGGACGCCCATCTGAGCAAGCTTCACCCTCTTCCATTTCGCCAGCGAATGCACGACCTCCGCCTGCTGATCGCCCATATCCCTGACAGGGAACTTCACCGGACGTTCGACGCCGTTCAGGTCGTCATTGAGTCCCATTCCACTGAGGACCACCATAGGAGCAGTCACTCGAAGCAGTGCCAGCTGTGCCGAAAGGTTATCCTGAAACATATCCTTTACAGCCTTGATGGCCTTTTCAGTGTTCTCGACGCTGCCAAGGATATTGGAATAATGGGTGGGGATATATAGTGACATAGTTCGTTCAGGTGTTTACAGGCAGATTACTTCCACCAGTCCTTACGGTAGTGGAAGATGTTGCTCTTGCCTTCTGTGCGGTTTGATTTCTTCAGGAAAGGAATCTGATATCCGAGACCGAACTCGATATATTCGCAGATATGGAGGTGAGTCTTGGCACTTGTATGAAGGTAGAGGTTGTCTGCAACACGGTACTTCATACCGAAACGGATATAGTGGAATGCCTCCTCGCTGCCGGCTCCGTATGGTGACTCATAGAAGAGATCACGCTTTGGAGCTACTGTGCCATAGTGGTCGTAGTGATAGTCGTAGTAGATGTTACGTGACGGGTTATAGAAATACACACCCCAGTCGACGATTGCCGTCACCACTCCGAATCTGAACTCATTGTTCATCGCAATACCGGCTCTCACCTTGTGCTTGAGAGTGTAATCCACATTCTTCTCAGCACCGCAGGTAGTACAGTCTACAAGCTTGCCATCCACCTCGTAGTCTCCGTCACAGTACAGGTTTCTGGCTGTATTCTTGCTGACCGCATCGTTATAGAACACGTCAAGTCCCACTCCGAGTCCGTACCAGTTGTTTACGCTATACACTGCTCCTGTGTGGAATGAAGAGATAAGAAATCTGTTCTGATCTTCAATAGCTGACTTGTGAGCGCCGAGTGCTCCTGTAATGTTGATCGACCAGCCATACGGTAGATCCGGGAAGTCAACCGGCTTCTTTTTTGCCTCAGTATTGAAATGGGTTGTTACTCCAACAGAGCCATAAATTGCATTCATTCCGATGTTAGGCATACTTGTACGGCCGTTGCTCATATGATAATAGCCGAACTCGCCACCGACTGAAAGATAGTCAGTAATAGGGAAATTCATATTGACTCCGGCGTTCATATACACATTGATAGGGCAGCCGAAGATAGTGTTTACTGTAGGCTCATAGTAATGATCCGGATTGGTATCCTCCTGAGTGTACCAGTGTTCGGTCACATAGCCAAGACCGGCCGCGAACTTGAATTTGACATTGAGGACATCAGTGTCAATGGCATCAAGAAGGATATATGGATATGCAGCGACAGACATTCCTACCATCTCGTGACTGAAGTCAAGCCATGACAGGCCGACTCCGATTGTCGGGTTGCCGAGGTACTCCTGCCAAGGACGCTGCTGAAGCGAAGGAAATTCGAGACCCATGTGCACACCAGCGGGATGGAATGGCTGGAACTTGTTGAAGTGGGTGTTATTATCAAGGAAGGTACCTCTGAACGCGAGGGCCTTTACCGAAAATGGAATCTTTGTACTGTCGTTCTTTTCAACAGGGGCATTATGTGCAAATGCTGCTCCTGCAAAGACAATTGATGTCAATAATGC
>CANBDZ010000211.1 GCA_947367375.1 uncultured Bacteroidales bacterium | reverse complement strand
GTACCTGCCGCTCTTGCGTTTCTGTGGGTTAATCTGCCTTGCAGCCCTCTCCAAGGCCTTTCCGCTTACTGCAGTGAAGTCGATCTCCGCTGCCTTGTGGCTGGTCTGCCACCAGTAGCCGCTGTACTTGCAGCCTTCGGTGTCTTCGATGGTGATTTCAGCGAATGTACCATAAGAAGTCTCCTTATGACGGCCTTCGAAACCCTGTGAATCCACTGTGTAGTTGTCATCAGCAGTGCAGGAGAACTCACATTCCTCTGAGATGATCCTGTACGGACGGTCAGTTTCCTGTACGAGCTTTTCGTAGCTGCTCATACGGTAGGCGTCTGTGAGAGCCTTGTCGCTGTCGAAACTGCGATAGGCTTCATCAAAGAGGCCCAACTCATTGCCAGTCAAGGCATCCTTAGCTGTTCTCTCCAGAGCTGGGAGCATTCTGGCCTTGTCCTCGCCGAGCATTCTTGCCATCTCGACAGCTTTGCAGATGAAGTCCTGCAACTCTTTTTCTTCCAGTCTGTTAGTGGAGAATGTTCCGTATCTGCCGTCAACAAAAAGGTAGATATATACAGACCTGTCAGCCGAATGGCTAGCCTTGTCGAGCTGGCCGTTCAGCAGTGTGTATGCGTCAGTCACGCATTTTCCTAAAGACACTCGCGCAGCATCCGCTCCCGCCTCAGTGGCGAAGCTGATGCACTTCTTCGCAAGTTCCATTTCATATCCTTTGATCATTACTGTTCTCCTCCTACTGTAAGACTTCCGATCAGAACTGTCGGCATTCCGCACGACACTGCAACGCTCTGCTCCTTGCCGCAGGTCCAGGTGCCGTTGTCGATCTTGAGGTCGTTGCCGACCGCCTTGATGTCAGCGAGTGCCTGCGGGCCGTTTCCTATTATATTTATATCCTTAACCGGAGCCGTCAGGCGTCCGTTTTCGATCATATATCCGCTCTTTACGAAGAATGTGAAGTCGCCTTCGCCGATCTTGACCTGGCCGTTCGAGAACTCGTCCACATAGATACCGTTGGTTACCGAAGCGATGATGTCCGAAGGATTGGCGTTACCGCTTTCCATATATGTCGCCCTCATTCGAGGGATAGGGTTGTAGCGGAAGTTCTCTCTTCGGCCGTTACCGGTCGGTGTCACGCCGTACCACGCTGCGCTGATCCTGTCGTGGAGGTACGAGCAGAGGATGCCGTCCTTGACCATATATGTCTTTTCTCCCGGTACTCCTTCGTCGTCGTAGTTTCCTGCACCTCTGTTCATTGCCAGCGTGCCGTCATCCACCACGTTCACTCCTTCCGGACAGACTCTCTTGCCGAGCTTGTCTGAGAATATGGACTGACCCTTTCTGTTGAAGTCGGCCTCGAATGCGTGGCCCATCGCCTCGTGAAGGAGGATGCCTGAGGCTCCTGCTCCCATCACTACGCTCATCTGCCCGCCTTTCGGTCTTGTCGCCTCGAATCTCTGGTCGATGCCTGACGTGATCTCCTTTGCAATCTCATCCATCAGGGCAGGGCCTATGAGTTCGGCACCGGTACGGAAACTTCTGGCCACGCTCTTGTTTTCAGTCTTTCCGTCCTGCTGGAACACAGCTGTCGCGCTTACGCTTGCCACAGGTCTTGTGTCATAGGTCAGCTCTCCGAGAGAATTGTACATCATCACGTCGGTCACTGAATCGGAAAGTCGGATCACGACCTTCACTATCCTGTTGTCTCGTGCGAAGATCTTCTGCTCCAGCTCCTGAAGGAAAGGCAGAAAAGCGTCTGCTCCCTTGTCCCTCCAGTTCTGCTGCATAGGGTAGAGATCCTGCTTCCTGTCCTGAACTCCGCAATATGCCACCGGAGCTGCAACTGTGCCTCTGGCTATCGCAGAAGCAGCTTTTGCTGCGCAGAGCATGTCATCCATATCTGTGTTCTCAGAATATGCATATCCTGTCTTCTCACCCTTGAGCACGCGGATACCCACGCCGTAGTCAGTGTGAAATCCTCCGGACGAAACGACTCCGTCCTTAAGCATGAGGTTGAAATAGGTAGTGTGTTCGAAATAGAGGTCGCTGTAGTCGCCTCCGTATGAAAGTGCAGTAGACACCAGCGTCTGAAGCTGGCTCTCCGTCACCTTGAATATATCCAGATACTTATTCTTCATTATCTTTATTTATAGTGACAGGATCTCTCCTGTCTCTTCTGCAATCTGTTTCTTGTCTTTGGCCATCGCCTTGATGGTTTCGTAGGTCTCCTCGTCCCTGATGTTGATCACATCGTTCTTCGATCCCTCGGCTATGACGCGGAACGGAATCTGGGAGTTGTCAGCAAGAATCCATCTCTCGCACATCGGCGCGTAGTATTGGAAGAAGTAATATATACCCACGCTGTAGCGTCGTCTGATCGTCTCTTCAGGGATATTGTGGCCGCCCGCCTCGACTCTCGCCCGCACTCGCTCGATGGCGAGTTCAGGTGATTTGAGCCAGAAATATAACAACGTCACGTTGTAACCTGCCTCCTGAGCCATCTTGGCCGTCTTGATCAGCGTTCTGGTGGCAAGTGTGGTCTCGATGGCGAAGTCCTGCTGCCTCTTGAGGAGGTAGCGGATCTTCATCAACATATATCTGCTGGCCTGGATCGAAGCTTTCTCAGGATTGAAAGGGGAGAGTCCCTTGGCGAACTCGTCCGAATTGACAAACTCCCTGCAGTCGAGCATCTCGGGCAGCAGAGAATAGGAAGCGGTGGTCTTGCCCGCTCCGTTGCATCCTGATATTATGTATAAAGTCGGCATATTCCTAAACTTATCTGGTTACACCGTAGCCGAAGAGGGCGAAGTCGCCCTTACAAGGGTCTTCCGGCCATATTTCCTTGAACGCCTCTGTGATCTCCACGGCTGTGGCCAGGTCCTTCTGCCTTCGGCAGGTCAGTCCCAGCGCCGTCGCCTGACCATATACATGGACGTCAAGCGGCAGTATCAGATCTGACTTTTCACTGTTCTTCCACACTCCGAGGTCCACCTTGCCGTCGTCGCGGACAAGCCACCTGCGCATCATGCTGATCTTCTTGTTGGGCGCTTTGCGGTCCTCCTTCTGTCCGAATATCTCCGTCCTGATCTGAGTGTCGCTCAGCCCTTCGATGCTGCCGGTCTTTTCATATATCCCTTTCAGTCTCGAACATATGGCGGCGAACTCGCTCCATTTTATTGTCCTGTGGAGGCTTGCGTTTTCGTTGCGGTAGTCTCCTGCCATAACGTAGTCATATGGCTTCCAGCACATTTCGTCAAACATCCTGCCGCAGTCGCGCACTATCATTGCACGTCTGCCCCAAGCAAGATGAGATGACAGCAGCGCCGAGATCTCGACATCTGCAAGTGAAGCCTCGCCGGCTTCATATTTCCGAGCGAAACCGGTAGGGAAAGTGATGGGGTCCTCCTGGAAATACTTAGGGTTGTTGTACTCCTCTGCCCATCCGATAAGGGTGTCTTTCAATGCGGTGTCCATAAGAGTACAAACTTACATAAAAACTTTCGTTTTTACGCCCGTTAGAATAAAAATCAAGACCACATACTATCTTTAAAGGGCA
>CANBDZ010000210.1 GCA_947367375.1 uncultured Bacteroidales bacterium | reverse complement strand
CGCAGAGGAAATTGTTATATTATCTTTTCACCGCTATCGCTATAGTGGGGTTCCCTCACGCACTTATGAGAAGCCATTATGCCACCGACAGTGCAGAGATAGTATGTGATCTTGATTTATAGAGGAAATATAGGAAAATTATTTCACACCCTGACTCACGGCCTTGCAGTATTTACGCGAAATCGGGAGTCCCTGTTATTGCAGCGACGCAGGTTTTTGAGCCGAAAAACGTGCGTCGCTGCACTGGAGAATTAGCGGAGTGAGACATCCATTGAATCCTGGTAGTCCTTGTCCACACCTCCGACATATAGGGTCCACTCATCATTTTCGGATCTGACTCCGCTCGTCAGAACCAGTTCGTATGTATAGGTGGCTTCATTATATGACGACAGCGAAATACTGGCTGTAAGCCACTGGTAGGTAACTGTATATGACTGAGTCTCTTCATCAAGTACTACAGGCTCAGTTCCATTGCCATCATAATCTGATATGAATAATGTCTGAGGCTGAATGGTTGTTTCTACTATTCTGGTCTCCATAGGGGACATGGTAATCTTTGATGGTGTAAATATCTTTTCACATCCGCAAAGCAAAGTCACCATAAATAAAATTGCAGCAAGTCGTTTCATATCGTGTGTATTTGTTTGGTTAATCGTTCAATCAATGTTCGAGGTAGAAGCAAGTCATCTCGACATTAAGACGATATATATATTAAATAATACTACTGACCTTTCCGATTATTTTGCAAAGCTACCATATATAAGTCATATATGACTGCTCAATGGTCGAAGATTCCAATGTAAAGGAAGAAACAAAGGATGTCATCAAAGCAAGACTTGAGATTCTGAATGATGTGGTTCTCAACCTGTCTGACTACACAAAGAAGACGGATGCGGCTTGGGAGTGGATTCTGGAGAATTGTAAATGAACAGACCAACATGGACGGATAACTTTGGATTCAGACTAGTACTTTTTACGACAATACTCGTCTTAATGTTGAGTCAGCCTCGAACTCATCAATGACCGACAGCCCGAACATTGATTTAACTGTTAACTACATATACACAAAATGAAACGATTTTATCTCTTTATTATGGCCATTGTTGGCCTTGCTCTCACATCCTGTGAGATGTTTGATACTGAAACAAAGTATTACGTAAAATATGAAGTTGAAGCTGTTGAAGGAACGGATGTTTCCGAGTTTCATCAGATATTGGTTGTAACTGCGTGGGATAAAAACGATGTGACCGAGTTTTTCGTAAAAGATTATTGGTGCGAGGAGTTTGGACCATTTTATACTGGAGAGGAGACATATATAACAGTTGATTCTCCAAATTTGGACACATACCTTGTCAGAGTATATGTTAAGGAAGGTAAGAATGGTGACTGGCAACTTGTCAGCGAGTCATGGAATCAGGAATCGGTGCAGCTTCCATAGTTATCTACCGGCATAAGCCGGTTACTGATGGCACAGTATATGCACTTAATACAGCCTTTAACCTTTTAGAAGATGACTAGACTCCCCAAGCCACTGACATACGTGGCTGTAATTCTTTTTGTGTGCCTGTCTGCCGGCAAGGTTTCCGCTCAAGAGATTCGTCTGAAAGATTCAGAACATATCCAGACCAAGGATTGGGAACATCTGTTTACAATACCTGACCATCCCGGACTTTCAAAGCATATTGACTCTGAAACAGAGGATGCCATCCTTGCTGAAATGAACCGCCGCCAGAAGGAGGTCGGAGATACAATGAGGACTGCGGATGTGTTTTATGTATGGCTTCCGTTCTTCAAATACATGAGGCACGAAGATCCTCATATGAATGTAATCCCATACTTTCCTCACGATATAGATTGGGAGGCTCCTGAAAAGGAAAGGAAGAAGCAATGGAAGAAATCGACCAGAAGCATATATAAACACGGCAAGGTTCTTCCTGTGAGAGCAATCTGTATCGGTGACTCAGTAATCGTAGATAAGACTCTTTCTCCCGAACTTCTACCTGGCGACATGATACTCTCTATCAACGGAGACCCGATGTCGGAAATGCTGAAGTACGACTATAGTAACAGGCATAGATTCCTCGGTACCTTTCTGGGACATTACTATATGAAGATGTTCTGCGATGAGTATGTAATGGAGATCATCAGAGACGGACGGGCGATGACGGTCACTGTTGCAGGACAGCCTGAAATGAATGATGTAGAGTTCCAGTTCACAAAACAGAACAGCATGGACAACAATATCCGCAGATACCCGGAATCATCTGCCGGATATATTAAGATTCCAAGTTTCTTTCCGGACAATTCACGGTTAATCAGGATCCTGCGGAAAAGTATCCTGGATTTCAAGAAAGAGGACATGACCAACATTATTCTTGATCTCAGAGACAATCCTGGTGGTTACGGAAGTGACTTTGACAAGCTGCTTTCCATGCTCATAAACAAGCCGTCGATAGATTATCAGAAGGGTCAGAAACTGATGGTCAGCAAGGCGACGCTTAATGATTACGACTTCCTGACAGAAGACATGATAGGTCAGGTAATTGACATCCCCGACAGCCTGATCATAAAGACCCTGCCGTTGGATAACGGACTTTTCATAGATGGCGTGAAGTACTATGTGATGATGGATGAAGGTACTGCATCGACCGCAGCTTCATTCTGTAACATCCTCCAGTACAATGATGCAGCCCAGCTTGTCGGAGAACCATTGATGCACAATGCTCTGAAATATGGCGAATGCCTTGACTCAAAGATGTTCTGGCATCCTCTGAGAAAAGAGGCCAAGGTCTTCAAGGCCTGGCTTGGAGTTTCAGGCATCTCGACAACAGAATATGATGAGCATACAAAAGCCGTCGACGGCTATCTCATGCCAGACATCCCGATTCCATATGTGGCTGAGGAATACATGACAGGCAGGGATGCCGTACTGGACAAATTATTGGAAATGATTAAATAACTGAACATATGAAACGAGTTCTGACACTACTGGCCGTAATATTCACTTTATGTACGGCATCATCAAACGCCGCAGCTCAAACTAGCGGACGTAATCAATCCGCCTATGTATATTGCATAGTTGATTTTCACAACACAAAAATCTTAAATGAATGGAAGGTAAAAATGTCTGTCGATTTCGGGCAGTCAAACTATACGAAACGCGAACATGTAGTGGACGAGAACGGCTATGACCGTATCTTCAACTCCGAGATTGCAGGACTGAACTGGCTTGGCATGCAGGGATGGGAATTTGTATCGTACCCGACACTCAACGAAGGAGATTCCGTATCAGAGTATTATATGCGTCTGAATGTCACAGGAATGACACAGGAAGAAATCAATGAGACGCTATCTGTCTTTTATAACCCGAAAAAGTCAGACACCACTATCGTACAGAACAGAGACGGACTGTTTTAATGAGGCTTGTCCACAGAAAGGCCGGTTTTATGGACAAGCGGACCGGGCAAGGGGCTGGACAAGGGGAAGAGGCTGGACAAGGGGAAGAGCGGGATTCGACTGACTGCATAAACGAAAAAACCTCAATAGAATTGCTTCTACTGA
>CANBDZ010000209.1 GCA_947367375.1 uncultured Bacteroidales bacterium | reverse complement strand
ACTATATATTTATATATAAGCAAAAAGTCGTTGAAAATCAATGTTTTATAATTGGTTTTTGTTTCATAGATTTGCCTCGATATCAGCTAATCCCGGGGTAAGATTTGATGGCTTGTGAAAGCCAAAAGTGTAACAAAAACAACTATTCGAATTATGATTGAATTTAAGAAATACAGTTCTATTGAGAACCATTTTTATAAAGATTATCTGGATCAGGTTAGGGAGCAGGTTCCTGCTGATATGCAGTGGGTGGTCCAGGAGAAGGTACACGGTACCAATACCAGCTTCCTGTGTGACGGTAACGATGTGAAGTTTGCCAAGAGAACGTCGATTCTTGAGGATGACGAGAAGTTCTACGACTATCAGGAGCTTGTCGATGAGTACAAGGAGAAGGTGATTTCTCTCTTCAACCATTTGAAGCAGGATTGCCCAGACATGCAGTCTGTCTCTGTCTTCGGTGAGTTGTTCGGCGGTTCATATCCGCATCCGGATGTGCAGAGGGTAGGCCGTCTTACTATGATCCAGAAGGGTGTGTACTATGCACCTGACCACGAGTTCTACGGATTTGATATCTATGTGTTCACTAACGATGGTGGCTACTACCTGTCAGTGGATCAGGCTGAGGGACTGTTTGAGTCAGAGGGCTTCTTCTATGCTAAGCCACTCTTCAAGGGAACTCTTGACGAATGCCTTGCTTATCCTAATGAGTTCCAGAGCAAGATTGCCGAGTGGCTTGGCTATCCGGCAATCGAGGACAATATCTGCGAGGGTATCGTAATCAGACCTGTAACTCCACATTATCTGCGTACCGGAAGCAGGGCTTTGATCAAGAGCAAGAATGCCCGCTTTGCGGAGAACAAGAGTGTGAAGAGAAGGAACAGGCAGCTGGAAGCTCCAGTGGAGTATGGCAAGGAACTGGCGGAACTGATTGAAAATCTCGCGTCATATGTCAATGAGAACCGCCTTGCCAATGTGGTAAGCCACATCGGAGAAGTCCATATGCCAGCCGACCTTGGTAAGCTGATCAAGGAGATGTCATATGACGTGGTGGAGGATTTCCTCAAGGAGCACTCTGCATTGTATAATGTCATCGACAAGTCTGAAATCAAGATCTTCAATAAGGAGTTGAACAAGATGGTTTCTGTGCTTGTCAAGAAGGTATATATGGCTGTAAACTAGGATGAAGGGGCGACTCTTGCAAAATCTGCAAATCTCGTTCAGAGTATGTAAGAGTCGCCATTTTTTAAGAGAAATATTATGAAGATACAATACGCGTCTGACTTGCATTTGGAGCTGTCAGGCAATTCAAAATATGTAAAGGAAATACCTTTTGAGGTAACTGGGGATATTCTTGTGCTAGCAGGAGATACAGCTTATCTAAGAGACAAGAATCTTCCTAACAGCAAGTTCTGGAAATGGTCTTCGGAGAATTATCGTGAGGTGTTCTTGGTGCCAGGAAATCATGAATACTACGGTTTCGGGGATGTGCTGGAGAATGGCGACAGCTGGAGCCGAGAGATTCTCCCGAATGTACACTATCACCAGAATAGGGTCATTCGTGTTGATGACACAGACTTCATTCTTAGCACTCTGTGGTCACGCATAAATCCCGCAAATGAGTTTACTATTTGGCAGGGTATGAACGACTTCTATCAGATTCGATATGGAGGGAAGAACTTTCTGCCGGGCCACTTCAATGATGAACACGAGAAATGTCTTGCCTTCATAAAGAAGAGTGTAGCAGAGAGTGATGCAAAGCACATCGTGGTGGTGACTCATCATCTCCCTACAATGGCAGTTGTTGCACCGCATCATAAGAAGAGTCCGCTCAATACTGCATTTGCAGTGGACCTTCATGACTATATTGCTGACAGTAGGATTGATGTGTGGATATATGGTCACTCCCATACCAATATTGATACCGAGATCAACGGAACCAAAGTCGTCTGCAATCAGCTGGGATATGTTCAGCGTGGAGAACACGAGTATGGTTTTGATGGGCGGAAGTTCATTGAGGTGTAATCATAAAATTTATAAGATTTATTGTTAGCTTTGTATGAGATTAAAAATTGAACGTTATGACAATGCAGGAATTAAAGATTTTTGAAGAGAAGCAGATCAGGACGGTCTGGGATGAGGTGCAGGAAAAGTGGTATTTCTGCATTATTGATATAGTGCAGATTCTTACGGAAAGTAAGGATTATCTTACTGCGCGAAAGTACTGGAACAAACTGAAGCAGCGCTTAGTTTTGGAGGGAAATGAAACGGTGACAAATTGTCACCAGTTGAAATTGAGAGCCGCAGACGGCAAACTACGTTATTCTGATGTCGCTGATCTGGAACAGATGCTACGCTTGGTGCAGTCAATCCCTTCCAAAAAGGCTGAGCCGATAAAGCGCTGGCTGGCTGAAGTGGGAGCCGAAAGAATTCAGCAGATGCAGGACCCGGAACTCGGAATACAGCAGTCACTGATGGATTATAAACGTCTTGGGTATTCTGACAATTGGATTAATCAGCGCCTTAAAAGCATTGAGATTCGCAAGGACCTTACGGACCAGTGGAAGGCTCATAATGTCGAGGAAGGTGTAGGTTATGCTACTCTTACCGACATCATCTATCAGGCTTGGGCAGGTCTTACAGCCAGGGAATACAAGAATCTTAAAGGACTGCATCAGGAGAACTTGCGTGATAACATGACCAACGAAGAACTTGTGATGAATATGCTAGCCGAGTTGACCACTACGAATATCACCAAGGAGGAGCATCCTCAGACGATGAGTGAACACGCACGAGTTGCAGAAAGAGGCGGTTCCGTTGCCCGTGTTGCAAAGGAAGCTTTTGAGGAGCAGACAGGAAAGAAAGTCGTAAGTTCACTCAGTATGAAACAATATCTCAAGTCACAACAGCCGAAACTGGATCTGGAGGACGAGCAGTAACATACTCCACATTTCCACGAATCCACAATTTCTCGTATTGGAATTATCTTACCACCCCTGCCACAAGTACCTGTGGCGGGGGGGATGTCATAATGGGGTAAATTCTTCTGTTTTACGGCAATGACTAGACCATACAAGGCACCGCAATACAATACAATTGAATTGAGTGCATGAAGATCCATCCTTCCAGCAATATCGCAGGACTTCAGCGGGAGGCTGAGGATAGGATAGCACAGAACACGCGCAACATTGATCACGAACGTTCGATGGAACTTTACGCCGAGGATGATATGCTGGATGAGAACGGCCAGGTCCGTAAGGACCGCGAATTGCCGGTTGGAGGAAGAGTCTATTCCATGTTCATGGAAATGTACAGATTCGCCTGCGATAGATTCGGTGCTGAGAACGTTGTCGGTGCATGCATCCATCTCGACGAGTATACTCCGCATATGCACGTCTTCGTCGTTCCTATCATGATGATGCTAAAAAAGATATGCAGGAAAGATCCTGACAGATGAGGATGGAAATCCTGTCGTTCGAGGAACCCTTGATTGACTATATCACATTGAATGTACCTCCTAGAGCGTTTTCAAATGTACCACTTCAGATATGGTCGCTTTAGGTTCGG
>CANBDZ010000208.1 GCA_947367375.1 uncultured Bacteroidales bacterium | reverse complement strand
GTGTCTATTTTCCTGAGGACAGGTGCGAAGACATGAGCACGGTGCATTGGGAGATTGTGCTCGTTACATACCTTCGCGACACATCAACGACTGTCCGAAATGGAAAACTATTTTTACCTGGGCCCACTTTTTATCCATGTGCCTCAGTTTGGCACGACGGCGTTATAATTTTGTATTTGTATAAGTATATACTATTGTATAGGGTCGGTTTTTTTTGGTAAATTTGTAAGGATAGGATATCGCTTCATATGGAACTCAGAGGATTGAATGACAAGCAGCTAGAGGCTGTGAAAGCTACTGAAGGCAGAGTAAGAATAATCGCCGGAGCCGGCTCTGGCAAGACACGCGTGCTCGCATACAGGTACGCTTACCTTGTTGATGTGCTAGGCATCGATCCGGGCAATATCCTCTGTCTTACATTCACCAACAAGGCTGCAGCAGAGATGCGCAACCGTATCAACCGCCTCATCGGCGGGGAACACGCCAGCGATTTCATCTGCACCATCCATTCCTTCTGCGTCAAGTTCCTCCGAGAGGAAATCTTCCGTCTTGGCTATCCCAAGACATTCCAGATTCTCGACGAAGAGGACATGAAGGCAATCGCCAAGGAAGCCTTCGAGGAGAACGGCTTGGAAAGGAAGGAGTCCACTGTCGAGAGATACCTTAAGGACTTCTACAAGATTAAGGCATTTAGTGCCGGTGCGTACATAGAGGGTTTCCTTCTGCCAGGAGCTCCTGAGGAGATCGATGCAGCTACGCTTCAGTATATCCACAACAAGTGCCAGCCGAAGACATATGAGCTCTTCAAGAGTACTATGGCACGCCAGAGGAAGTATCTCTCTCTGGATTTTGAAGACCTGATCTCATTCACACTGCATATTCTCAACAACTTTCCAGATGTCAGGACAAAGTGGCAGCGGAAGATGAACTATGTGATGGTCGACGAGGTGCAGGACTGCAACGCCCGCGATTGGGAGATATATGAGATACTGAGCGCCCGCCACGGCAATCTGTTCTTGGTGGGAGACCCTGACCAGAACATCTACGAATGGAGAGGAGCATGTCTTGAAAAATTCCTAGAATGCAGACCGCAGACCGACATCATCATGGCTCAGAACTACAGGTCTACTACGACCATCCTCGATGCTGCCAACTCCATCATTGAGAATAACGACATGAGGATTCCTAAGGATCTGTATACCCAGAACGAGACAGGATGGCCAATCACCCATTTCCATGGCAAGGATGACCGTCAGGAGGCTGACTGGATATCGAAGCAGATTACATCTTTGCGCGAAGGCGGTTCCGAGTACTCTGATTTCGCAGTTCTCGTCAGGTCTTCTTACCTGACTAGAGCCGTTGAACAATCCTTCATGCGCAACAAGATCAGCTATGTCATCTGGGGTGGTGTCAGATTCTTCGAGCGAAAAGAGATCAAGGACTCGCTGAGTTATCTTCGCCTCATTGCCTTTGATGACGATATGGCCTTCAAGAGGATAGCCAACGTGCCGTCCAGAAAGATCGGCAACAAGTCGATGAAGACCATCGCGGAGACTGCTGCAGACAGAGGCTGCAGCCTTTTCGAGGCCCTCAGACTCCTGGCTTCCACCAAGGCTTTCGCCAAGGAACCCGTCAGGAAATTCATCGAGCTGGTTGACACGGCACGCACACTGTCTCAGGATATGACCATAAGCAACCTCATGGAGTTTGTCCTGGCCAACAGCGGTCTGAACGACCTTTACAGAAACGACGAGGAGGAGGAAAGGCTTGAGAACCTCAATGAACTGATTCAGTCCATCAAGATTTATGAGACCGATCATAAGGAGGATGAGATCAGCCTTGAGACATACCTTCAGGACATTGCTCTATATACCAATATAGATAATGACAAGGGTAAGAACCATGTCAAGATCATGACCGTCCATCAGAGCAAGGGTCTGGAGTTCCCGTACGTCTTCATTGCCGGCCTGAGCGACGGAATCATGCCGAACAAGAGAAGCGTGCGCGAGAGGAAGAAGAAGGCAATGGAGGAGGAGAGACGACTGATGTATGTAGCTGTCACCAGGGCAGAGAAGAGACTCTTCCTGACTGAGTCGGAGGGATACTCGGTACAAGGTGGATTCAACAAGGTGCCTTCACGATTCCTTAGGGAGATCAAGGAACATCTGATGGTTACTGAAGGCCATATGGATGAAGACCTATGGAATAGGGCTGCCGTATTCAGCAGGGCAATGGATGCAGAATGCGGACTTGCTTTCATCGCACCTAGGAATGAGTTCCTTGAAGGAGACGAGGTCATCCATGATCATTTCGGAAACGGAATAATCCGTAACATTTACGACGACGGAGAGTATTGTGAAGTAGAGTTCTGGGAATCCGGACTGAGGTCCCTCAAGACGGAAAAATTGAGAAAAGCGTAATTTTTTCACTTTTCATGTAACAACCGCTCGAACCGTTGGTATTTAATGATAGAAACGAAAATACAAACCAGATATGAAATAACTTAAGTGTCCTAAATGCGGTAGCGCATTCACAGTAGACGAAGCAGATTACGCTTCAATCGTTAACCAGATCAAGAACTCGGAATTCGAATCTGAAGTATGCAAGCGCATTGATGAGCTCAAGGCTCAGCAAGCTGCACAGGAGAAGGTAAAGGAAGCACAGAGCCGTGAGGCGTTCAACGCTCAGATGCAGAAGAAGCAGAACGAGCTTCAGGCAAAGGAGCAGGAGCTTGCCATCCTTAAGGATAAGCTCGCCGGCATCGAGGACAAGAAGAAGCTTGAGATCACTCAGGCCGTATCCGACAAGGATATGGAGATCGCTCGCCTCAAGAACGCCATCGAGCTTCAGAAGGCGGAGCAGGAGAAGGCCGTGCTCGTAGCCAAGGAGCAGATGAAGGACGACCTTAACAAGAAGGAGAGCGAACTTGCCGCTTTGCGCAGCAAGAAGGATATGGAGATTGCTGAGCTCCGCAACCAGACTACCCTCTCGAAAAGCCAGTCTGAGCTTGAGAAGAAAGCAATCAAGGAAGAGTACGAGGCGAAGCTTAAGGTTGCTCAGGAGCAGGTCGACTACTACAAGGACCTCAAGATGAAGATGTCTACCAAGATGATCGGTGAGACTCTTGAGGCACACTGCAGCAATGTGTTCGAACTTCAGATGCGTCCTATGTTCCCGAATGCATACTTCGGCAAGGACAATAAAGCTGTAGAAGGAACAAAGGGTGACTTCATCTTCCGCGACAGCGTGGATGGTACAGAGTACATCTCGATCATGTTCGAGATGAAGAACGAGGCAGACACCACTGGGAAAAAGCATAAGAACGAAGACTTCTTTGAGAAGCTCGACGAAGACCGCAAGAAGAAGGGTTGCGAGTATGCTGTGCTCGTATCGCTCTTGGAGCAGGATAGCGAGTTGTACAACAGCGGTATCGTTGATGTCTCGCACAAGTACCCTAAGATGTACGTCATCCGTCCGCAGTTCTTCATGCCGATCATCACCCTCTTGGTGAACGCGTCGAAGAAGTCGCTCGAGTACAAGAAGGAGCTTGCCATCGCCAAGAACCAGTCCCTGGATATCACC
>CANBDZ010000207.1 GCA_947367375.1 uncultured Bacteroidales bacterium | reverse complement strand
GCACTGAAGGTCTTTGAAGCGATATGATTTATTCGGATTTATTGTTAGATTTGTGGGGAATTTAAATGTAATTGTATGAAGGACTTTAAGACATACATTCTTGAGTTGTGCGAGAAAAAGGAAGGGACGGAAGTTGAGTTCAAATCTGCAAAAGGTGGTTTCCCAGGGAGTTTTTGGGAAACATATTCGGCATTTGCTAATACTCGAGGTGGAGTCATTGTGCTCGGAGTTTCAGAAAAGAATGGAATCTTTACTCCTGACGGCTTGACAGAGGAACAGGTTAGCAAGTATAAGAAAGCTTTTACGGACTGCGCCCATAATAAGGGGAAGGTCAGTTGTAGCCTTCTTATGGAAAGAGATGTGATTGATGGCGATTGTGATGGAAATAAAGTGATAGTATTTATAATCCCTCGTGCATCATACGACATGAGACCGGTTTACATAAATGGTAATCCGAATAATACATATAGGCGTGATCATGAGGGTGATTATATCTGTACTCAGGCAGAAATAAGCAGAATGTATGCGGACGCTGATATTCTGACCCATCCAGTGGACGGAAGGATTCTGAAGAATTATTCTTTGGCATCCGATTTTGATGATACTACAATCCGTCAATATCGTCAGCTGTTTGCATTAAGGCATGAAGGACATCCATGGAATGATCTGGATGATATGGAATTCCTGAAAAGGATAGAAGGCTATAAAGTGGATAGGGAGACAGGTGAGGAAGGCTTTACCCTTGCTGCGCTCTTGATGTTTGGAAATGAACTGGCAATCAGGGATGTCGTACCTCATTACTTTGTTGACTATAGGGAGAAACTCAGCAACGATCCAAGAATAAGATATACTTGGAAAAGCCCTGTGCGCGTGACCCCCGAAGCCCAGTGCCGTTGACCCTCGCGGTCCAAAATTCACTGACCCTTTAAGTACCATATAAAATTGACCCCTACCTATGTGATATAGGCAGGGGATTTTTTGTAGTTTTAGTGTCCGTCCTGGCCGGCGGGAAACTAAAACATCACAAAATTATGAAAAATCTAAAGAACATTCTCCGTTGCTATGCGATGGGAATGGGCCTCAAGAGTATCAGTACGGCTTTTGAGGTGTCTCGAAATACCGTGCGCAAGTATGTACGACGGTATCAAGAGAGCGGTCTTTCTATAGAAAGACTACTAGCTATGCCAGAGAGTCAGGTAATAGACATGTTTGTCGATGGCGTCTCTCGTTCGCGAACCCCATCTCCTCGTCAAGAGGAACTGGATGCACTGTTACCAGACTACTTGAAGCGACTTAGTCGTAAGGGGGTAACTGTCAAATCTCTTTATGAAGAGTATGCTAGCAAATATCCAGATGGATATAGCCATACTAGCTTCAAAAGACGAATCCGTCATTACAAGCTTGAGGTGAAGGCTATTGGACATGTTGAACACCTTGCCGGTGATCAGATGTACATTGACTTTGCAGGAGATAAACTTGAGGTCGTAGACGAACTCACAGGTGAGGTTCAGACTACTGAAACTTTTGTGGCAGTTCTCCCTTGTAGTCACATGACGTATTGCGAAGCCGTGTGGTCTCAGAAGAAGGAAGATCTTATTGCGGCTTGCGAGAATGCAATGCATTACTTTGGCGGAGCTCCAATTGCGATTGTTCCAGACAATCTCAAGTCTGCTGTGACACGCAGTGACCGTCATGAACCTGTCATCAATGAAGAGTTCGCCGCTTTTGCGGAGTTCTACAACTGCGCCGTCTTCCCAGCTAGACCTCGTCACCCTAAAGACAAAGCATTGGTTGAGAATGCTGTAAAGCTAATCTATCGCAGTATCTACAAGGATGTCGAGGGACTTATCTTCCATAATCTAGACTCATTGAATGCTGCTATCCTCAAGTCTTTGGACGAGTTCAACTCTCGAAAGATGTCAGGACGTGGCCAGTCAAGGAAGGAACTCTTCGTTGAAATGGAGAAGGACTATCTACAGCCACTTCCTGCGTTGCGTTATCAGATGAGAGAGCGTAAGACTGCTACTGTTATGCGCAACAGTTACGTGACCTTGAACAAGCATCATTACAGTGTTCCGATAGAATATATCGGCAAGCGTGTAGAAATCATCTATGATGCAGATACATTGCAGATCTTCTATGGAATGAAGCTCATTACAACCCATACAAGGGATGATAGACCGCATGGGTATACTCGTAAGGAGTCTCATAATCTACCGGGAAGACATGGCAGTTATGAGAAGGATCTGGACGAAATCTATCAGCGCGCAGCAACGATAGATAATATCGTCTTGACATATCTCAAAGAAGTGGCGGAGCTGAAGAAGTATCCGCCACTGGCGTTCAGGGCCTGTAAGGGTATCATGTCGTTAGAGAGGAAATACGGCTTAGACCGCCTTGTGGCCGCATGTGCTTGTGCTTCTCAAGGACGTCGCTATGGCTTCAACGAGGTGAAGGAAATCCTAGACAAAGGAGAAGATATAGACTTCTTGTCACCTCAGCATGGCGAAGAATGGGAGGCTCCACGCACTCCTGCACAGCACAAGAACATACGTGGACGAGAATACTTCGCTCCAAAGTCGAACAAGAAAAACTAAATGAAAGATGGAAATAAATGAAAAGACAGCTCCTATCACTCAAGAGAAGGATAGGAATACAATCTCGCTTGATCTAATGCGCCGCATGAAACTTCATGGAATGGCCGCTGCCTTTGAAGAGAGCCTCTCTTCAACCTTCGCAGAGACAATGACTCCAGACAGCTTCCTTAATTGGCTGTTATCACGAGAGTGGGACTATAGATCAAATGCAGCCATAGAGCGCCTTACTAAGCAGGCTTCTTTTAGGTACAAAGCGTACCCAGAAGACATAGACTTCACAATCAGCAGAGGTCTTGATCGCAATCAGATGGAGAGACTTATGACGCTTGAGTTTGTCAAGCAAGGTCGCAACCTCTTTATCACTGGCTCTTCTGGAACAGGAAAGAGCTTCATCGCTACAGCTCTTGGCTACAAAGCATGTAGCCTTGGAATACGCACACTGTATGCTAATGCATCCAAGTTGCTTGGAACTCTCAAGGTTGCAAAGGTGAAGGGTACGATTGATGCGGAGTTGAAGAAGATCGAGAAGTGCCCTTTGTTCATCATGGATGATGCTTTCCTCGTATCGCTCGATGCAAAGGAACGTTCGATCCTTCTTGAGATCATCGAAGATCGTCACGAAAGAAAGTCAATCATAATGACTTCTCAACTTCCTGTGTCCTCTTGGTACGATGCTATCGGAGATCCAACTGTTGCCGATGCAATCCTCGACAGAATCGTTCACTCTGCTCATCAGATCGAGCTTGTTGGAGAGAGCCTCAGGAAGACAAAGGCTCGTAAAGGAGATAAGTAGTAGGGCAAAATAAAAATGACCCCGCCGGCTAGGACTTTATAGGGGTCATTCTAAACTTGCTTTCGAGGGTCAACGGCACTTGGGCTTCGGGGGTCACGCACACAGGGCTTTTCCAATTCAAAGAGATATAGCTAAAATCGTCATAGAAAAAGCAGGAGGTGTTTTTAAATCGGGATTATCTTCTAAAGTTGATTACTTAGTAGTGGGTGATTTGTCATTAT
>CANBDZ010000206.1 GCA_947367375.1 uncultured Bacteroidales bacterium | reverse complement strand
ATCGGAACATCATCTGCCGAGTTTAAAGACCTCCCGGCAACAGTTCCTGCCAACGGTACTGTATCTTCATCACGTGACGGACGCCTCGGTATGGGACTTTTGAAGCAGTTCAAAAAGGTTATCTTCAACTTTGAAGAAATGTTTGTGGCGTTTGAATAATTGAATTTCAATTATACTATTAACTCTTGAACTTATATCGTAACAATTTGCAATGTTGCTCAGACGTTTATATACAATACTTACTGCAATATTGATATCTGTCGTGGCTAAAGGAAATCCTTATAATGGCAGAGATAGTATTGTCGTTACAGAAAGACAAGACACCCTCAAGGAAGCAAGGATAACTTCGGACAAAGTCGTTAAAGTCGCTAAGACGCAGACAGGACACAAGCACTTGAACAAGCTTGATTTCATCTACGGAAATGTTGTGTTCAGCTCTCCGGATATAATCAAGTCGCTGCAAAATTTGCCTGGCGTAAGCGCCGGTACGGAACTCATGTCGGGACTTTATGTTCATGGAGGTGAAGGATCGGACAATCTTTTTCTTCTTGATGGTGTGCCGATGTATCAGATCAGTCATTTAGGTGGTATCTTTTCGTCTTTTAACACTGATGTTGTAAATGGCTTGGATTTCTATAAAAGCGGATTCCCTGCACGATATGGAGGTAGGATGAGTTCAGTAGTGGATATCAACACAAAGGATGGTGATTATCATAATTATCACAGATCATTCATGATAGGTCTCATAGATGGCAGACTTCAATTTGAAGGACCGATCGTCAAAGGAAAGACATCTTTCAATATCGCCCTCAGAAGAAGTTGGATGGATGCTGTGCTAGCTCCCACGATTGCATATCTGAACAAGAAAAACAAGGACGGTGAAGTTATTGGAGGCAATTATGCCTTTCACGATCTGAATGCATCAATAACTCACAAGTTCAGCGATCGTGACAAGGTAAGTCTCAAGATGTACTATGGACGAGACCGTTTGAAGTTAAACCAGGCAATTCCAGAGGAAGTTACATATACAGTTGACAATCAGGGTACCAAAAAGACGGTTAGAGGAGAAGACCACATAAACACGGACATTTCATGGGGCAACCTGCTTGCTTCATTGAATTGGTATCATGTCATTAATGATAATATGCACCTTGATGCTGTAGCATATTACTCCGGCAGTGATGCGGATGTCTGGTATAAATGGAAAGATTGGCGTTTTTCTACTATAGAGCATTATGATGCCATTGATGAGACCAATGTTTCCACCGTGTCAGACATTGCTGCAAAAGCCAATCTTGATTGGAGAGCAGATAATCATCATATAAGGTCCGGTATTTCATATCAGCATCATATCTATCACCCCAAAAGGTACTCCTCCATTGACAATGACGGCTCTGTAATTGAAAAAGAATCCGGCACCCGATATTCAGGAGACGAAATGGCTGTTTATGCTGAGGATGAAATCACTCTGTGGGAGCGACTGAACTTTAATGCCGGTCTTCGTTATGTTATCTTTTCGGTACCTGGCAAGTTCCGCCATAAGCTTGAGCCGAGAATCGCTTTAAGTTATAGGTGCACAGAAAACTTGGAACTTAAAGCATCATATACGCATATGAATCAGTTTGCCCATCTGATATCAACCCATTATCTGGATGTCCCTACAAACTGCTGGCTGCCTTCTACCGAAAGTATTGAACCGATGTATTCAAAGCAGGTAGCAGCCGGAATATATTCGAAACTGCCGAAGAATATCCGTCTTAACGTAGAAGCATATTACAAAACAATGGATAACCTTTTGGAATATGCAGGCTCAAATACTCTTTTCCCACCTTTAGACTCATGGGAGTCATCATTCCATAAGGGACGGGGACGTGCATATGGTCTTGAGACAGAATTGGGATGGGATTCGTCGCGTCTGTCGTTCAGTGCCTATTATACGCTATCCTGGAGTGAGAGGAAATTTGATGGTATATGGCATGACTGGTTCCCGCATAGATATGATAACAGGCATAAACTTACATTGATGGGATTGTGGAAAGTCACAGACAAGATTGACATATATGCCAACTGGAATTACAACAGTGGCGGCTGGATGACGGTTCCGACCCACATATACAATCCGGGAGAGGTGTTCGACAGGGTCTATACTGCTCCGAACAACGTCAATCTTCCTGATTACCACAGACTTGATTTGGGAGCAAATTTCAGGAAGACCACAAAAAGAGGGAACGAAAGAATCTGGAATATCGGCATCTACAATGCCTATTGCCGGAAGAATGTAGTCTTTGTTGCTATAAGTGAAAGAGACGATAAGAGTTTATATGGAGAAGGAAGAGCAATCTTTCCAATCATTCCTTCATTCAGTTATACCCTAAAATTCTAAAGTAATGAGAGTAATCAATCATATCATTATATTAGCACTAAGCCTTGTCTGCATCTCATGCAAGGTCGATTTTGACTTTAGCGGTCTTGACGGTCAACCATTGCTGTACCTTGATATGAACATGGCATATGATCCTACTTCATACGAGGATGGGATAATTCCGGAGGATGTGCATTTAAGCCTGAATGGTTTTGTTTATGCAATTCCCTCTGCAGCCGGAGAGCGGGAGTTTCCTGAAGAGATACGATGCCAACTGGATGTCTATCACAATTCAGATCTTGTCTGGACAAGAAATGATATTCTGCTGCATGAATTTGAGGGGCTGGTTGCTGCAGAAGTATATGGAATAATTCCCGGTGATCAATTGAAGGTGGTTGCAAAGGCGGAGGGATTCCCGACAGCAAGTTCTACCGTTGTTGTTCCGCAGGCTGCGCCTAAAATTGAGGTGTCACACTCAAGGATAAACGAGTCGAAAATACGCATAAGCATTGCTTTCAACGATCCGGCAGAAACAGATGACTGTTATGCATTTACTTTTACCAAGGCATACTGGTATGAAGACAGTCTTAATCCGAGCGGAGTAGAATGGTTGGAACCATCATTCGGTAATACAGAGGAGACCTCCTTTCTTGACCTCGGGCCTTTTGATGTAATATGGCAGGATGGAGATAAATATTATGGTCTGACAGACCGTGAATTCAATGGTAAGAGAACTGAGTTTGAGATAAATGTGGAATATCCGTTACATGATCCGGAACAGTACAAGTATGCTTTCTATAAGATAGGAATACATAAAGTATCGCAAGAAAGATTGAATTACGAAATAGCTTGTCAGGATAAAGGCAGCAACATACTCGGTTTTATAGGCCTTGCACCCACAACATTTGCCTACACCAACGTTTCAGGAGGTACCGGATGCGTATCATCTTCCAATGTCAGTACAACTGAATGGATTGCTGTTCCACCGATAGAAAAAATCAATTGATGTTATTTATTAAGCAAATGCAACATCCATATATATCCTGCCTAATTCGTGGATGTGGTCAAGGATTTTTTAATGTTATCAATACAAGTATAGGAATTGTTTTCGATACCTTGATATGAGATAAGGATTTTGAGACCTCAATAGAACGATAATATTGCTAAATTCGCAGAGAGAAATTCGGATTTACACATCAACTAACTTGCTATGAAAAAAGTCCACAAATCGACATTCGGAGTACTGAAAGATGATCCGACT
>CANBDZ010000205.1 GCA_947367375.1 uncultured Bacteroidales bacterium | reverse complement strand
ATGATGCTATCTTCTACGCAGGAGACTGCAACGGAGGAAGCAAGACTATCGCAATCAACCTTCCAAACGACGAGAGAGTTCATGCAGCAAAGGGTGCACGTCGTCTTCAGCTTTACAACAGCATGATGGCTAAGTTTGACAAGATCATGGCTCCTATCGGAGAGGTTCTCGTTACACCTGAGCAGCAGAAGTACCTTACTGCAGATGCATTCTTCTGGAATGTTACTTTCCACGAGGTTGCTCACGGTCTTGGTGTAAAGCAGACTGTTAACGGAAAGGGCACTGTAGATCAGGCAATGGGTGACCAGAAGACTTCATGGGAAGAGGCTAAGGCTGACATCCTCGGTCTGTTCATGGTAAGCAAGCTCATCGACATGGGCGAGATCACAGACATCACAAAGGAGCAGTCACTCGCTACCTTCATCGCTGGCATCGTACGCTCAGTGCGCTTCGGTTTCGCATCATCACACGGAAAGGCTAACATGATGTGCTACAACTACATGGAGGATCACGGAGCATTCACTCGCAACGAGGAAGGCAAGTGGGTGATCGACTTCGAGAAGGCTGCTGCAGCTGTTGACTCATGGGCAGCCCTCATCCTCGAGACACAGGCTACCGGAAACTTCGAGTTCGCTCAGAAGTATGCTGCAGAGAACGCAAGCATCCGCCCTGCTCTCGCAGCAGAGGTCGAGCTCGTAAACAATGCCGGCATCCCACGCGACATCGTATTCGACTTCGCCTGGTAGCACCTGTATATCGGGATGCCCGCAAGCGCATCTCATAAAATAACAAATCACTGTCCCGTCATCTTGGAAAGCGGTAAATACGCTTCCAGGAATGACGGGACAGTTTTTTTCGACAACATGGCTGTATTATCCTGAACTTTATTAAATTTGTAGGATATACTATAACTGACCCGTATGATGAAAAAGATTTTCCATCTGATTACATCAGCAGTAATAATGCTGGCCGTATGCGGCTGCGACAACATCTTTCGTGATGAGCTGAATGAGATACACAGCGAAATCGATGCTCTCCAGAAGATCATCACAGCCTTGCAAAGCAATGACTATGTCACGGATGTAACCCCTGTCATTGAAAACGGCTGGTAGCCCCCCCCGACAACTTATTCCGACTGTTTTACGAGTAGTGGTTATACTGACATAGAGGCAATCCGAGAACATGGATGGGATTAACAAAAGCGACAAGACAATGAAAAAGAAGATATTGACACTATGCCTTCTGCTGATTTTCGCGACAGCAGGAAAGATAGACGCACAGAAAGTCTCGCTCAGCACCAATCTTGTCGATTGGGCTAACTTCGGCACGGCGAACATTGAAGCCGGAATAAGCGTCTCACAGCATTTCTCCATCACAGCCGGAGGGCATTACAACCCTTGGGAGTTCCAGACACCGAAGGGATTCCGGATGCATAACCAGCAGATCACAGGCTATGCCGGAGCACGATATTGGCCTTGGTATGTATTCTCCGGATGGTGGGTAGGCGCGAAGGTCCAATATTCCGACTTCAGCCGCACCGGCATATGGCGTCCGGCCTTGGAGGAAGGTGTTTCAGTCGGAGGATGCCTCTCCTTCGGATACACAATCATGCTTCACAAAAAGCTGAATCTGGAATTCGGAGCCGGAATATGGGGAGGAAGCCACCTCAAATACACTCTGTACGAATGTCCTGAATGTATGAGGGTAAGAGAAACAGGCCCTAGAAATTTCATTTATCCGGATGAGGTATCCGTTTCAATCATGTATCTGTTCTAGAATATGAAGCATTATAATCCACTTATAATCCCGGCCATACTTGTATCATTGGCCGCACTCATATCATCATGCGCTACCCAGCGCAAGCTGAAAGATATCAGGCAGGGTAAGATCACTGAAGTGCAGCTTACACTGAGCAAGGAGGTCGACCATCTTCCTGAAATGAAGGCGGCCGCAGTCACACGCGATACCTTGAAGATCAAGGATGATGACGGAACGGACATATTGATCATGAAAGCCATCAAGGACGAAGAAACCGGCGAGATGGTAGCGACAGATGTCATCGATGCAGCTACTGTCACCGCACGTTTCAGAAATGTGGCCGAAAGAAGCGGCAAGGTCGACCTGGCTTTTCAGGTAATCGTTCCCGAAGCGATGATGGACAGCAAATGGCAGCTGCGTTTCCACCCGGACCTTTATATAATGGAGGACAGCACCAGACTCGACCCTGTCATCATCACCGGAACAGCCTACCGCAAAGCCCAGCTTCGCGGCTATCAGCAATACGACCGTTTCCTGGCCAGAATCATCCAGGACAGCACCCGCTTCGTAAACCTCAAGGCCCTGGAGATCTTCCTGAAGAGAAACATCCCTCAGATATACGCTTTCAAGACAGACTCCACCTATGTCAGCGACTCTGTCTTCTACTCTGTCTACGGAGTGAGCGAGCAGGATGCAGTCGAGCATTACACCAACCAGATCGCCAAAAGCCGCAACGAGCGCAGAAAGTCTCGCATGGACAAAATGTACCGCAAGTATGTCAAGGCACCGATCGTGACAGAAGGCATCAGGCTCGACACCGTGATCGTGGATGCGAACGGAGACTTCATCTATAACTATGTACAGACCATCAATACCCGTCCTAAGCTCCGCAAAGCCGACATCGTACTTTCCGGAGAGATCTACGAACAGGACGAAAGACTTTATCTGATTCCGCGGAGCGAGCCTCTTACATTCTACATCAGCTCCATTTCCGCACTCGCCGACAACACAGAGAGGTATCTGACCAAGGTCATAGAGCGAAAGGCATCGGCCAATACGGAATGCAGGATTGACTTCGAAGTCGGCAAGTCAGAGGTCAAGCCTGAACTGGGCGAGAATGCCATAGGTATCCACAGGATCAAGGAGACCCTGGCCTCTCTGCTGAACAATGAGACTTACGACCTTGACTCCATCGTTGTAAGCGCCACAGCATCTCCGGAAGGAGCGTATTCGGCAAACAACACCCTCGCCCAGAGACGTTCGGAAGCCGTATCAAAGTATTTCAGCACATACATCAAGGAATACGGCGACTCTCTTCTGATGGAAGGAGGTGTCTCGATGGATCTGGACGGAGGTCACATGAGATATACCCGCCAGAGAATGGACATCGGATTCACTCCTAGATGCATACCGGAGAACTGGGAGGATCTGTACACACTTGTAGAAAACGACCCTGTCCTGAATGTCGATCAGAAAGAGACCTTCCGACAGATCTACACCATCGAGGATCCTGACAAGAGAGAGAAGACTCTCCAGGGAAGGTCATACTACAGCTACCTGAAAGAAAGCCTCTATCCGAGACTGAGAACTGTGAAATTCAACTTCTACCTCCACCGCAAGGGAATGGTCAAGGACACAGTTCACACCACCGTGATAGACAGCACATATATGCGTGGTGTTCAAGCACTTAAAGACATGGACTACGCAGGTGCGCTGGCACTCCTGAATCCGTACAAGGATTTCAACACAGCCGTCGCATTCATGGGTCTGAACAGAAATGCCAATGCGCTCCAGATCCTTGAAAAGCTGGAGAAGACTCCTGAAGTGAACTATCTGCTGGCAGTTCTTTACTCCCGCAGAGGAGAGCCGGAAAATGCGGTG
>CANBDZ010000204.1 GCA_947367375.1 uncultured Bacteroidales bacterium | reverse complement strand
AAGCTCTAAGATTATGATTGACAACAATATAAAGAAAGTAGTAGTGCTCGGTTCGGGAGCACTCAAGATCGGTCAGGCCGGTGAGTTTGACTACTCTGGATCACAGGCCCTCAAAGCCCTCAAAGAGGAAGGCATCGAGACCATCCTCATCAACCCTAACATCGCTACTGTCCAGACATCTGAGCAGGTAGCTGACAAGGTTTACTTCCTTCCTGTAACAGCTTACTTCGTAGAGAAGGTAATCCAGAAGGAAGCTCCTCAGGGCATCCTCCTCGCATTCGGAGGCCAGACAGCGCTTAACTGCGGTGTGGATCTCTACGAGGCAGGAATCCTCGACAAGTACAACGTGAAGGTACTCGGTACTCCGGTTCAGGCAATCATGGACACAGAGGACCGTGAGTTCTTCAACGCAAAGCTTGCAGAGATCAATGTAAAGACCATCAAGTCACACGCAGTCGAGACTGTAGAGGCAGCCAAGGAGGCAGCTAAAGAGCTTGGTTATCCAGTGATCGTACGTGCAGCTTACGCACTCGGTGGTCTCGGTTCAGGTTTCTGTAACAACGAGACAGAGCTCGTTACCCTCTGCGAAAGTTCATTCTCATTCTCTCCTCAGGTGCTTGTGGAGAAGTCTCTCAAAGGCTGGAAGGAGATCGAGTACGAGGTAATGCGCGACCGCTACGACAACTGTATCGCGATCTGTAACATGGAGAACTTCGACCCGCTCGGTATTCACACCGGTGAGTCTATCGTTGTCGCTCCTACACAGACCCTCAGCGCTAAGGAATGCCAGTTCCTCCATGACCTCGCAATCAAGATGGTACGCCACATCGGTATCGTGGGTGAGTGTAACGTACAGTACGCTTACGACACCGATTCAATGGAATATTATGTGATCGAGATGAACGCCCGCCTCAGCCGCTCTTCAGCTCTCGCATCTAAGGCAACAGGTTTCCCTATCGCCTTCGTTGCAGCAAAGATCGGTCTCGGCTACGGTCTCTTCGACATCAAGAACTCAGTTACAAAGCAGACTCCTGCATTCTTCGAGCCTGCACTCGACTACGTTGTGGCTAAGATCCCTCGCTGGGACCTCTCTAAGTTCACAGGCGTATCCCGCAAGATCGGCTCAAGCATGAAGTCTGTCGGTGAGGTTATGTCACTCGGACGTAACTTCGAGGAGATCATCCAGAAGGGTCTCCGTATGATCGGCCAGGGTGCAAACGGTTTCGTTGGCAACAAGGACATCAAGGTAGATGACATCGACGTAGCGCTCAACGAGCCTACTGACAACCGTATCTTCGTGATCAGCAAGGCAATGCAGGCTGGCTACACAGTAGATCAGATCCACGACCTCACAAAGATCGACAAGTGGTTCCTCAATAAGCTCCAGGGCATCGTGAAGACCCACAAGGAGATGTGCAAGTACGACAACTGCGAGCAGATGCCGCTTGAGCTCCTCAAGAAGGCTAAGGTTCAGGGCTTCTCAGACGTGCAGGTTGCAAACGCACTCTATAAGGGAATGGACACTGAGATGGCAGAGGACATCGTCCGCGCATTCCGTAAGGCTCACGGCATCGTTCCTTGCGTTAAGCAGATCGACACCCTCGCAGCTGACTATCCTGCAGCAACAAACTACCTCTATCTTACATATGGCGGTAACTTCCACGATGTGAAGTACCAGCACGACAAGAACTCAGTGATCGTTCTCGGTTCGGGTGCTTACCGTATCGGTTCATCTGTAGAGTTCGACTGGTGTTCAGTGAACGCGCTCCAGACTATCCGCAACCAGGGATATAGGGGAGTGATGATCAACTACAACCCAGAGACAGTTTCGACTGACTACGATATGTGTGACCGTCTCTACTTCGACGAGCTCACATTCGAGCGTGTAATGGACATCCACGACCTCGAGAATCCACACGGAACAGTGGTTTCAGTGGGAGGTCAGATTCCTAACAACCTCGCTCTCCGTCTCGACCAGAACAAGGTGAACATCCTCGGTACAAAGGCGACTTCAATCGACAAGGCAGAGGACCGTCACAAGTTCTCATCTATCGTTGACGCCCTCGGAATCGACCAGCCTAAGTGGAAGGAACTTACCAACTTCGACGAGGTGGATCAGTTCATCGAGCAGGTAGGATTCCCTGTGCTCGTTCGTCCTTCATATGTGCTTTCAGGTGCTGCGATGAACGTATGCTACAACCACGAGGAGCTCCGCAACTTCCTTGGTCTTGCTGCTGAGGTGTCTGAGAAGCATCCAGTCGTGATGTCAGAGTTCATGCAGCGTTGCAAGGAGATCGAGTTCGACGCTGTCGCAGACAACGGAGAGGTGATCGCATATGCAATCTCAGAGCACATCGAGTTCGCAGGTGTTCACTCAGGTGACGCGACTATCCAGTTCCCTCCACAGAAGCTTTATGTAGAGACAGTACGCCGCATCAAGAAGATCGCCAAGAAGATCGCAGCTGCCCTCGAGATCACCGGACCATTCAACATCCAGTTCCTTGCTAAGGACAACTACATCAAGGTAATCGAGTGTAACCTCCGTGCTTCACGAAGCTTCCCATTCGTATCTAAGGTGCTTAAGATCAACATGATCGAGCTTGCAACAAAGGCTATGCTCGGCCTCAAGCCAGCTGCTCCACGCAAGTCAGCATTTGATCTTGACTATGTAGGTATCAAGTCATCACAGTTCTCATTCTCGCGTCTCCAGCAGGCTGACCCTGTCCTCGGCGTGGATATGCACTCTACCGGTGAGGTAGGATGTCTCGGTGACGACTTCAACGAAGCACTCCTTAACTCAATGCTCTCAGTAGGCTATGAGATCCCTAAGAAGAACATCCTCATCTCATCAGGAAACGCTCTTCAGAAGGCAGACCTCCTCGGTGCTTGCCAGCTTCTCGTAGAAAGAGGTTACAAGCTTTACGGAACAGAGGGCACAGCTAAGTATCTCAACGAAAACGGTGTACCTGCAGAGCGCGTAATCTGGCCTACAGAGGCTCAGGATCCAGAACTCGCAGGCAAGTACAAGGCAGCAATGGATATGCTTGCAGCCAAGGAACTCGACCTGGTGATCAACATCCCTAAGAACTTCTCAAGCAGAGAGCTCACAAACGGTTACCACGTACGTCGTGCAGCCATCGACTTCAACATTCCGCTCATCACAAATGCTCGTCTGGCAACAGCCTTCATCAGAGCATTCTGCGCAATGTCGATCGATGACATCCAGATCAAGAGCTGGGATCAGTATTGATTCGGAAATATATAAATATGAATATGTTGCCAGGCTTACCCTCGTAAGCCTGGCAATTTTTATTATACGCTCTCCATCTGACATTCCGAGCGCTGTAGGCGACGATGAATCTTTCTAAAAAATAAAAAGGGAATGATATACAACTTTACACTGATACGCAAATAACCGCTCAAACTAATGCGTCCCAAGTGTTTCCAACACTATCGCTGACGCAGGTATTTTAACTGATTTCCCTGCGTCGCTGCACGTCAATATATCAAATAATGCTGTTTGCTTTCGCGACGCAGGTTTTTTGCCTGTTTTTGCTGCGTCGCTGCACAAAATTCCTCAATATAATTCTTTTTGTTCGCTGACGCAGGCTTTTGTGCGGTTTTCCCTGCGTCGCTGCACGAAAACAGTTCACAGTGATGCTTTTCTGTTCGCGACGCACGTTTTCCGGCCATTTTTCCTG
>CANBDZ010000203.1 GCA_947367375.1 uncultured Bacteroidales bacterium | reverse complement strand
TCGCTACGCGCTTCACTTCTCCTCCTGAGAGTTCCTTCATCTTCTGATCAGGATTGGGGAGGTTGAAGTTGCTAAGGAGTTTGAGGACACGTCGCTCGTATTCCCAGAAGTGCTCCTGGTCAAGATCCTTGGTGAATTCAGTGCTGGAGTCCATTATCTGGGTGAAGATGCTCTTTTCGGGATCGTGCTCATATTCCTGCTCCAGGAAGGCGATCTTGATGTCCTTGAGGAACATGATCTTTCCGCCTGAATCAGACTTGTCCTTACCCGCAAGAATCCTCATAAGAGAGGTCTTGCCGGTGCCGTTAGGAGCAATGAGAGCGATCTTGTCGCCCTCATTGATGTTGAATCCGATCTTCTCGAAAAGGACCTTCGGTCCATAACTCTTCGATATATTTTCAATCTGTAGATAACTTGCCATCTGATTATCTGAAGAATTTGTCTACTTCTTTAACCGTTTCTGGGAGAGCGAAGACCGCTACGCGGTCGTAGGCCTGGATGTGGGTGTCACCGACTGCGATGTAGGACTCGTTGCCTCGGATGATACCTCCGATGATGGCATTCTTCGGGAAGTTCATATCCTTGAGCGGCTTCTTCGTGATCGCCGTATCCGGCGAAACGATATATTCAAGAACCTCCGCATTCGTTCCACTCATATATTTGATGAACCTCACCTTGTCACTGAGCGTGAACTTGAAGATCCTGCCAGCTGTGATGAGCTTCTTGTTGATCACAGCATCCACTCCCATACTCTCCGCCAGACGGATATATTCGATATTCTCGACCTCTGCGATTGTCCTCGCTACGCCGAGGCTCTTGGCCGCTACGCTCGCAAGGATGTTGGTCTCCGAATTGTTGGTCACCGCGACAAAGGCGTCATATTCCTTGATCGATTCCTCCAGGAGCATATCCGAGTTTCGTCCGTCGCCGTTTACCACCACCACATTGTTCGGCAGCTTGTCAGAGAGCTCGAGGCACTTCTCCCTGTTCATCTCGATGAGCTTCACTGACTCGATCTGTTTGGCCATCTGCCTTGCCAGGATCTCTCCTGTAGGGCTTCCGCCGAGGATCATCACGCTGTTGACTTCGATGTTGCGCTTGCCGATGTAGGTCATCAGCATATCCATTCCTTCTCGCTTTGACACGATGAACACCAGGTCGTGGTACTTGAACTTCGTGTCGAATTTAGGGATGATGGTCTTGTCACCGCGTGCGATGGCCACGACTCTGAACTTCTGTCCGTCTTCGGCTGCCGCCGCACTGAACTCCGCCATATTCATACCTATTAGAGGGGAATCCTCGTCAAGCTTGAACACTCCGATCTGGAGCTTTCCTCTTGCAAAGTCCATCGACTCGCTTGAAGCTGTCCTTTTCAGGAGTTCTGCAATCTCTCCGGCTGCAATCTTCTCAGGGTAGAACATCAGGTCGATACCCATTTCAGTAAAGAGGTACCTGTTCTCATATGAGAGGTACTCCTCGTTGTTGATACGGGCTGTCACCTTCTTGCTGCCGAGCTTCTTTGCAAGCATTGCGCTGACGATGTTCACGTCCTGTGAGGCTGACGGGTTTACAGCGATGAAGAGGTCGGCGTGTTCCGCACCGGCCCTCTGCAGGGTTTCGATTGCTGAAGGGTTACCTTCTACGGTCACAACGTCCGCATTGGCCGAAAGGGCTTCCAGTCTTTCCGGAACCTGGTCAATCACTGTGATGTCATTTGCCTCATTGCTGAGCATCTTTGCAAGGTGTGATCCTACTTCACCTGCTCCTGCGATGATGATTTTCATAATTTTCCTTTTTTATTTCTGCTGCATCGTCTTCCGGATGCTTTCGAATACTTTTTCTCCTTTCAGGATGGACTGGAGAATGATCCATTTAGGGTAGATTCCTCTGACTTCTGCTGTTTCCGGTCTGCTGCGGAGGTAATCTTCGACTTCTGTTTTTGAAGGCTTCCTTATCAGCCTTGCGCTGTCATTGTAGGCCTTCCAGACTGCTTTGAAACAGTCCAATTTGAAGGTTACCAGGTAGACGATAGCAGATGCTATGTCGAGTAACAGTCTGAATGCTAAGGTTCTATGTGCTTTCTGGCAGCCTTTGCACGCTGCGTTGTGTTCTGAATGACCTGCCTTCAGGAACTCTAATGCGTATGTCTTGGCCAAGTTGTTTGAGAGCATCAGGCGGTTATTCCTGAAGTTCAGGTACAGCTTGAACGGTGATGTGGCAGGGAGGGTTCCTCCTCCGACATGGTACACGAGCGAGTCCGGTACCACTGTCACTTTCCAGCCTTCCAGCTGCATTCTCCAACAGAGGTCTATCTCTTCCATATGTGCGAAGAACCTGTCATCCAGACCTCCAAGTCTGCGATAGACTTCACTTCTTACTGCCAGGCAGGCTCCGGTTGCCCAGAATACATCGGCAGGGGAGTCATACTGTCCATTGTCTGTCTCCAGACGCTTAAGGACGCGTCCGCGGCAGAGAGGGTAGCCGAATCTGTCGATGTAGCCTCCAGCTGCTCCGGCGTACTCAAACTTGTCGCGCTCCTGCCAGCTGTGCAGCTTCGGAGCGCAGGCTCCGCACTCAGGGTGTTCCTCCATCCAGCGGACTATTGGCGAGAGCCAGTCCTCTGTGACCTCTATGTCTGAGTTTATAAGGATGAACAGCTCGGAGTCGATCTGCTCGAAGGCCTTGTTGTAGCCTCCTGTGAAGCCGTGGTTCTTGTCAAATGCAATTGTCCTTACCTGAGGGAACATCTCCTCCATGACCTTCAATGATCCGTCAGTGGATGCGTTGTCAGCCACGATGACTTCTGCTCCTTCTACCTTTTCGACAGAACGCAGAAGCCCCGGAAGGAATTCTTTGAGAAATCCTTCCGTGTTCCAGTTCAGTATGACAACTGCTGTCTTCAATTGAGTAAGTCTATTTTAGTGGCATCCGCAACCGCAGTCGCCGTCTTCGCAACCGCAGTCATCACCGCCATGGCATCCACCGCTGCATCCTCCACCGTGGCATCCGCCGCAGCCATTAGTGTGGACATACTCTCCGTGAAGGCCCTCTGTGAGTTCCTTCTCAGTCGCTTCGCGGACTGTGAGGATCTCTCCTGTGAAGTGGAGGGTCTTGCCTGCCATCTGGTGGTTGAGGTCCATCTTGACGCTGTCCTCAGTCACTTCGAGAACTACTCCAGGGATAACTCCGCCCATGCTGTTCATCATAGGGATTGTAGTTCCCGGCACGAGAAGGTCCTCGCGGATCTCTCCGTTCACTTCGAAGGCTGCCTTAGGAAGGTCGATGATTCTGCTTGGGTCCACTTCTCCGTAAGCGTCAGCGGCTGCAAGGGTAACATCGAACTTGTCGCCTGGCTCCATTCCTTCGATGGCTGCTTCGAGCTTAGGAAGGAGGCTGCCGGTAGCGTGTATGTAGTCAAGAGGTCTTTCTTTTGTTGTGCGGTCAACGATCTGACCTTCAACTTCAAGGTCGTAGCTGAATTCTACTACTGCGTTAGGTGCAATTTTCATATTTTAAAAGTTATATTATTTATTCAACTGTATTTAACTCAACTCTTTTCTCATCGTAGTACATAATATGAAAATATGAACTACGTTACCCTTTCCCTAAATCCCTTTCCTCGGGAAAGGGACTTACCTGTCTCTTATACACATCTCCGAGCCCACGAGACCCTAAGACATCTCGTATGCCGTCTTCTGCTTGAAAAGG
>CANBDZ010000202.1 GCA_947367375.1 uncultured Bacteroidales bacterium | reverse complement strand
GGTGGGAGCAGAGGGAGTCGAACCCCCGACCCTCTGCTTGTAAGGCAGATGCTCTAAACCAACTGAGCTATGCTCCCTTTTGCGGTGCGGACGGGACTCGAACCCGCGACCCCCGGCGTGACAGGCCGGTATTCTAACCAGCTGAACTACCGCACCAATTGTTCAGTCTTATGCGTTTTTCTCGAACGCGGATGCAAAGGTACGCAAAAAATCGGAACCTCCAAATTTTTTGCGTACTTTTTTCGAAAAAATGCACTTTATGTGCTATTTGACCTCAATCAGCCTTTTTTCAGCCTCTTCTTTGGCTTTTTGCATCTTTGGGATCCTTACACAGAGCACTCCATTTTCAACGCGTGCCTCGATCTCATCTTTCATCGCATTTTCGGGAAGTGCGAGAACTTGATGATATTTTGTGTAAGCAAACTCTTTTCTGAGGTATTTGCACTCTCCCTTGCATTCTTTTTTCTCCTCCTTGTTTCTTTCCATGTCGATCACAAGGTTGCCGTCTGAGTTGATGTGCACCTTGAAGTCGTCTTTGGTCATGCCCGGAGCTGCTAGCTCAAGTTTGTAGCAGCAGTCTGATTCGATTACGTTCATTGCTGGTGCCGCGACTTTTTCGAGCGCGTTGTTTTCAAAGAAATCCTGGAAGATGTCAGGCAGCCAAGTCTGCCTTGTGTACTTTCTTGCCGGTAACATATATCTATCTCCTATCTGTTAAATTGTTTCATATGCTTCCGGCTTTTCCGGAAGCGATATCCGAAGAATCAATATCTGAGCCGCATCTACATATATATAAGGGAAATTTTCTATATTTGTGAGTTATGAAAGAAGAAGGAAAGATCGTTGTAAGGAGGGCTAAGGTCAATAATCTTAAGGATGTGACTGTGGAGATCCCTCGAGGAAAGTTTGTCGTGATCACGGGCATTTCAGGCTCGGGAAAGTCGTCTCTTGCTTTTGACACCCTCTTTGCCGAGGGACAGAGAAGATTTGCCGAGAGTCTTTCGTCATATGCAAGGCAGTTTTTGGGACGTATGTCCAAGCCTGACGTCGAGCTTATCGAAGGCATACCACCGGCAATCGCGATCGAACAGAAGGTCAACACCCGAAATCCACGTTCTACCATCGCTACAAGTACGGAGATATATGACTATCTGCGTATGATATATGCCCGCATTGGACGTACCTATTCACCTATAACCGGTGAAGAGGTGAAGTGTCACACGGTGAACGATGTTCTTTCATATATATATGAAGGTGATGCTTCGGCCGCCTATCTTCTTGCCGACCTCGGCTGGAAGGACCGTCAGGACAAGGTGGAGCTCATGCTTCAGCTTAAGGAGGAAGGTTATTCAAGATTCTTTGCCGACCGTGTCGTGAGGATAGAAGAGGTGATGCGAAATGCCGAGAGCGGCGACTATCCGGATGAGCTCTATCTGCTGGTAGACCGCGTGAAGCTTCCTCAGATGAAGGATTATCTTCCTGTAGACATGCTTCAGCAGGATTGGGAGGATCTTCAGACCCGTCTCCATTCATCTGTGGACACTGCATTTGACAAAGGAAACGGATCATTATACATAAGAAAGGAATATGCAGACGGCTCACCTGCGGTGATGCGTCAGTTCGTAAACCGTTTCGAGGCGGATGGAATGGAGTTCGCCAAGCCGGATGAGTACCTTTTCAGCTTCAACAGCCCGCTCGGAGCCTGTCCTGTATGCGGCGGACTCGGGCAGATCATAGGCATCAGCGAGGATCTCGTGGTTCCTGACAAGAGCAAGACCATATATGACGGTGCCATTGCCTGCTGGCGAGGAGACAAGATGGGATGGTTCAATGACCAGCTCATCCGCAATTCCACAAAATATGGAATCCCTATCTTTGAGCCTTACTGCAATCTCAGCGCTGAGGTGAAGGACATAATCTGGAAGGGAAGGCCGGCGGCAACTGAAGAGGAATCGATAGTCGGACTCAACGAATTCTTCAAGTGGGTGGAATCCAACCGCTATAAAGTACAATATAAATATATGCTCAGCCGCTATTCCGGCAGGACAGTCTGCTACGAGTGCGGTGGAAGCAGACTCCGAAGGGAGGCCCTTTATGTAAAGGTAGGTGGGAAGAATATTCACGAACTCCTGTGCATGACAGTGACAGAGTTGCTTACATTCTTTGAGAATGTTGCTCTAACCGACTATGAACACAGGATTGTATCCAAGGCTATTGAGGAGATCGTGTCAAGGCTCAAGTACATTGAGGATGTGGGTCTTGGCTACCTGACATTGAACAGAACTTCCAACACCTTGTCTGGTGGTGAGAGTCAGCGAATTAACCTTGTGAATGCATTGGGAAGCTCGCTTGTGGGTTCCCTCTACATCTTGGATGAGCCGAGCATCGGACTGCATTCGCGTGATACAGAACGTCTTATCTCTGTCTTGAGGAGACTTCGTGACTTGGGCAACACAGTGGTTGTCGTAGAACACGACGAAGAGATAATGAGGGCTGCGGACCTGCTTATAGACATAGGCCCTAAGGCTGGAATATATGGAGGCGAGATCGTCTATCAGGGAAGGATAGGCGAGAGTGCGGATGCTTTGACCAAAGAAAAGTCGCTCACACTTCAGTACCTTGAAGGTGACCGAAAGAGATATATGCGTGAAAAACGCAAATGGACCTACTCCATCAAGGTGGAAGGCGCGATGGAACATAACCTGAAGGACATCAATGTCGAATTCCCTCTCGGAGTGCTCACTGTGGTGACAGGAGTCAGCGGCAGCGGAAAGTCTTCACTTGTGGGGGATGTACTGCATCCTGCGGTGTACAGGGAACTGAACCACGCCGGTACGCCTCCAGGAACATTCAGAGGCCTGTCCGGAAACATTGACCGTATAACCCAGGTGGAGTACGTGGACCAGAATCCTATCGGAAAGAGCTCCCGCTCCAATGCAGTCACTTATCTCAAGGTCTATGACGACATAAGGAAGCTGCTGTCTGACCAGCAGTATGCAAAGATAAACGGCTTCACTCCATCACATTTCTCATTCAACATAGACGGAGGACGCTGTCCTGAATGTCAGGGAGAAGGTTTTGTGAAGATCGGAATGCAGTTTATGGCTGATGTCACAATGGTCTGCGAGGCCTGCTCCGGCAAGCGTTTCAAACCTGAGATCCTGGAAGTGCGCTACAAGGAGAAGAACATAGATGACATTCTGAACATGAGTGTTGATGAAGCCATCACCTTCTTCGGCTCACAGGATGATCCTACAGCAAAGAGAATAGCCGAAAGGCTTCAGCCTCTTGTGGATGTGGGACTCTCGTACATCAAGCTTGGACAGAGCAGCAGTACACTTTCCGGCGGTGAAAGCCAGAGAGTCAAGCTTGCCTACTTCCTCTCGATGAATGACAACGGTCCTAAGTCCAAGAAACAGAGGATTCTGTTCATCTTTGACGAGCCTACTACGGGACTTCACTTCTATGATGTGGAGAAGCTTCTCAAGTCTTTTGATGCGCTTCTTTCAAAAGGTCACAGCATAGTGGTTGTGGAGCATAACCTGGATGTCATCCGTGCGGCGGACTGGGTCATCGACCTTGGTCCGGAGGCAGGAGACAAGGGTGGAAACCTTGTGTTTGCCGGCACTCCTGAAAAGCTCGTTTCTGTCTCTTATACACATCTCCGAGCCCACGAGACCCTAAGACATCTCGTATGCCGTCTTCTGCTTGAAAATGGG
>CANBDZ010000201.1 GCA_947367375.1 uncultured Bacteroidales bacterium | reverse complement strand
GTGATTTCACTTGACACCCTCCAGTCACTCGGAAGATTTACAACAAGACGTCCCAACTCATCAGCGACAGTTGCCCTTGACGGAGTATACACCTTCACAAATTCAACATCCGGTGACGATGACACCGGCACCTGCCTCATCCATTTCGGTCTGAGCTCATGACGACCCTGAGCTTCATATGAGCAAAGGGACAACAGCACAACAAAAAACAGATACAGATATTTTCTCATATCATTATAGGTCAGATGCGTTCAACTTTCCTTGTCTCAGTTCATCAAAAGCCTTTCTGGTCGACTCCTGAAATGCAGGTGACTTTGAATCAAAGTCCGCATCTTCCACTCCGTCAATTGCAGACTGAAGATCATCCAAAGCTTCTTTTACTGCCTTTGTCTGAATGATATTGAAGATGATGTCATCTTTTGTCACCTCAACTCCTACATAGCACACCTGGTATCCCTTCTTGTCTGCCTCATATCTTGTAGACTTTGCCACTCTGCTGCCCTTGATGAGTTCTTTAGCCACAGCCTTGATCTCAAGAGTCACCTTATCCTTGAGCATATCGATGTCCTCTGTCCTGCCCTTCCTGTCAGTCTGAGAAAGCAGACCTTCTTCAGTGTAAAGCTCCACGGAACGGGAAACCAACACGCAGGTCTGAGCCGCAAGTTCAGCTCTCGCCTGCTCTGCAGCAAAAGCTTCAAGATTCACCTGCGAATGTCCCTGTCTGAATCCCCATGCACGCATTTCTGTACGATTCTCATCTTCTGCCCAAAGCTGCTCCTTCGATTTCCAGACCTCTTTTGGAGTCTTTGTCTTTCTTGCCTCCGCATCAAATGAAACGAGTGAGAGGAGCAATGGTGTCACCGCAGCGATCAAAACAAACAATCTTTTCATAATTATCAGTATTTTAAAGTTATAAACATTTTGATATCCTCATATGTACACACTATGTTTCTGTGGTCTTCGTCAACATAGGTATGCATCATAAGCATATAGTCGTTTTTCATAGTACGTTCTTCGCCGGTATTATAGTCCACTCCGGAAATATGGCGTTTGACGAGTTGGTCAGTTATTATCAAGTCATCCACGAAACGTCTGAAGTCAGCTGTCAGGAATTCCGAGCCAAGTGTCTCCGGGTTGTAATAATATAGAGCAAGTTTTCTGGGATAACCGTTCATGAACATATCTTTCTCCACCTTCACCTGCCTTTCCTTGCCGCCGTCACTATAAGTGAAATAATAATATCCTCCCTTGCTTCTGCTTGTCTCCTTCGATAGCAAATCTGTTGACAGAGATGTCACGAGTCCCCTGTAGTCAGCCTTGGTATGCCTTTCTGCCACATCAAGAATCTTCTGAGACATTATGAATTCATCCTCTGTCTCCATATCAATGACTCTCATCACCTGCGACTCATTGACCCAGTGTATCTTCTCACTTGAATAGAAACTGTCTCCCCTTACCTTTCTGGTAGAGCCGATGACTATGTAGTCAAAAGAAACTGATTTTATCTTGTATCTGACATCGCTGTCTCCGAACAGCATTAACAGCGTCAGTAGAATGCTTGCCAACCTTATCATTTTTCTGAAGTTAAAGAATTGTAAAGTTAGCAATTAAATCAGACAAACCACGAAATGACCCAGAAAACCGTACCGACGATTATAACATTCACAAAGATTCCAAGAACAGCATACAGACAGACTCCCATTATCCATAAAGGAGTACTGTATGTCAAGAATCCCAGCATCAGATACAGGGTTTTATGGAGCCCAGTCCTTTGATCGGGGCGTCTTTTTCTGTAGAAGACGGCTCTTATCCGCCTGAAAACACGGAAGTTCCTTAAATTCAGTTCAAACTTGTTACGAAGAAGGAACATCGACTCAAGCCAGAAAACGATGTAGACCAGAAGATAAACCCAGAACGGAAGGATGTTATCACCATGCATCAGTGAAAGGAGGGCATTAAAGACAACAATCGGTCCCGGCTGATTACCTGAGATTGTAGTATGGATGTCATATTCTGTGAAATCCCCCAAAATGATGAACTTCCCATCAAAGAATTTACCGCTTATAAAGCCTTCCTGATATGGTTCAACAATCTGAGATCCCAGATTACGGAGGCTTGGCGAATACATATATGAATCCTTTGGAGCTTTAGCATCCGTGTGGGAAAGGTCATCATATATAGAATATCTGAAATCGTAAACAAGCGAGCGGACACACAGTTTTCCGTCAATGGTATATCCCCACCATTTCTTCTTCATCTTGCCGCCTGTTATGTCCTCCCACATACGGAGCGCAAGGCTGGGAGATCCGTCAGAATGGATGAGGTCATATTTCATAAAGATATCTCCCACCTGCCTTGAAGAGTATTGGGACTCCGCCACTACATTTCTGATAGCTTCAGGAGATTCCTCCACATTGTCAGTCGCCACTACGATGTCACGCATAGAGGCTATTGTAGCATAGAGTTCCTCATCGTATTCAGTCTGATGATCATCAAACCTGACATCGCACATTATGTACCCATACTTGTCCCTTTCCTTCAACATCTTGAGAAAGGCAAGAAGTTCCCCTCGGTCTGTTATAGGCCTTACGCCTGCAATGGTCGAATCCCTCTTATCAATATGCGGAACCAGTATCTTGTCATAAGCCACATTGACAGGAACTATCTTGCTGTCATCAAATTTATGGCCTATATAAAGGTCTTTTCTTTGGGCCCATTTGACAATCATCTGGTCTCCGTATCCATAAGTGTATGACCTGTTCCAATACACATAGACCAGAACCAGAAGCAACGCAGAGAGAGCTGCGGAAACAAGTCCTGCCTTAAGATAATTATTACGATTCTTCACTTTATTCATATCAAAGCATAATAAGAGTAGCCGGCAGATTCTTCACGGCATCCATTACAGCTCCTACGCCGGCACCTATAAAAGTAGGGTCACAAGAAACATAAGAATCGCCGTCAACATTGAAATACGTACCGGAAACAGGTGAGCTGAAGCGGACTGCGCAAGACAAATGTCCCGGCCAATACACCAAAGCGACCTTTAGTCCGACAAGGTCCCTCACCAGACGGGAGAAAAGTATCGAACGGTCTTCGCAGTCACTGAAGTCATAATACCATATTTCATCAGCATAGAGGTACCTTTCCTTACCCCACATTACATTGTCATATTCATAATTGAAAGCGGTCTGCACAAAGTTCAACAGCATATTGACAGCTTCAAGCTCACTCTTGCCGCTGATTTTCTCTCTCAGTACGGGATAGACCATGTCCCTTACCTCATCACTGAGGGGGATCATTGCATGGTAGTAGAAGGATGTCTTCACATCACCGTCACTGAAGTAGTCCGGGTATCCGTCATAATAAGCCATCCTGCTCTTGTCCGAAGCTACCTCTACTGATACTTCCGGATATCTTTGGGAAACATAATGTTTCTTATCGGAAAAGTCCGAATAAAACAGTTCATCCGTATTCATCATTATATGGAGAGGTCGTTCTCCATTCAGACCAAGTCTTACTGTAGACAAATAACTGCCGGCAGACTTGTCAAAGAGGTAATAATCCCGGCCTTCGATCGTGTAGGCTGGAAATCCTATCAAGCCCATATCAACAGACAGCAGCTTATGAAGAGCGCCATCCCCAGAACGTCCCAATGACAGAAGAAATCCGAACCGGTTAAGGACATATGCCTGAAACAGCACTGCTTCCGGAGAGTCTTCTGTTCCATAC
>CANBDZ010000200.1 GCA_947367375.1 uncultured Bacteroidales bacterium | reverse complement strand
AGGACGGAATATTATAATTTAAGGATATATGAAAAAGATATTTTTGATTCTTCTTGCGTTCGCAACCGCTGCTGTCGCAGCAGACGCAAGAAAAGTTAAGGGAAGCGTTGTTTCGGGCGAGGAAAAACTCTTCGGAGTGATCGTTACCGACGGAACAAATTTCACTCAGACAAAGAAGAACGGAAAGTTCTCCTTTAATATAAAGGACGATGCAGATTTCGTGTACATCGTTACCCCTGCAGGATATGCAGGTGACTGGTCAGCAGGTGTCCCTGCCTTCTTCAAGAAGGCGGAAGGCTGCTCGAAGTTTGAGTTCGACCTCGTGAAGACTCAGACTGACAAACTTGACTATCAGTTTGTTGCAATCGCTGACCCTCAGCCAAACACAGAAGAACATTCAAAGATGTTCGAAGGTGAACCGCTTGAGGATCTCAGCAAGACGACAAATGCACTCGGTCTCCAGGCAGTCGGTATCGCTCTTGGCGACATCAGCTGGGACAACCCTGTTCTTCTTGAGAACTGGAAACGTCAGATTGTACGTGCGGGCATTCCGTTCTATCCTACAATCGGTAACCACGACCACGTGGGCAGACAGGGCGGAGACTACCAGAGCTCTGCAGAGTACAGAAACAGAATGTGTCCAGAGAACTACGCCTTCTACATCGGCAATGACATCTTCTTCTCAGTTGACAACATCATCTTCAGCGCTGACAAGGGATATGAGGAAGGTTATGCAGACCATGTGCTCGCATTCGTGAAGGGTGTGATGAAATATGTTCCAGAGACAGCAGGAGTCTATGTAGCACAGCATTCTCCAATTGCTGGCCGTGATGTAGGCAAGACCATCATCAATAAGGACAAGATGTTTGACCTGCTGAAAGGCCATAAGGCTGTGTTCCTTTCAGGACATAACCACCAGAGCAAGAGCTATACTTATGGCAAGAACATCGTGGAGTACAACATCCCTTCTCTTTCAGGAGATGTATGGGAGTCATACCACTGCTCAGACGGAACACCGAGAGGTTACAAGGTGTTCACCAAGAATAACGGCAAGCTCACATGGTACTACAAATCTGTAGGTCACGACAAGGACTTCCAGGTGGAGATCCACAAGCCAGGTCAGGCTTGGAGACATCCGAACAGCATCGTCGCAAACGTATGGGACTGGGATCCTGAATGGAAAGTCGAGTGGTACGAGGACGGAAAGGCTATGGGACCTATGGATATGGTAACAGAGGCATCTCCAATCCACATCATGGAGCTCAAGACCAAGTACGATGCTCTCGGCAAGACACCTTCTGCTTGGAAGACATCGAAGGTGACAGGCCATCATTTCGCAGCAACTCCAAGCCAGTACGCAAAGATCGTCACTGTAGCTGTCACAAGCCGTTTCGGACAGACATGGGTGTACGATGTGAATATGTCTGAATATATTGACGTTCAGGCCCATAGAGGTGGTGCAGGTCTTATGCCGGAGAACACCATCGAGGCTATGAAGCATGCTTTGGATATGGGTGTAAACACCCTCGAGCTTGACCTTCAGATCAGCCAGGACGGTCAGATCGTGGTTTCGCATGACCCATATTTCCACCATCGCTACGCTACCCGTCCTGACGGAAGCGTGATCACCAAGGATGATCCGAGAGAGTATATCTACACAATGCCGTACAGCGAAGTTGTAAAGTACGATGTAGGTAAGCGTCCGAGCGAGGTTTGGCCGGAGAAGGCATGCATCGAGACCGTGAAGCCGCTTGCAGAGGACCTCATTGATTTCGTGGAGACATACACCAAGGAGAACGGTCTCTCACCAGTTCGCTACAATATCGAGGTGAAGTCAAAGAAGGGCAAGGGTGAAGGCAAGGATTGGCCTACATACGACCACTTTGTGACAGAGTGCTGCAAGTTCCTCATTTCAAAGCAGCTTGGCGACAGACTCGTAGTCCAGAGCTTTGACACAAGAGCGCTTAACTACATGCATGAGAAGTATCCTGAGCTCATCCTTTCATACCTTGTGGATGCAAAGGCTCCAGAGTTTGAAAAGTATATGGCTATGCTCAACTTCACTCCGCAGTGGCTCAGCCCTCATCACACAATTACTGATGAGACTCTCGTTAATAAATGCCACGAGATGGGTATGAAGATAGTTCCTTGGACTGTTGACCAGCCGGAGGACATCAGGAGAATGATTGACCTTAAGGTGGATGCAATCATCTCTAACTACCCAGACAGAGTGCTTATGCAGACAAGAGGATACGTAATCCCTTGGCATCAGAAATAAATCAATAAAACCGTTCAACTTATCTAGTCGAACGGTTTTATTTTTTAGATGTTTTCAGAGAGTTCCAGCCAACGGAACTCTTTTTCGTCTATGGTTTCGATGATCTGGCCGACTCTTTCGGATGCTGCCTGAAGCTGGTCAAACGGCAGGGTGCCGCTGCTGAGCTTCTCTTCGAGTTCGGCTTTTTCAGCAGCCAGCGACTCAAGATCTTTTTCAAGCTGTTCGAACTCTCTCTGCTCTTTGAATGTCAGCTTCTTCTTTTTTGCAGGAGCTTCCTGAGGTGCGGTTTTGGCAGCCTCCTTGGCTGCTTTTTCTTTAGCGGCCTTCTCTTCTGCACGGGCGGCTGACTTCTGTTCGGCCTCATATTCCTTTATATATTCCCTGTACTCGCTGTAGCTTCCGATGAAGTCCTTCACTACGCCCTCGCCGCAGAATATGAAGAGGTGGTCGACGAGTTTGTCGAGGAAGTGACGGTCGTGGGATACGATGATCAGTGAACCGTTGAACTCCTTTAGGTATTCTTCGAGGATGTTGAGGGTGACGATGTCCAGGTCATTAGTCGGCTCGTCTAGGATGAGGAGGTTCGGCTGCTGCATGAGGATAGTGAGCAGGTAGAGACGGCGTCTTTCGCCTCCGCTGAGCTTCTCTATCTTGTTGTTCAGCATTTCGTGAGGGAAGAGGAATCTGTTCAGGAGCCACGTGTCGTTGACGATGTCAAGGACGGTGTCCTGCGGGTTGAACGACATTCCGCTCTGGTGGTAATAGCCGATTTTGAGAGACTCCCCACGTTCGATGCTACCAGTGAGATTGCCTGTCGTAGCCGGCAATGACGACACATTATCACCACTAGTCCTTTTTGCGTCATCACCGACTTGATCGGTGATCTTTCCTGTCAGGATGTCCAGGAAGGTTGACTTTCCGGCTCCGTTGCGACCTACGATGCCGACTTTTTCGTAGCGCTGGAAGTTATATGTGAATTTGTCAAGGTAGCAGTCTTCACCGTAGTAGAAACTGAGGTCCTTGCAGTTGATGATCTTGGTGCCTAGCCTTGTGGAGCCTTTGATAGGATCCATGTTTACCTGCTTCTGGGTGTAGACGGCAGATGCGCGGTCCTTGAGGTCGTAGAAGGCGTTGATGCGGTAGCGGGCTTTTCCTGTGCGGGCACACGGCGTGCTGCGTATCCATTCGAGCTCTCTGCGGAGGATGTTCCTTACCTTGTCTGTTTCGGCGTTGTAGTTGGCGATTCTTTCTTCACGTTTCTCGAGGAAGTTCTGGTAGTCGCCTTTGTAGGTGTAAACTGCTCCGTGGTCCATTTCCATCACTGTGTTGCACACGCGGTCGAGGAAGTACCTGTCGTGGGTTACCATGAACAGGGTGCAGCGGGAGCGTTTGAGATAGCCTTCGAGGAATTCGATGGCGTCGATGTCGAGGTGGTTGGTGGGCTCGTCCATTATCAGGAATTCGGCCTCTGTGGCAAGCATCTGGGTGATCGCTACGCGCTTCACTTCTCCTC
>CANBDZ010000199.1 GCA_947367375.1 uncultured Bacteroidales bacterium | reverse complement strand
ACAATATCTTTACCCAGGTAGTTCAGATGCTAGTAGATGCCAAGTTCATCAGCCTGGAAGTTCAATATATGTTCTATAATAAGGAGTTGTACTTCTACGTCTGTCCTAGAGGTCAGCATCTAGACTTCGTGAAGACTATCAAGGAGAAATCTGACCTAGGATATGAATCTACCAAGAGCGTATATCGTGCAAAAGACTGCTCTCATTACCCTCTAAGGGGTATGTGTTATAAAGGCAAGGCTGACAGAAGGACCATTGAAGTCAATCACAGGAATAATGAACTTCGTGCGATGGCCAAAGAACTACTGACAAGCGAGGAGGGACTGAAACACAGAAGCAAAAGACCGATTGAGCCAGAAGCAGTCTTTGGACAAATCAAGTATGACAACAGCTTCAAAAGGTCCATTACAAAGGAAAGCGACTTGTGAAAGCAGAGTTCGCCACTATAGCTGTGGCACATAATATCAGAAAGATGATCTCTATCGGATATGTAATGCCGCTCCTACCTGTAACTATATATGAAAAGAGGATGACTAACACTTATGATGTGACCCCCAAAAGTTGGACGGTTTAACATTATTAAGAGGCCCTCTTAGATTGGAATAAAGCTCGGTATTGCACCGGGCTTTTTCCATTTAGCCTCAGTTTGATCCTATCATTGTTATAATAGTGTATATATCTAATCAGTTCTTTCTTGAACTGTTCAACACTATCCCATTCCTGCAAATATAGCAATTCTGATTTCATTAGTCCAAAGAAGTTCTCCATCATAGCATTGTCCAGACAGTTGCCTTTACGAGACATACTCTGTACAATGTTCTTATCCTTCAGCGCCTTCTGATATCTCTGGTGCTGATAGTGAACGCCTTGGTCAGAATGTAGGACAAGTCCAGGTGGTATAGGTATTTTCTTAAAGGCCTTATCCAACATTGTCATAACCATATGCTGATTAGGACTATAAGATATACTGTAAGAGATTATTTCTCCATTGAACATATCCAATATAGGAGAAAGATATATCTTCTTGTCTTTTATCTTGACTTCAGTAACATCAGTCGTCCATTTCTGGTTAGGTGCTGCAGCAACAAAGTCTCTATCTATAATATTAGGGGCTATTTTGCCGACCTCGCCCTTATATGACTTATATTTGACTTTCTTACGCTTTCCATACAGTTTCATCTCAACCATAAGCTTTTGCACCTTCTTATGATTGATAGTGATACCATCAGAGCGCAGCTGGGCAGTTACTCGTCTGTAGCCATAACGACCTTTATGAGTTTCATATATACGCCTAATCGATTGCCTTATATCTTCATTCTCATCAGGTTCTTGAAGTCGCTTTGTATGATAGTAGTATGTCGCTCTTGCCATCCTGGTTTTCTTGAGAAGAATCTCAAGATCATGTTCTTGCCTTAGTTCTTGGATGGCTTCCGCCCAATCTCTTTGAGACGGGCTTCCCTTGCTTCTACTAAGGCTTTTACTTTTTTTAACAGAGCATTCTCCGCTTCCAGTTCCTTAACACGTAACTGCAAGAGTTCTAGCTCTGTCATCTCTTCCGGTTTCTTTTTCTTAGGTCTTCCCATATCGTCCTTTGGCGGTCTACCACGCGTCTTAAATACATTCAGGTATTCATATCCTTGCTCCCTAGCAATCTTGCACCACTTGGAGATAACCGAGCGGCCAATTAAGTATTTTGCACTTAACTCCGTCAAAGATACAGATTCTATGAGATGTTCGCTAACAATCTGTAATCTCATTTCTTTAGTTGGCTTGATGTATGAGTGACGTTTGAGACCATCTTCGCCATGCAACCTATACCGTTCGACCCAAACAAATAGGTCTGTTCTGTTAACACCATACTGTTCTGTAACCTGTCTTTCAGTATAACCTGACAAGTAACTTTTAACAGCTTCCAGCTTAATTTCAAAACAAAATTTCATAACAAAACCCCGAAAGTTTTTTGTCTAACTTTCGGGGTTCATGTCAGAGTGTTAGTCGGTCTCTTTTCTATTATGGGTAGTCCACGAACAGAGGCGGTAGGGTAAGTTTGGCTAGGTTCCGTCGGAACAGGTTCCGACTCCATCCCTCTTTTAGATTTGCACCGTGATTCCAATATGGGGTTACGGTGCTCTTTTATTGTACCTTTGGCATTGGCTTGGGACGTGTGAACTATCCATCCCTCTAGGGTAATATCCCTATCGTGGGTATAAGACATTTTCCATCCATATGTTAAACAATAAGACTGACCGGAAAGAGGAGGTGAACTATTTCCGCTTGTGGATTTCTATATCCTGGGAGCGTATCAGACCTCCTCTTTCTCCATATTGAAATGACCATTTAGAATCGTAGACATCGCAGTCTAATAAAAGTATCAGCGTCGAAGACAATATGGCGTCAGCCAACAAAACACCACAAAGTTATGCAATTTTCTTATTTCGTTGGAGTAGATATCTCCAAAGACACTCTGGATGCTGCACTGTATCCAGCAAAAGACCGGCAAAAGGACTTTCTTCATTTTGACAACACAAAAAAAGGACTTGGAGAGATGATGGCTTGGTTAAAGACTCTTGGAGTCAAGAGATCAGATCTTTTGATTTGTGCCGAATATACCGGCGTTTATACTAATACGCTTATTGAATTTGCTGAAAGGAAGGGCATTGCATTAAGCCTTAATTCTCCGCTTGACATCAAGCGTTCTATTGGACTTGTCAGAGGAAAGAATGATGCTGTGGATGCTGCCCGTATAGCCGAGTTTGCTTATAGACGCAGGGAAAACCTGAGACTGTACGAGAAACCCTGTGATGCAATAATGAAGATGCAATATTTGCTTACTGAACGAAGACAGTATGTGCGTCAACGTACAGCTCTCATGAATCTTCATAGTGCTATGGGACCATACGAAACTCCGTCAGGACGTTCTCGTAACGAATCGGCTATTCTTCATATTGAAAAACTTATAAAAAAAGTGGAAGATCAACTCTTATCCGTAGCTTCAGAGGACGCCTCAATTAAAAAGAACTTTGATTTAGTGCATAGTGTTAAAGGTATTGGACTCATCAATGCAATCAATACGATTGTATACACAAATAACTTCAAGTCTTTTGAGTCTCCTAGGAAGTACGCGTGTTACATCGGTGTCGCTCCATTTGACCACACTTCAGGGACAAGTGTTAAGGGTAAGACTCAAGTCTCTAAAATATGTCGCACCCAACAAAAATCAGAACTCTCAATGGCGGCACGTAGTGCCATCATACATGATCCTGGACTCAAACGCTATTATCAACGTAAAATTAAGGAGAAAGGAGGCGGGAAAAGTGCACACGGTATTGTCCTTAATGCTATAAAGTTCAAATTAATTCTTAGAATGTTTGCAGTTGTGCGCTCAGGGGAACCGTATAAAGTCCTTAATTATTGAATATACATTCGGCTGAACTATTATTTATTATGTAGTACCGAATTGTAGGAGATGCAACCAATTAGAGTAATAGATAAGATCTAGTCAAAGTAATAGTATAGCTCCATCCTGCTTTCCTCTACATGATGCTAGTGACGCCGTCATAAATAGAAAGATATGAATAATAAACACCGTGAAATAGTATCAGAATGCTTCCGCAATTATAAAGAAGCCGTTCTGGAACAATCCAAACACCCGGATGATGAAGATTATTATAATTGGGTGGTTTATTGTGAAACTCAACTCGAAAATGTAATCGAAGACATGGCAAGGACTCAAATCCTAAAACATATAGAGTCTTACCTAAAAATAGAACTTAGTCTTTAACCTAAAATCCATACATTAT
>CANBDZ010000198.1 GCA_947367375.1 uncultured Bacteroidales bacterium | reverse complement strand
GAGCTGGGAGTGTGTTGTCGATGCCGGATGCACGATAAGCGACTTGGCGTCTCCTACGCTTCCCACGTGAAGGATGAGCTCCAGGCGGGTGACAAGTGCGGCCGCCGCCTCGAAACCGCCTTTGACACGGAAGGTGAGCACGCCTCCGAATCCGTGACGAAGGTACTTGCATCCGAGTTCATGATATGGATTGCTCTTAAGACCGGGATAATTCACGCTCTCGACAGCCGGATGCTTCTCCAGGAACTCAGCAATTGCGAGAGCATTGTCGCAGCAACGTTCAGCTCTCAAGGACAAGGTCTCGAGACCTGGGAGCATAAGGAATGAGTTGAACGGAGAGGCTGCCGGACCGATGTTGCGGAGTCCGTCCACGCGAACGCGTCCTGCGAATGCGGCGTCACCGAAAACCTCCTTGTAGACAAGTCCGTGATAGCTTTCGGAAGGGGCAGCCAGCAATGGGTATTTCTCTGGAGTCCAGTCGAAGTTTCCTCCATCGACAACTACGCCTCCGAGAGCGGTTCCGTGTCCGCAGATCCACTTGGTCGCCGAATGGATGGATACATTGGCTCCCCATTCGAACGGACGGAAAAGATAACCTCCCATACCGAATGTATTGTCCACCATCACGCAGATACCCTTGCGACGTGCCATCTCTACGATCGGCTCATAATCAGGAATATTGAATGCCGGGTTGCCGATGTTCTCAAGGAAGATAGCCTTTGTACGGCTGTCAACGAGAGCCTCGAGATCAGACACATGGTCGCTCTTTGCAAAGCGTACCTGGATGCCCATGTCGCGGAGAGTGATGGCGAACATAGTGAAGGTTCCGCCATAAAGGAACGGCTGAGCCACGATGTTGTCGCCAGGACCGCAGATGTTGGTGATGGAGAGGAACACGGCAGACTGGCCGGAAGCTGTCGACACAGCTGCAACTCCGCCCTCGAGCGCTGCCATTCTCTTCTCAAACACCTCGTTTGTGGTGTTGGTGATACGTGTATATATATTACCTGGACGCTTCAGCTCGAAGAGCTCTGCGCCATATTCCATACTGTCGAAGGTATACGCAGTACTCTGGTAAATAGGAACTGCAGTGCCTTTTGAAACAGGGTCGATCTCCTGTCCTGCCCTCACCTGAAGGGTCTCGAATTTATATTTCTTGTTTTCCATATTCATTACATAATTATGTCGTTTAGTACACCTGAAGCTGTCTGGTATGCTCCCGCGCCTGCTCCCTGCACCACCAGTGGCGACGGATAGAAGTCAGTCTGGATGATTGCGCAGTTGTCTGTGCCGCTGAGGCTGTAAAGAGGGTGTGACTCCGAGATGTTCTCAAGTCCGATCTTAGCTCTGTAGCCAAGAGGTGCCTCTTCATCCTTTACGAGTGATGCCACAAATCTCTGTCTCAGGCCCTTTGAAGCAGCTTCATTGTAACGTGCCGCAAACTCGGCCTCGTTCTCTACAAGCTTTGCATAGAATGCATCCACATCACCTTCGAAGAACTCGTCTCCAAGGATAGGGGAGATTTGCACGTCCTTTTCATCGAGTGGAACTCCGGCCTCACGTGAGAGGATGAGGAGCTTTCTGAGTACGTCGCGTCCGCTGAGGTCGAGTCTTGGATCCGGCTCAGTGTAGCCAGCGTCCTGTGCTCTCTTCACTACCTCTGCGAATGTACCGCCTTCGCCGCCTGCATAGTTGCTGAAGATATAGTTGAGGGTACCGCTGAGCACAGCCTCGATACGCACGATCTCGTCGCCGCTGTGTACACTGCGTGAGATAGACTCGAGGATAGGAAGGGCTGCACCTACTGTTGTCTCATAACGGAGGGTTGCTCCGATCTCGATGGCTGCCTCCTTAAGAGTAGCGTAGTGCTTGTATGGTGCAGAGAATGTGATCTTGTTGCAGGCAACCACAGAGTAGCCTCTCTTGAAGAGGTTCATATACTTGAATGCGATGTCTGCTGATGCAGTACAGTCTACAAACACAGAGTTCTCAAGTGTAAGAGTTGCAAGCTGTGTGAAGTATGCCTCGTCAGCTGAGCTGTCTCCGTCTGCAAGTCTTGCAGCTATGTTGTCAAGCTCAAGTCCGTTCTTGTCGATCACGAATCTTCGGCTGTTTGCGAGTCCGCACACATGGAGTCTTCTACCTGTGCGTGCCTCGATCCTGTCTCTATTCTTTGAAATGATGTCCACCAAGGCCTTTCCTACAACTCCATATCCTGCGATGAAGAGGTGGATGTCCTTACCGCTCTTTCTGTCGAAGAACTCGTTGTGGATGGTGCGGATCGCTGCGTCTGTGTCTGATGAAGAAATGATCACAGAGATGTTTCTCTCAGACGATCCCTGAGCTGTAGCTCTTACCGGAATGCTGTTGCGTCCCAGGGCTGCAAGCATACGGCCTGTGGCTCCTGTCTGGTTCAGTACGTCGTCTCCTACCAGACATACGATAGAGAATCCTTTCTCGACCTTGAGAGGATTGAGCTTTCCAAGGGAGATTTCATATGCGAAGCATTTGTCTGCGGCTTCGCGTGCCTTCTCCGCATCCTTTTCAGACACGGCAATGCACATTGTATGCACCGATGATGCCTGTGTGATGAGGATGATATTGATGTCATTCTGACTTAGAGTCTCGAAGAGACGGCTCGAGAATCCCGGGATACCGACCATGCCGCTTCCTTCCAGTGAAAGCAGGGCAATGTTGTCAGAATTGGAAATTCCGATTACTGAATCCTTGCTGCGAGGCGGATGCTTCTCGATGAGGGTTCCGTGTGCCTCGGGCTCAAAAGTATTCTTTACATAAATCGGAATTCCTTCTGCCACAACAGGCTGGATAGTAGGAGGATAGATTACCTTTGCTCCGAAATGTGAAAGCTCCAGGGCAGCCTTGTATGAGATGTTGCTGATGGTACGGGCAGTAGGGACTACCTTTGGATTTGAGGTCATCATACCCGGCACATCAGTCCAGATTTCGAGAATACGGGCTTTGCATCCGACGGCGTAGAGGGCTGCGGTGTAGTCCGAACCTCCGCGTCCGCGTCCTACATTGTTGCTGTCCACTGATCCGCACAGGTAGTAATACGAATAGGCATCGAAACGGTCTGAAAGTTTCTTTCCCTGGTATCTCTGGTACGAGCCTGCCCTGTCAGCAAACAGACAGTCCTCGTCCTTCTCCCACTGTGTCGCATTGTATCCTTCGTAGCTTCTGTATGAGATGAGGGCAATGCTCCGGGCACATCTGAGTCCTGTTTCACCTCCTTTGAGCGAAGCGCATTCCCGGAATGTCGGGTCGGTCTCGAGGGCCATTCTCATAGACTCGTTGAATGCTGTCAGCCAAGGGGTTACACGTACTCCGCAGGCGATATAGACCGCCTTCTTTATAACTTCCGGCTTCATGATCGACCATTCCACCGACTGGAATCCGCCTATCGATCCTCCTACCATAAAGTCAATGTGTCCTATGCCCAGATGCTGACGTACAAGGTCATTGGCACGGACAATGTCACGGACGGTGACAGCAGGGAAGTCGAAGTAATAGGGCTTTCCTGTCTTTGGGTCAATGCTTGACGGGCCTGAAGAACCGTATGCAGAGCCTAGCATGTTGGCACAGATGACAAAATATTTCTCTGTGTCGAAAAGCTTTCCCGGGCCTACAAGTTCAGGCCACCAGTCCTCGGGGTCGGAATTGGCAGTAAGGGCATGACATATCCATATGACTTTTCTCTGGTCATCTTTCTGCCACTCTTTCTCCGAGCAATGATACACCACCTTCAGACTCTCAACGCTTCCGCCGGCCTCGAACTCGAAAATAT
>CANBDZ010000197.1 GCA_947367375.1 uncultured Bacteroidales bacterium | reverse complement strand
AGATCCTTAGCCTTCTCCTCCCACTGGCAAGCGCACTCGTAAGTGTCGCGTGGGTCGAGGATAGCTGGGTCAACGCCTGGGAGCTCAGTAGGAACTACGAAATCGAAGTAAGGGATAGTCTTGGTAGGAGCCTTGTCGATAGAACCGTCGAGGATAGCGTCGATGATTCCGCGAGTGTCCTTGATAGAGATACGCTTACCTGTTCCGTTCCAACCTGTGTTCACGAGGTATGCCTTAGCACCAGCCTTCTCCATTCTCTTAACGAGCTCCTCACCGTACTTAGTTGGGTGGAGTGAAAGGAATGCAGCACCGAAGCAAGCTGAGAAAGTAGGAGTTGGCTCAGTGATACCACGCTCTGTACCTGCAAGCTTAGCGGTGAAACCAGAGAGGAAGTAGTACTGAGTCTGCTCTGGAGTAAGGATTGAAACTGGAGGGAGAACTCCGAATGCGTCAGCAGAAAGGAAGATTACCTGCTTAGCGTGAGGACCCTTTGAAGGAACTGCGATGTTGTCGATGTGGTTGATAGGGTAAGAAACGCGAGTGTTCTCAGTTACGCTCTTGTCAGCGAAGTCGATCTTGCCCTCAGCATCTACTGTTACGTTCTCGAGGAGAGCGTCGCGGCGGATAGCCTTGTAGATGTCTGGCTCAGAAACTGGGTCAAGGTTGATAACCTTAGCGTAGCAACCACCCTCGTAGTTGAATACACCCTCGTCATCCCAACCGTGCTCGTCGTCACCGATGAGGAGACGCTTAGGGTCAGTTGAGAGAGTAGTCTTACCAGTACCTGAAAGACCGAAGAAGATAGCTGTGCTGGTACCCTCCATGTCAGTGTTTGCAGAGCAGTGCATTGAAGCGATGCCCTTAAGTGGGTTGTAGTAGTTCATGAGTGAGAAGATACCCTTCTTCATCTCACCACCGTACCATGTGTTAAGGATAACCTGCTCCTTAGACTTGAGGTTGAATACAGTTGCAGTCTCTGAGTTGAGGCCGAGCTCCTGATAGTTGTCAACCTTTGCCTTAGATGCGTTGTAGCATACGAAATCTGGCTCACCGTAGTTCTCGAGCTCCTCAGCTGTAGGACGGATGAACATGTTAGTCACGAAGTGTGCCTGCCATGCAACCTCAACGATGAAACGTACCTTAAGACGTGTAGCCTCGTTAGTACCGCAGAATGTATCAACAACATAAAGCTTCTTGCCTGAAAGCTGCTTGATGGCCTTAGCGCGAAGGTCGTTCCAAGCCTCCTCTGAACATGGCTTGTTGTCGTTCTTATACTCCTCTGAAGTCCACCATACAGTGTTCTCGCTAGCCTCGTTCTTTACGAAGAACTTGTCCTTAGGAGAACGTCCAGTGTAGATACCTGTCATTACGTTGACAGTGTCAAGCTCAGTAAGCTGGCCTTTCTCGTATCCCTCGAGGTTTGGATTGGTCTCCTCAGCGAAGAGAACCTCATAAGACGGATTGTGAACGATTTCCTTCACATCGGTAATACCGTACTTGGTCAAATCAATTTTGCTCATAATTTTTTAAAAATGTATTAAATGGTTTTAAACTCTATATTCAAAATCATCCCTCAAATATGTGACTATGTCACAGTCCGCAATTTGAGCGATGCAAAATTAAACTTTTTTTGTGATTTGGCAAACTCAAAAACGATTATTTTCTTACTTTTGTCACCACTCTCAGCCGAGCGCGCAACTTTTATGCAAAAAGGTCCTGAGATAAAGATAGGAATATGGGAATTTGTGAAAATATGACACCTCTGGAAGTCCTCTCCGAGTACTGGGGATACGACTCTTTCCGGCCTTGTCAGGAAGACATAGTCAACGCGGCTCTAGACGGCCGCGACGTACTGGCTATCCTTCCGACAGGAGGCGGAAAATCGGTGTGTTTTCAAGTCCCTGCGCTGATGAGGGAGGGTATTGCCATAGTGGTTACCCCTCTGATCGCTCTGATGAAGGACCAGGTGCAGAATCTCAATGACAGAGGCATCAAGGCCCTGTGCGTAAATGCCGGAATGGGCCGCCGCGAGGTGGAACTGACGCTGAACAACGCCGCCTACGGCGACTTCAAGTTCCTCTACGTCTCACCGGAGCGCCTGGCTACCCGTGTCTTCCAGAATTATATCCAGGAAATGAAGGTGAATTTCATCGTAGTGGATGAGGTTCACTGCATCTCCCAGTGGGGCTACGATTTCAGGCCTGACTATCTCCAGATCGGAAAGATAAGGGATATGGTGGATGCGCCTGTCATTGCCCTGACAGCGACTGCAACTCCTCAGGTCGCTGAGGATATAATGGAGAAGCTCCGTTTCCAGGAGAAGACGCTTATCAAGAGCGGCTTCGAAAGACCTAATCTTTCATATATAGTACGAAAGGTCGAGGATAAATCGGGGCAGCTTCTTAATATATGTTCAAGCGTTCCGGGTACCGGAGTAGTCTATGTCCGCAGCCGCAAGAAGACCGAGGAACTTTCGGCTTTTCTGCGTGCGCAAGGTCATTCTGCCTCCTTTTATCACGCCGGACTTGGCTCGGATTCCCGTGCTGACCGACAGGAGAAATGGAAAAAGGGTGAGATACGTATAATGGTGTGTACCAATGCTTTCGGTATGGGTATAGACAAGCCTGATGTGCGTTTTGTCGTGCACTTTGATGTACCTGACAGCCCGGAGGCGTATTTCCAGGAGGCAGGCCGAGGAGGACGTGACGGCAAGAGAAGTTTTGCTGTGATGCTGTGGAATTCGACAGACATCAAACGAATGAAGCAGATCGCCACAGTCTCCTTCCCGTCCCTTGAATATATAGAGGACATCTACCACAAGGTCCACTCCGCCTACGAGATCCCGTATGACACCGGAGCAGGCCGCCAGCTCAAGTTCAACCTTGAGGAATTCTGCAAGAAGTACGGACTCCAGCGTTCGTCCGCATATTATGCCCTTACCTACCTCGAGAGGACAGATCACCTGACCCTCTCCGAGGATGTGGACATCTCGACAAAAGTCCAGATCAGACTTGACCGTAACGAGCTGTATGACATCGAGTTCCAGGATCCTAAAATGATTCTCCTGCTCGAAACGCTGATGCGAAAGTACACAGGACTTTTCTCCTTCCCGGTTCCGATCGACGAGGACTACATCGCCGGCCGCATAGGCGTGACCGTCCCTATGCTCCGCCAGCTCCTGTACAACCTTGCTCTGGAGCATGTGATAAAATATATCCCTTCAGATCACGCGACTGTGCTCTTCCTGCATCACGACCGCCTCCGTCCGAAGAACATCAACCTCGATCCGGAGAGATACGAGATGCTCAAGGCTGCTTCCAACACCCGTATGCAGAAGATGATGGACTACATCACCGAGGAAGATGTATGCCGCAGTTCCTACCTTCTGGACTACTTCGGCCAGAAGGAGAGTGCTGATTGCGGTACCTGCGATGTGTGCCGTTCCTCTAAAAAATCTTCAGACAGTACTCTGAAGGAGTCGCTCATCAAGTTCGTAAATGAAGATATGTCAGGCTCTTACACACTTGAAGATGTCGCACGCCGTTTCGGTTCCCAGACATCCTCAGACTCCGACGCCTACATCCATCTCCTCCGCCGCCTCATAGACGAATGCACCATCCCAGCACCTGGCCTTTAGTCTTCCTTATATCATCGTCATCCTATATTAATAGGGAATGATATACAACTTTACACCGATACGCAAATAACCGCTCAAACTAATGCGCCCCAAGTGTTTCCAACACTATCGCTGACGCAGGTATTTCAACTGATTTCCCTGCGTCGCTGCACGTCAATATATCAAATAATGCTGTTTGCTTTCGCGACGCAGGTTTTTTGCCTG
>CANBDZ010000196.1 GCA_947367375.1 uncultured Bacteroidales bacterium | reverse complement strand
GTTCTATTTTCCACAGAATTGCTAACTTTGCGATAACCAACACTTGAATGACATGAAAAGAATTCTGATGATTGCGGCGCTGTGCCTGATAGGCATGGGAGCTATGGCACAAGGCAAAAAAGGCAAGGGAGCGGAAGCGCCTGTGCCGATGTACGAGGTAAAGTCAGGCATCGTGACGATGGAGATGGAGATGATGGGACGGAAGATCGTCCAGGAGATCTACTTCGACGACTACGGTGCAAAACAGGCTACCGTTATGAATATGAGAGGTCAGAAGACCAGAAACATCGTTGTAGACGGCAAGACCGTCATGGTCAATGACGAGGAAAAGACTGCCATGACAATGCCTTCAATGGGTCCAGGTGGTCCGGGCGGCGGTCCAGGAGCCGGACTTATGGGATCTGACATCAACTTCCTCAACCTTGACGAGAAGACTATAAAGAAGAACAAGATCAAGGAGCTCGGAGAAGAGGAAATCATCGGCCTTCCTTGCAAAAAGTACTCTTACAGAGTTATGATGATGGGCGGTGCAATGACAACTTACGTTTGGGTCTACAAGGGCATCACTCTCAAGACATCCATGAAGACCGACTTCGGCGAAATGGGAATGGCAGCTACAAATCTCCAGGAGGATGTGGAGATCGATCCGGCTATGTTCGTCGTTCCTGAGGGAGTGACAATCCAGGAGATGCGCAGACCTGCAGGCCCTCCACAGGGATTCGATTTCTAAAAAATATTTTCATATATCTGAAGAGCAAGTTAACTTTGCAGCCGCACACATAGATTTACAGATATGAAAATAGGAATATGCAACGACCACGCAGGCGTGGAGTACAAGAACAGACTGGTGGAGTACCTTACCGCCAAGGGATATGAAATCGTGAACTTCGGTACCGACACCACAGACAGCATGGACTATCCGGATGTAGCTCATCCGCTTGCTGAAGCTGTAGAGAAGGGTGAGGTAGACCTCGGAATCGCATTCTGCGGCACCGGAAACGGTATGCAGATGTCGCTGAACAAGCACCAGGGCATACGCGCAGGCCTCTGCTGGTCAGTTGAGATCGGCAAGCTCATCAAGCAGCACAACAATGCAAACGTGCTCGTGATGCCTGCACGCTTCATTCCTTTCGAGACTGTAGTGGAGATCACTGACGCTTGGCTCGGCGAAGAGTTCGAGGGAGGTCGTCATCAGACACGTATCAACAAGATTCCCAACTGCAGATAATGGAGATAAATGCTAAGATTCTTACTCCGGAGGATGTGGAGCTGTCACACAGCATCGACGACTATCCGGAGGGAATCATAATCCCAATAGACAAACCGTACAGATGGACATCGGCGGACGTGATCAGAAAGGTCAAGTTCGCCGCTATCCGTCATTTCGGCAAGAAGAACCTCAAGGTAGGACACGCAGGCACTCTGGACCCGTTGGCGACAGGAGTGCTTCTTGTCTGCATAGGCAAGGCGACCAAGCTGGCTGAGTGGCTTCAGTCACACCACAAGGAGTATGTGGCCGGCATTACTTTCGGCGCGACTACCCCATCTTATGACCTTGAGAAAGAGATCGACAGGTTCTTCCCGCACGAGCACATCACAGCGGAGGCTATTGCTGAGGCGCTGCCGCCGTTCATCGGTGAGCAGGATCAGGTGGCACCGCTCTTTTCCGCAAAATCTGTGGATGGTGTACGTGCATACGAGCTTGCCCGCAAGCTTCACAAGGAGGGCAAGACTCTGGATGAGGCCGCTCAGGAGCTCATCCGAACATCAAGAATCAACATAACAGAGCTGGAACTTCTGGAGTTTTCAAAGGAAGGACTTCAGGCAGCGCAGAATGAGTCTGCAGACACTCCGGGTTCAAAGGCCTCGAGCAGGATAAACGTGACAGACAACTCAGCGCTGGGTCTTCCGCACGCTTCTGTCAGGATGGCCTGCAGCAAGGGCACGTATGTGAGAGCCTTTGCGCGCGACCTTGGCGAGGCACTCGGCAGCGGAGCGCATCTTGACTCGCTGCAGCGTAGCCGCAGCGGCATATTCTGTGTCGAGAATGCCCTCACAGTAGAGCAGGTCATCGCCTTGTTATGACGAAATCCACCGGGACATATTCATACAGAAACATCTGGAGAGTAGCCTACCCTATTCTCATCAGTCTGGTGATGGAGCAGATGATCGGTCTGACCGACACCGCCTTCCTCGGAAGGGTCGGTGAGGTCGAACTTGGTGCATCTGCCATTGCCATCGTGTACTATATGGTACTGTTCATGATCGGTTTCGGTTTCAGTATCGGTGCACAGATCATCATAGGACGCCGCAATGGAGAGGGTAACTTCAAGGACACAGGAAAGGTATTCTGGAACGGCCTGTACTTTGTGCTGGGCCTTTCCGGAGCCATCATACTGATGTCGGAGATCTTTTCTCCATGGATGATGAAGTACATGGTGTCGTCTCCGGCCATATACGATGCGGCGCTCAGCTATGTAAGATGGAGGCTGCCGGGCATGGTGTTCGCCTTCTGCACGGCGATGTTCCGAGCTTTCTATGTCGGCACAACACAGACCAAGACATTGACACTGAATTCGATAGTGATGGTGCTGTCGAATGTCGTCTTCAATTATATCCTTATATTCGGAAAGGCCGGCCTCCCTGCCCTCGGCATCACCGGTGCGGCGATAGGCTCAAGCCTCGCCGAGCTTATGTCCCTCATATTCTTTATCGTATATACCCGCATCAGCTGCGACCGTGAGAAGTACGGCCTTGCCAAGGCTGCGAAGTTCGATGCCGGTGAATTAAAGAATATGATGCCGGTGTGCGCGTGGACTATGATCCAGCACACTGTGTCGGTGTTTACCTGGTTCATATTCTTCCTGTTCATCGAACATCTGGGAGAGCGTCCGCTTGCGGTTTCGAACATCGTGCGTGGTGTCTCCGGACTGATCTGGGTGGTACTTCAGGCCTTCTCTTCGACCTGCAGCACGCTGGTCAGCAATATGATCGGAGAGGGTCATCAGGACAAGGTGATGTCACTGGTAAAACGAATCCTGAAGCTATCCTACGGGGTGGTGTGCACCATCCTGCTGGTGATATGCCTGTACCCCGAACTCATTGCAAGCATCTACACTGACATACCGGATCTGATATCGGTATCAGTGCCTGCCATTATCGTGATGGCGAGTTCATATATCGTAGCCGTTCCGGGACAGGTGTTCTTCCTCGCCGTGTCGGGTACCGGAAGTACAAAGACGGCGTTCCGCCTCGAGCTTGTCGCCTTATTTATATATATGGTATATTGCGCAGTCATCGTCGGCTGGCTGAAGATGGACGTGGCGATATGCTGGACAGCAGAGCACGTGTACTCCGGAGTCCTGCTCATCTGCAGCCTTATATATATGAAAAGCGGCCTTTGGAAAGGCCGCAATATATGATCATGATAAGTTTTCTTTAGAAGGCAGATCCGATTCCGAAAGTTATGTCGTGGAACGGGCGTCCGAGAGAGAAGCTTCCGGGCAATGTTCCGTAACCCAATTCGATGAACATCCCATCTATAGTGAACTGAAGCTGCAGTCCGACTTCAAGACCCTTGATCTTCCCTGAAATTCCGTACATATCCATCCATTCACTATAGCCATAGGTACCGATCTCACCATAACCTGCCGCAGCTGATATCGAGAACCAGTCATTCAGCATTATGTATGGACCTGCAGTATATGACAGACGATATTTATGACCGAGAGCCTTTTCGTAGCTTCCTCCGTCCAAGTCAGGGCGATATATGTCCACCATCATACCTGCCTTGACACCAATGAGGTCATTAAGGCTTATTCCAAGATCAAATCCCATATTTGCATTTATATTGGACTTGACCAGAAAATATCCTCCATTCTGCGCTGCCGCTTGGTTCACTCCAGTAATCAATATGACAGCAGTCAATACAACTTTCAGAAGACGCTTCATAC
>CANBDZ010000195.1 GCA_947367375.1 uncultured Bacteroidales bacterium | reverse complement strand
ATTGGTGGACAGGCAGGTAGAGGCGGGAATAGACTTCCTCGTACCGCTTGGAACAACCGGAGAAACCCCTTGCCTCGAGGATGAGGAAAGGATCAAGATCCTCCAGATTGCCAAGGAACATTCAAAAGGAGTTCCGGTGATTGCTGGAGGAGGAACAAATTCACTCCAGCACACTATCAGAAGTATGAAGATGCTTGAGCCTTACGGAGTGGATGCCTTCCTTATCGTAGTACCTTACTATAACAAGCCTACTCAGGAGGGACAGTACCAGTACTTCAAGGCTGTGGCTGAGTCAACTGACAAGCCGATTGTGCTCTACAATGTTCCTGGACGTACAGGAGCTAATATGACAGCTGAGACGGCTCTCAGACTTGCAGAGATTCCTAACATCGTAGCGATCAAGGAGGCATCGGGCAACAGAGAGCAGATCGAGCAGATTCTCGCGGGTGCTCCGGAAGGATTTGCGGTGCTCAGCGGTAACGATGATGACACTCTCTGGATGATGCAGCAGGGTGGAGCCGGCATAATCAGTGTGGCTTCGAATGTGGCTCCTGCTCATATGGCAGAGTTCGTGGACGCTGTACGTAACGGCGAGATGGAGAAGGCAGAGCAGATGAATGCAAAGCTGACTCCTCTCTTTACAAATTGCTTCGTAGAGAGCAATCCTATCCCTGCAAAAGCGGCTATGGCGGCTATGGGACTCATTGAAAATGAGCTCCGCCTGCCTTTGGTGCCGTCGCAGCAGAGTACTTATGACCTTATGGTTGAAACTGTAAAGGATCTTGGTTTAATGTAATAGAGATCCCCGATCAGGTCGGGGATGACGATAAAAAGAAACACCCGATCAGGTCGGGGATGACGATAAGAAGAAACGCCCGATCAGGTCGGGGATGACGAGGATATGGCAGAAACAGAAAAATTCTATAGTACGATCGCCGCTCTTGAGGCTGGCGAAATCAGAGTGGCTGAGAAGGTTGACGGCCAGTGGAAGGTAAACTCTTGGATAAAGGAGACCATCCTTTCAGGTTTCCGTCTCGGCCAGCTTACAGACATGACCCAGGGACAGTTCTCCTTCTTTGATAAGGACACTATCCCTGCAAGAAAGTTCACTGCAGAGAATGGAGTACGCATCGTTCCAGGAGGAAGCAGCGTGCGTGCAGGTGCGTATCTCGCTCCATCGGTGATTATGATGCCGCCTGCATATGTGAACATCGGTGCATATGTGGACGAGGGAACAATGATTGACTCGCACGCCCTTGTCGGCTCATGCGCTCAGGTCGGAAAGCACGTACATCTTTCGGCTGCATCTCAGTTGGGAGGAGTACTGGAACCTGTAGGAGCACTTCCGGTAATCATCGAGGATAATGTCTTCATCGGAGGTAACTGCGGTATCTATGAGGGAACCATCGTCAAGGAGAATGCGGTGATCGGCACAGGCGTGATCATCAACGCATCGACAGCGATATTCGACGCGACAACAGGTGAATATATCCGTGCAAATGAAAACGGCCAGATGGTCGTGCCTTCGGGTGCTGTTGTGGTGGCTGGAAGCCGCCCTATATCCAAGGGACCTGGCGCAGAGCAGGGGGTTCATCTCTACTGCCCAGTGATCGTGAAGTACCGCGACGCAAAGACATCAGGCTCAATCACCCTCGAAGACCTGCTCCGATAGGTTGTCATATCGAGCGACCGTAGGGAGTCGAGATATCTGTATATATAAAACGAATGAACACATATAAAGACAAATATTCCAAGGACGTCAGTTCCTTCTTCAGATCTCCCGTGAGGGATATCTTCAAGAAGGTCGATCTCAATGCCATATATTCCTTTGCCGGCGGCTATCCGTCTGCGGAGACCTTCCCTATGGAGGACATCCGTAACACCATGTCTCTGGTGATTGATAAATATGGCGGAAAGGCGTTCCAGTACGGTGCCACTCAGGGTGTTACCGAGCTGCGCGAAGCTGTGGCAAAGCGCTGCGGAGTCCCAGTGGAACGTGTGCAGATCACTTCTTCCTCACAGCAGGGAATAGATGTGTGCACAAGAGTGCTGGTGGATCCGGGTGATGTCATCCTGACCTCGAGTCCTTCTTATCTTGGGGCCCTTCAGTCATTCAAGTCCTACCGTGCAGATGTCAGAGGTGTAAGCCATTGCAAGGATCTTGACGCTTTCAGACAGGCCTACGAATCAGAGATAGCAAAGGTTCAGGCTGAGGGCAAGAAGATAAAGTTCCTCTACATGATTCCGGACTTCCAGAATCCTTCAGGAGAGTCCCTGACTTTAGAGGAGAGACAGATGCTGGTGGCTTTGGCTCAGAAGTATGACTTCCTGATTGTCGAGGACAGCCCTTACCGCGAACTCAGGTACGAAGGTGATCATATACCTTCGCTGTACTCACTTGATCCGGACAGGGTTATATATCTGGGATCATTCTCGAAGATCTTTGCGCCTGGCTTCCGACTTGGATGGGCTATTGCACATCCGGATCTTCTGGACAAGATATATGTATGCAAACAGTCTCTGGACCTCTGTCCTCCGGTCTTTGACCAGTACGTGGCGGCAGAATTTCTCGAAAGTGGAAAACTGGATGAGAATCTCTTGAAGACCATTGCTTTATATAAAGGTAAACGCGACCTCCTGCTTTCTTTGCTGGAAGAATATATGCCTGAAGGAGTGTCTTGGACCCATCCGGAGGGAGGACTTTTCCTCTTCCTGACCATGCCGGAAGGCTTTGATGCGGTAGCGTTTTACGACAAGTCACTTTCGGCTGGTGTGGCATATGTCGCCGGTGAGTTCTTCCATCCGGACAGAAGCGGCAAGAACACAATGAGAATGAACTTCTCGTTCATGACACCAGAGAAGATTACAGAAGGAGTGAAGCTCCTTGCAGAACTGCTTAAAGATGAAATTCTATAAATACCAGGGCGCAGGAAACGACTTCCTGATTGCCGACAACAGAGACGGATCGATAGAACTGGATCCGAAGCAGATAGCGGACATCTGCGACCGACGCTACGGTGTCGGAGCGGATGGCCTGATGCTTCTGGAGAACAGTCCGGAATACGATTTCAGGATGGTGTACTACAATTCTGATGGTTCTGGCGGCATGATGTGCGGTAATGGCGGAAGGTGCATTGTGGCTTTTGCAGCCGACATGGGCATTGAAAACTTTGATTTTGAAGCGGCAGATGGCTTTCACACCGCTCAGATAATTGCACGTTCCGGTAAGGAGAAGACAGTCCGTCTTAAGATGAAGGATGTTGAGGCAATCTCAGCGTATCCGGCACTTGAAGGTGTTCAGATTCCGGCTGGAGGCTATTTCTTAGACACAGGAACACGTCATTATGTCCGTTTTGTTGAGGGACTCGAGCAGTACGACATAGTCTCAGAAGGACGTACTATCCGTTACGGAGCGACTGAATTCCTGCCGATAGGTGTGAACGTGAATTTTGTGGAGCAATCAGAAAACGGTGTCAGAGTCAGGACATACGAAAAGGGAGTAGAGGATGAGACATATGCCTGTGGTACAGGTATCGTTGCTTCCTGTATAGCTGCATATGAACATGGATTGAAACCTTCATCAGAAATAGATAATATAGTGCGTTACGATGTGCAGGCAAAACGCGACCGTCTTGCAGTAGATTTCAGTGCGTCGGATGGTTGGCCGGTCACAGAAGTGTGGCTTACAGGTCCTGCCACATTCGTAGCGGAAATAGAAATAACATTATAATAAAATGAAGAGAATATTATTTTTTATTGCAACAACATTGATGCTGGCGTCATGTCTTAAGGATACAACCAGCAGAAACGCTTTTCCCCTTATTGCAACATTTGACTATGTAGATGTGGCTGAAGACGCATCTTTCAAGAGGGACAGTATATTTTTCAGCAAGCAGTATGTCGATCAGACCAATCAGTCAGTTCTTGGCTGGGGAAGTTATGTGGGATTCTTTGCAAAGCTGAATGAGGACAAGACCC
>CANBDZ010000194.1 GCA_947367375.1 uncultured Bacteroidales bacterium | reverse complement strand
ACCTTCTCGTCGAGCTGAAGCTCCTTGAGGCAGGTCTTTATCGCGCTGACCGAATCGCTTGTGTCGTAGATTGTAAATGTGGAAGGATAGCCTAAGGCTTCCGCATATTCCCTTAGAAATCTGATGAAAACAGAGTGGAAAGTGCCCATGTAGAGCCTCCTCGCCTTCTTCTCACCTACCATCAAGGCGATTCTTTCCTTCATTTCTGAAGCCGCCTTCTTCGTAAAAGTCAAAGCAAGAATCCTTGACGGCTCACATCCTTTTTCAAGAATATAGGCTATTCTGCTCGTAAGAACCCTTGTTTTTCCCGACCCCGCACCTGCCACTATGAGCACCGGTCCGTCCACACAACTGACAGCTTTACTCTGTTCGCTGTTCAGTCCCTCCAAAATAGTACTGCATTTGTTTTCCATAACGGGCACAAAATTACAAAAAAATACGTAACTTCGCGGGCGCAAATTGCATTTTACACACAAACTGTTTTATATAATGTCAAACAACATCTATTTGAAAAAGGGACTTGACCTTCCGATCAATGGAACGGCAGCCCAGAACACCAAGAAGGTGATCACTCCTGATGTTGTGGCCGTGAAACCTACCGATTTCAGAGGTCTCGTTCCGAAGCTTCTGGTAAGAGAAGGTGACAAGGTCCTCGCAGGTACCCCTGTCTTGGCAGACAAGATGTCTCAGAACATCCTCTTCGCATCTCCGGTAAGCGGAACAGTGGTCGAGGTTGTAAGAGGCGAAAAGAGAAAGTTGCTTGAGGTACGCATCAAGGCTGATGCAAATCAGGAGTATGTGGATTTCGGAGTCAAGAAGGTATCAGGCCTCTCAGCTGCACAGGTAAAGGAGTCCCTCCTTGCTGCAGGTCTTTGGCCAGCCATCACTCAGAGACCGTACGGCATCATCGCCAACCCTGAGACTACCCCTAAGGCAATCTTCGTTTCAGCATTCTCGACTGCTCCTCTTGCAGCTAATGTCGAGTACGCACTCAACGGCCAGCTGGACAACATCCAGGCAGCTGTGGACGCTCTCGGAAAGATCGCTAAGGTACACGTATGCGTAAACGCTGCGAACGAATCTGCGACTCTTTTTGGAAAACTTCAGAACGTGACTCTCCACACTGTTAGCGGAAAGCACCCTGCAGGTAACGTCGGTGTACAGATCCACCACATCGCTCCTGTTCAGAAGGGCGAGATCGTGTGGACAGTTTCTCCAGTTATGCTCGCAGCTATCGGTAAGCTTTTCACAACCGGTAAGTACGACGTGAAGAGAAAGATCGCCGTTACTGGACCTAAGGCAGTGAACCCTGCATATGTAGAGGGCTATCCGGGCATCAGCATCAAGGATCTCAAGGACTACTACAACGAGGGTGAGAACCTCCGCTTCGTAAGCGGCGACGTTCTCTCAGGAACCAATGTCGGAGCAGAGGGCTTCCTCGGTTTCTTCGACAACCAGGTGACTATCCTCGAGGAGGGTAACAAGTACGAGCTCCTCGGATGGGCGAAGCCATTCAGATGCAAGCTCTTCAGCGCATCACACACTTACTTCTCCTGGCTTACTCCAAACAAGAAGTACGACATGGACACAAACCTCCACGGCGGTCCTCGCGCATTCGTTGCGAATGACGTTTACGGAAAGGTTCTCCCTATGGAGCTCTATCCTGTGTATCTCCTGAAGGCATGTCTTGCAAATGACATTGACAAGATGGAAAAATTCGGTATCTATGAGGTGATCGAGGAAGACCTCGCGCTCTGCGAGTATGTATGTCCTTCGAAGATCGACATCCAGCAGATCATCACTGACGGTATCGCTCTTATGTTGAAAGAAATGTGCTAAAGCGTAGAATTATGAACGGATTAAGAAATTTTGTAGACAAGATCAAGCCGACCTTTGAGAAAGGCGGCAAGCTCGGATTCCTTCATTCGACATTCGACGCTTTCGAGACATTCCTCTTCGTTCCTAACACTGTGACACGTCGTGGTGCACACGTAAGGGACTGCGTCGATTTGAAGAGAATCATGATTATGGTTGTGATCGCCCTTCTTCCAGCTATGCTCTTCGGAGTCTGGAACACAGGTTACCAGCACAGCCTCGCTTTCGGCCTCGAATGGGGCTTCTGGAACATGGTATGGTACGGCCTTGTAAAGGTTATTCCTCTTTACCTTGTTTCATACATCGTAGGTTTGGGTATTGAATTCGTTTCTGCTCAGATCAAGGGACATGAAGTAAATGAGGGTTACCTTGTTTCAGGTATGCTCATTCCGCTCATCGTACCGGTAGACGTTCCTCTCTGGATGCTTGCAATCGCAGTTGCATTTGCAGTTATCATCGGTAAGGAAGTATTCGGCGGTACAGGTATGAACATCTGGAACCCAGCGCTCCTCACACGTGCATTCCTCTTCTTCTCATACCCTAGCAAGATGTCAGGTGACGTCGTTTGGATCGGCGGCATGGCGAGAGGTGCTGAGGCATGGCAGGCTGGCAACGGCCTCGTGGACGGTTTCTCAGGAGCTACTCCACTCGCTGACGCTACTCTTACTAACCTCCAGCCTAAGCTTTGGGACATGATCGTAGGTACTATCCCAGGATCTGTAGGTGAGACTTCAGTTATCGCTATCCTCCTCGGAGCAGTTATCCTTCTCTGGACAGGTGTTGCAAGCTGGAAGATCATGTTCTCTTCAGTTCTCGGTGGACTTGCAATCGGCTACCTCGGCTACGCTACAGGTGCAACCGACCTCCCAGGCTACTATCAGCTCGTTATGGGTGGTTTCCTCTTCGGTACAGTGTTCATGGCTACTGACCCTGTGACTTCGGCTCAGACTGAGTGCGGTAAGTGGATCTACGGTTTCCTCGTAGGTGCTCTCGCAGTGACAGTACGTCTTTGGAACCCTGGTTACCCAGAAGGAATGATGCTCGCTATCCTCCTCATGAACACATTCGCACCGCTCATCGACCACTACGTGGTAGAGGGTTCGATCAAGAGAAGAGCCAAGAAAGTAAAAACCGCTTAATATATATAAGGTATGAATACAAACAGTAATACATATACAGTAATATATTCGATTATCCTCGTTGTGGTAGTCGCTGCGGTTCTTGCCTTTGCGGCAATGTTCCTCAAGCCAACTCAGGAAGCCAACGTAAAGAAGGACACAATCAGCCAGATCCTCACAGCAGCTACAGTACAGGGCGAGGACATCCTTGCAACTTACCAGCAGGAGATCGAGGCAGCTATCCTCGTTGACATCAACGGAAACAAGGTTGGTGAACTCAGCATCGAAGATTGCGAAGTTTATGACAATGCAGGTCTCAAGAAGCAGACTATCGCTTCTGAGAAAGCTCTCCCAGTTTACATCTTCAAGAACGGCATCACAGTAATTCCTTGCTACGGTGCAGGTCTTTGGGGTCCTATCTGGGGTTACATCGGTCTTGAGGGTGACCTCCAGACTATCAAGGCAGTGTGCTTCGGCCACAAGGGTGAGACTCCAGGTCTTGGAGCAAAGATCGCTGACGAGCCTTCATTCGCTGCAGGTTTTGCAGGAAAGCAGGTTGGTAGCGGCGACATCCTTTTCGAGGTTGCAAAGCCAGCTAACAGAAAGACTGAGAACAACGGTGTTGACGCAATTTCAGGTGCGACAATCACTTGCCAGGCTCTCGGTAAGACACTCAACCAGTGGTTCGGCTTCTACCAGAACTATTTTGCAAAGAACGGCGCTTCACAGCCTAGCACAGAGTTCGTTATCGGTGACATCGTCATCGAGAGCGTTGAACCATTTAACGTAGAGGAGGAATAGCATATGGCAAATTTTGACTTTAAAGAAACATTCTTGAATCCGATTTTCAAGGGCAACCCTATTTCTGTCCTTGTCCTCGGTATCTGTTCTTCACTTGCGGTTACAGTTCAGCTGAAGGGCGCATTCGTGATGGGTCTCTCAGTGATCATCGTTACAGGTCTTTCAAGCCTTGTATGTTCACTTCTCAGAAACACCATTCCTAACCGTATCCGTATCATCGT
>CANBDZ010000193.1 GCA_947367375.1 uncultured Bacteroidales bacterium | reverse complement strand
AAAACTGGTGACTGGGGCTAAGTCGTAACAAGGTAGCCGTACCGGAAGGTGTGGCTGGAACACCTCCTTTTTGGAGCGCGTTTTGACACGAGCTTCGCGGTGGATTGCAAGGTCAGTAAGTCTTGCTTTTCTTCAATCTTTTTAATTATACAGTCCCGTAGCTCAGTTGGTTAGAGCACTACACTGATAATGTAGGGGTCAGCAGTTCAAGTCTGCTCGGGACTACAAAGTTCTTAAAAATTCTGGGGGTATAGCTCAGTTGGCTAGAGCACCTGCTTTGCAAGCAGGGGGTCGTCGGTTCGACTCCGACTATCTCCACAAAAAATTCAGAGACCATCAAACGATGGTCTCTATTTTTTTGTGGAGATATGTCTCCCCCCAGTCGGCAAGCCGACAGCCCCCAGGGGCACGCCGTATCACTGCGTTCGTTATATAACATCAGAGTTTCTCGATAAGGGAAGCAAAGATGGCTTTGTCGCCGAGGTCGACTTCTATTTTGAGGAGTCTGTTGTACTTTGCAATTCGTTCTGAGCGGCTTAAGGAGCCTGTTTTGATCTGGCCGCAGCCCGATGCTACAGCGAGGTCTGCAATGAATGTGTCTTCAGTCTCTCCTGAGCGGTGTGACACTATGGCAGCATAGCCGTTTCTCTGAGCAAGGGCTATGGTTTCCATTGTTTCTGAAAGGGTTCCGACCTGATTCAGTTTCACCAGAACTGCATTTGCACAACCCAGTTCAATACCCTTGGCAAGATACTTTATATTTGTCACAAACAGGTCATCTCCAACCAGTTGTACCTGATCACCAAGTTCTGATGTAAGCTTCTTCCATCCTTCCCAATCATCCTCAGCCATACCGTCTTCAATCGAATCTATAGGATACATTCTGACGAGTTCCTTCAAGTATTCGATCTGACCTTCTGCATTAAGAATCTTACCCTCAGGACCTTCAAAAATGCGATAGTCATACACACCATCTCTATAGTACTCAGTCGAAGCGCAATCAAGAGCAAGAGTTACATCCTTACCGGGCACATATCCTGCCTTCTCAATAGCTGTCACGATCAGATCGAGAGCTTCCTCAATTCCTGAAAGTTCAGGAGCAAAACCACCCTCATCACCGACAGCTGTACTCAATCCCCTCTCCTTCAAAACCTTTTTAAGAGTATGGAAAACCTCAGAGCCGATCCTCAGGCACTCCCTGAATGTCTTTGCTGAAACCGGCCTGATCATAAACTCCTGGAAAGCCACAGGAGAATCGCTGTGAGCGCCGCCATTCATGATGTTCATCATAGGGACTGGCAGAACATTGGAATTCGGAGCACCGAGGTAATGATAGAGCGGCACACCTGCGAAAGCAGCCGCTGCCTTTGCCACAGCCAATGAAACCGCAAGCATAGCATTAGCTCCGAGTACAGACTTGTCCTCCGTACCGTCGAGCTCTATCATCAACGCATCTATCTCCTTCTGCTTAAAGACATTATATCCTCTCAATGCAGGTGCAATAATGTCATTGACATTAGTGACAGCCTGAAGTACACCCTTGCCTAAATACCTTTCTGAATCCCTATCCCTGAGCTCAAGAGCCTCTCGACTTCCAGTAGAAGCTCCCGAAGGGACAGAGGCTTCAGCCTTCACTCCACACTCTAAAATCACCTCGGCAGCAACCGTAGGCGTTCCGCGCGAATCAAGGATTTCACGCGCCTTTATATCTCTTATCTTCATATATTCAAAATTTAAAATCGCCAGGATACATTCAAAATTTATTCCTATATCCCTTCATTTTCAAGCATTGGAACTACTTCAAAGGCAGATATATGGCCGAAGGCTGCTCCTTCTGATGATATATGGTTATATCCGCCTTGCGGTAATCTTCGAGTTCGGCCTTATATATGTTAGGAAGGTACTTCTGTGGGTTCATATTCACAAGCGGGAACCACGAGCTCTGGATCTGCACCATGAGCTTGTGACCTGGCAGGATCCAATGAGCAACATCATTCATCTTGAACTCAAGATGAACAATCTCACCAGGAACGACTGGCTTTGGATCAGAAAAGCTCTCAGCATATCGAAGCGGGAAGACCTCTCCTCTGACAAGCATATGATAGCCGTCCGGATGCACATCAATGAGTTTCACGATCACATCTGCGTCATCTGTCGTAGTCGAAACATAAAGATCCACACCCACTGGTCCCTCCAGTTTCATCACCTCCTGCAAAGGCTCTCCAACGCAAGTCAGAACATCAGAACGGGTCAATGCAAAAGATTGATCTGCAACCATATAAGCATTATTCCTCCTTGAAGCATCTTCCATAAACGGAACAGGAGAATCAGGGTCAGAAGTGTAAGTCGAAGCAGAAGATTCTACCTGCGGAAGGTCAGCAGAAATCTTCTTTTCAGCGTTAAGATAATACGGCACAGCCTCAGACTGCGGCCACACATCCATAATCTGCCATGCATCAGAACCGGATGAATATGCATAGACAGGCTCAGGTCTCTTACCCTTACCTTCAAGATAATAGCTGAAGAACGGGAACTCAATGTTCTTCATAAAATACGAAGAAAGTCCTCCCCAAGAATCAATCTGTCCCAATCCGACATAATCCTTTTCATGCCAGCCACCGTGGCTCCATGGGCCATAAACAAAATGCAGGTCAGTCGCTGGCGAATTCTCCCTTATAAGTTTATATGTATTCAGAGCTCCATAACAGTCATCGGTATCATATGCACCGCCAACCACGAGAATTGCAGGTTTAATGTCCTTCAGATGCTGCTCAAGAGACCTTTCACGCCAATATTCATCATAGTCAGGATGCTCAAGAACCTCGTTCCAGAAAGGAAGAGAGGCAGGAAGAGCTTCAGTAAGCGCAGACACTGTCTTCTTAGAAAGGAACCAGTCATAAGCATTCTCACCGATAGGAGAATCCAGACCATGATCCTCCTCGATAGGATTGTTATGTTCCTTGAACATATAAGGTGCGAAAGAATATAAATCCATCAGCATAAATGCGCCGTTATGATGGACATCATCGCCTTTGAACCAGTCGAGAATAGGAGCCTGGGGCGACACAGCCTTCAATGCAGGGTGCCCTGACAAAGCAGCCATAGTGGCATAGAAACCAGGATAAGACATTCCGGTAACACCTACAGCCCCGTTTGTAGATATATTATTGATGATCCACTCAATAGTATCATAAGTATCAGAAGCTTCATCGACCTGGTTGCCAGTCTTTTCAGGAATATAAGGACGAACATTGACGAACTCGCCCTCACTCATATAACGTCCGCGAACATCCTGAAACACAATCACATAGCCATTCCTGATAAACTCCTGCATATATGAAGTCAGATCATCCTTCCATCCCTGACCATAAGGAGCACAAGAATAAGGAGTCCTGACAAGCAGCACAGGAGGATCCTCCCTGAACATAGGCTCATACACAGCAGTATAAAGCCCAACACCATCCCTCATCTGAATCACAACCTCACACTTTGAATAATTCTCCTCAAGCCACTGAGAATCGAGTATTTCCTCCTGCTTACAAGCCAGCAGACAAATACCACAAAGAAAAGCAACCAATATCCGTCTCATATTACACAAAATTATTCAGTAAATATAACAATAAACTGAATACAATATAAGACACACGTGACACTTTCCTAGTATTTACTAACAAGGCGCATCAGCGCCGTGCCACTCGCGTCAGCGAGATGTTTGTGAAAACATCGAAGCAGCGATGGCACCCGACCCGAACAAAGTGAGTGGGCGGCATTCCCAGGGAAAACGGTCTTGACAGCTGATAGATAATGTACCTAGATATTAATAAGTCACGAAGTGACCGGCCCGGGTAGGGCCGAAATGCCCCTAGGGGCTGGCGTCGAAGACGACTGGGGGTTGAACTTTCTTTGCCACGAAAAAAAAAATCCCCGATATCGTCAGATATCGAGGATTTTAGAAGAAAGTGGCAGCTACCTACTCTCCCACCTGGTGGGGCAGTACCATCGGCGATGGTGAGCTTAACTTCTCTGTTCG
>CANBDZ010000192.1 GCA_947367375.1 uncultured Bacteroidales bacterium | reverse complement strand
GAAAACAGTTCACAGTGATGCTTTTCTGTTCGCGACGCACGTTTTCCGGCCATTTTTCCTGCGTCGCTGTACGTGTGAAGATGGAAGGCGAAATGTTCACTAGAAGTAGAACTATATCTGTTTGGGGTTGGGGTGGTAGGGTAAGTTTGACAAACTTCCCCTACTACACCTTACGACACTTTACTACTCCCTGCTACTCCTACTAACACTTTGAGGTATAAAAAAACCAGGTTGACTAAATAATCACTGATTAGTCAACCTGGTTATGTAGTGTTAATATATTTCTATATGTCACATTGGGAAGCGCCCTATTATCCTCGCAGGAGAGATACTGTTGTTGCTGGGTCGTCTGATTTGAAGACGGCGCTGCCGGCAACGAGGATTTCGGCTCCTGCTTCTATGAGTTTGCCTGCGTTTTCAGGGCAGACTCCGCCGTCGATTTCGATCTTGACTGAAAGCTGGAGGCGGTCGATCTCAGCCTTGAGGGTGCGGATGCGATCGTAGGTGTCCTCGATGAACTTCTGTCCTCCGAAGCCTGCGTACACTGACATCAGGATGATGTGGTCGCAGAGGTGGAGGTACGGGTAGAGGGACTCCACCGGCATATCCGGATTGATCACAAGTCCTGCCTTCATTCCGGTCTCCCTGATGTGCAGAAGGGTCTGAGCCGGCTTGTCGGTTGCATTTAGGTGGAAGCTGAGCATCGAGACTCCGATTCTTGCGAATCTTTCGATATATTTCTCCGGATGAACTATCATAAGGTGAACATCCAGCGGTTTTTTGGCAATGCTGGCAATGGCTTCCACCACAGGGAATCCATAGGATATGTTAGGTACGAAAGTACCGTCCATAATGTCGAGGTGGAACATGTCTGCGTGCTGGTTAACCATCTCTACATCCTTCTCAAGATGAAGGAAGTCAGCAGCGAGCATCGAAGGTGAGATAAGAATCATAAGTCTCTTTATATCAGTTAATTTTACAATATTGTTTACTTGTAGTTCTGTATTACATCCACGAGGAGTGCCACGAATTTATCCAGAGATGCGAGTTCAAGTCTTTCACCTGGAGCGTGTACACCGCGGAGTGTAGGACCGAATGACACCATGTCGATTCCAGGGAACTTTTCAGTGAAGAGTCCGCACTCGAGACCGGCGTGGATAGCCTTCACCTTAGGCTCTGTTCCGAAAAGCTTCTTATATGATGCAACGCAAGCATCTCTTACTGGAGATTCTGCTGCCGGAGCCCAACCCGGATACTCGCCCTCGTGCTTTACAATCGCACCTGCAAGAACGAAGCAAGCCTCCATCTTAGCAGCCGCTGCGCGGCGTGCAGCTGTAACGCAGCTTCGCTGGCTCGAACCGATGCGGATCACGCCTGGCTCAGTCATCTTCACAGAAGCAAGGTTTGTAGATGTTTCAACAAAGTTCTCGATCTCCTGGCTCATTGCAAGTACGCCGTGAGGAGAAGCGCAGAGTGCTGTCACAAGGTTCCAAGCTGTCATCTCGTCGATAGCAGTCGCACATGTACCTTCGTACTCAGCGTATCCTACCTTAAGTTCCTTCTCTATTGCACCGTACTCTTCTGCAACTTCCTCTGCATAAGCCTCGAGTCTCTCATTGATGATCTCAAGTGTGTCTGGCTCAGCAGCGATAAGCGCCTTAGCCTCACGTGCGATGGCGTTTCTCTTGTTACCGCCATTGATGGTAAGAAGCTGCCAGTCAAGGTCAATGATGCTGTAGAGGAAGCGTCCGAGGAGCTGCACGGCATTAGCACGTCCCTTGTTGATGTCGTCTCCGCTGTGTCCGCCCATAGCGTCCTTCACGAAGATCTCCTGGAGCTCGAAGTCCTCCTGAACCGGCTCATCCTTGTAATGGAACTCTGCAGTTGTGTCAAGACCACCTGCACAGCCTACGAAGATCTCACCCTCATCCTCTGAATCGAGGTTAAGGAGAACCTTTCCTGTGATGAAGTCAGGGCTGAGAGCCATTGCTCCGTCAAGACCTGTCTCCTCTGCTGTTGTAAAGAGGCACTCGATCTTTCCGCAAGGGATGTCGCTTGTGAGAACTGCCATCTGTGCAGCTACTCCGATACCGCAGTCTGCACCGAGGGTTGTGTCTGGAGCGATCATCCAACCGTCCTTAATGATGTACTTGATAGGATCCTTTGCAAAATCATGCTCCACGCCCTCATTCTTCTCGCAGACCATGTCAGAATGGCTCTGAAGAACGATAGTAGGAACATTTTCATATCCAGGAGCCGCCTCCTTCACTATCAAGACGTTACCAGCCTCGTCGGTCTTGCACTCAAGGACGTTGTCGGCTGCAAATTTCTGAAGATATGCAATGATCTGCTCCTCATGTCCTGATTCTCTCGGAATCGCGGTTATCTCCTTAAAGTAGGAAAGTACGGTTTCTGATGTCATAGTATGTAATTATAAATTATTCGGTTAATCCTACAAATATACCATATATAACGCAACAATCCTACCTTATATATATAAATTTGTAAAGACGTCTCGTCAAGCTCGACGTGACAATGGTGGAGACGTCTCGGCAAGTTTGACGTGACAATGGTGGAGACGTCTCGTCAAGCTCGACGGGACAGGTAGGTTGACGATCGCAAAGACTTGACGTATATATATGAAAAAAGCTATTCCGAGGTTGGAATAGCTTTATCTTCTTACTGGAACGAGGATTTTCTCGATGTCGTTCACGTACTGTTTGAATGTCTTGTCAATAGTCATCAGGTCTCCTACTGTCGTGCAGGCATGGAGAACTGTAGCGTGATCCTTGCCTCCGATCTCGGCTCCGATTGTTGAGAGTGAGCAGTTCATCAGGTTTCTCGAAAGATACATCGCGATCTGTCTTGCCTGTACAATCTGGCGCTTTCTAGTCTTTGAGAGGAGCTGGTCGCGTGTGATGTTGAAGTAGTCACACACCGCTCTCTGCACCTTGTCGATAGTCACATCAGCCTGCTGCTCTCCTACGATCTTCTCAGTAATCTTCTCAGCGAGAGAAACTGTGATTTCCTTGTGTGCGAGTGTTGCATTCGCAATCAGGGAGATCAGGGCTCCTTCGAGCTCACGGAAGTTAGACTTGATCCTTGTTGCAAGGAACTCTAGCACTTCATCGTTGAGTTTTACACCCTCACGGAAAGCTCTTGCCTTGAGCATCTGGAGTCTTGTCGCATAATCAGGCTTCTGAAGTTCCACAGAAAGTCCCCATTTCAGACGTGAAAGAAGTCTTTCCTCGAAGTTCTCAAGCTCTACAGGCGGACGGTCTGAAGTGAATATCAACTGCTTGCCTGACTGATGGAGGTGGTTGAAGATGTTGAAGAACGCGTTCTGAGTGCTCTGTCCCATAAGGTCCTGGATGTCATCCATGATGAGCACATCCATCTTCATGTAGAATGCAAGGAAGTCTGTGAGTTTGTTTCTTACATTCACCGCATCCATGTACTGAGTCTTGAATCTGTTCGCAGGAACATAAAGAACTACAAGTTCAGGATACTTCTTCTTGATCTCGATACCGATTGCCTGTGCGAGGTGAGTCTTTCCGAGACCAGGACCACCGAAGAGGAAGAGTGGGTTGAACGCTGTCTTACCCGGAGCCTGTGAGATGCTCTCACCTGCTGTGAATCCCATCTTGTTGCACTCACCTACGATGAGGTTCTCGAAGCAATATACCGGATTCAGCTGTGGATTCACCTGAACTCTCTGCATTCCAGGGAACACGAAAGGACCAGGATTACCGCCACGGGTGAAAGTCTCAACAGAGATTGTCTTGTTCACCGGAGCATTGCCGTGTGACGCTGGATAAACCAGAGACTGCTGACGCTTTACCGGTGTCACCACATACACAAGTTTCGCTGCAACTCCGAGCTCCTTTTTGAGTGACGCCTTGAGGATCTCAAGGTACGCACCCTCCACATACTCGCGGAAGAACTCAGAAGGAACCTCTACTGTGAGAGTAGACTCAACCAGCGAAACAGGCTTGATCGGCTTGAACCAAAGTTCAAACTGTTTCAAGTCGATGTTCTGCCTGATGAAGTTCAGACAGTTGTTCCAAACCAGTATGTGTCTTTCCTGAA
>CANBDZ010000191.1 GCA_947367375.1 uncultured Bacteroidales bacterium | reverse complement strand
GGTAAGGTAGTTCTCATCGCTGACTACGGCGCATTCGTAGAGATCGAGCCAGGTGTTGAGGGTCTTATCCACGTATCTGAGATGTCATGGTCTCCAAGACTCCGCATCGCTTCTGACTTCCTTAAGGCTGGTGACGAGGTTGAGGCACAGATCCTTACTCTCGACCGCGAGGAGAAGAAGATGTCTCTCGGTCTCAAGCAGCTCGTTGCTAACCCTTGGGAGAACATCCGTGAGAAGTATGCTGTAGGTTCTAAGCACAATGCAACTGTTCGCAATATCACTAACTTCGGCGTATTCGCTGAGCTCGAGGAGGGTATCGAGGGTCTCGTACACATCAGCGACCTCTCTTGGAACAAGATCAAGCATCCGTCAGAGCTCGTAGCTGCCGGTGACGCTATCGAGGTTGTTATCCTTGACTTCGATGAGGAGAACCACAAGCTTTCACTCGGCCACAAGCAGCTCCTTCCTAACCCATGGGATGAGATCGAGGCTAAGTACAGCGTAGGTACTGTAGTTGACGCTAAGATCGCTGCAATCACTGACAAGGGCGCAGTTATCGAGCTCGAGGGTGACGCAGATGCATTCTGCTTCAACAGAGAGCTTGCTAAGGAGGACGGCTCAATGCCTGTAACTGGTGAGACACTCTCATTCAAGGTTACTGAGCTTAAGAGAAGCGCAAAGAAGATCACTCTCTCACACGCTAAGACTTATGCAGCAGCTGTAGAGGCTCGCGAGCAGAAGGCTGCAGCTGAGGCTGACAACACTAAGAAGGCTGTGAAGAAGATCAACTCGAACATCGAGAAGACTACACTCGGTGACATCGACGCTCTCGCAGCTCTTAAGAGCCAGCTCGAGTCTAAGTAATCACTTATGAATTTCACTCTTAATGTATTGGGCACGGCTTCGGCCCTGCCCACTACAGAAAGACACCCAAGCGCCCAGGTACTTGATGTACGTGGGCGCTTATTTATGATTGACTGTGGAGAAGGAACACAGATGCAGATGCGTAAGCTCAAGCTTTCGTTCATGAAGATTGAGCATATATGCCTTTCGCATATCCACGGTGATCATATATTCGGCCTTTTCGGCTTCCTTTCTACCCTCGGCCTTCTCGGCCGCACCGCACCTTTATATATATATGCACCGAAGAACTTCGCTCCCATCCTTGAGTTCTTCAAGACGCACTTCGGTCAGGGGCTGCTCTTCGAGATCAATTATGTGCCTCTGGATATGAAGGAGCCGGAGCTGGTGTACGAGAACAGGACGACAGAGATGCTTGCCTTCCCGCTGAACCACAGGCTTGAGACCTATGGCTTCCTGATCAGGGAGAAGATGCCGCAGCACAATGTGAAGAAGGAGGCGATAGCCAAGTACGGCCTGACGCTCGCGGAGATCGGCACCCTCAAGAGGGGAGAGGATGTTGTAAGGGAGGATATTGTCATATCCAATGAGGAAGCGGCCTACATCCCTTACGAGCCGAGAAGTTATGCATATTGCAGCGACACAGCACCTTTCCCTGAGCTCGCTCAGTGGGTGAAGGGAGTGACATTGCTCTACCACGAGGCGACCTTCCCTGACGAGATGTCGGAAATGGCGGCTAAAACCTTCCATTCCACAACCCTCCAGGCCGCCCACACAGCTCTCGACGCCGGCGTAAAACGCCTCCTGGTCGGCCACTACTCCTCACGTTACCCAGACGTGACATTCTTCAAGGACGAACTCCGCTCCATCTTCCCGGCGACAGACCTCGCCCATGACCTCGACGTCATCGAAATAGAAAGATAGCAGTCATTCCTGACCATCTTCTAGTCATCCCCGACCATCTTCCAGTCATCCCTGACTATCTTCCCGTCATCCCCGACCTGATCGGGGATCTCATTTTGTTTAAAAAAAAGAAAAACGTTAAAAAAAGAGAAAAACCTTCTCTCAAATCCAGATAAATCTGCCCATATCTCTTGTTTCCCGCAACTGTCTTTCCTACTTTTGCTGCTGAACATTCCTCAGTGGGAGTGAGCTCACCTGCAGAAGGAAGTGAAGGATGTTTAACGAAAATTTGAATTATTATGGCAAGACCAATTGAATTGACGCCGACATTGAGAGGTAGAGACGCAGAAAGATTCTTCGAAATGATGGATAATGTCCAACCCGTGTCTAGAGAAGAACTGGAAAGAATGAAAAAGAACTACGAATATTTTCGTAGCATAGCAACTTTCCCAATGCCTGAGTGCAAACTGTAATTGCGAGACATATGGAACTGCTGCAAGTAACAACTTCTTGCGAACCCATTGTGTTTACGTGTGGCGATGATGATCTGGATGATTTCATTATGAATGATTCTAAACAATATCATCAGAGTCTTTTGGCAGAGACTTTTCTGTTAAAGTCTGGCGATGACGCTCTTGCTTATTTCACATTGCTTAACGATAAAATCAGTGCTGAGTCATTTGATGACAAGGCCTCTTTCAACAGATTTAGAAAAAGGCTGTTTGTGAATTCAAAGCGTTTAAGAGCGTACCCCTCGATAAAGATTGGACGATTGGCAGTACAGGAGAATCATGCAAGAAAAGGACATGGCTCAAATCTGTTAGACCTTATAAAAATACTGGTAATGTCAAATCGTTATTCCGGATGTAGATTTATGACAGTAGACGCTTATAAAGATGCAGTACCATTTTATGAGAAAAACGGATTTGTCAGAATTAGTGAGAGTGTGTCTAGTAAAGACACCTGCCTGATGGTATATGACCTTTTGACTGTTGCGGTTCAGTCGTAAACTGATCTATTACTATAATTTCCCGTCATTCTGACCATCTTCCAGTCATCCCCGACCTGATCGGGGATCTCATTTTGGTTATAATCGAAGAGTTTCGTACATTTGTCTGTATGAAACATATTTCGACTTTTATTGTATCTATTGCATGCCTTTTTGCGGCATTTTCGCCTGTTCTGGCTTCTCCGGCTGAGGATTCACCACAGCAGCGCTATATTGACAAATATGCAGACCTTGCAATCGAGGAAATGCGTCGCAGTGGCGTTCCTGCCAGCATTACGCTGGCTCAGGGACTCCTGGAGTCGCGTTATGGCCTATCTGACCTTGCGGTCAAGGGTAACAACCATTTCGGCATAAAGTGCCACAGCAACTGGAATGGCCCGAAGATGCGTGTGGATGACGATGAAAAAGACGAATGTTTCAGAAAGTATCGCACAGTGGAGCAGTCTTACCGTGACCATTCGGATTTCCTCCGCTATCGCGACCGTTACAAATTCCTCTTCGATCTTGATCCGAAGGACTATAAAGGCTGGGCATATGGCCTTAAAAAGGCGGGATATGCGACAGATCCGGCCTATCCTAAGAAGCTGATCAACCTCATCGAGGAGTACGAGCTTTATAAATATGACAAAGGACGTAGAGTGAAGAAGGATAAAGACGATAAGGAGGATAAGGACGCCGACAAGTCACTTGAATCGTCTGATGTAAAGCCTGTAGAGCCAAAACCTGAGGCAGTCAAGCCTGCTGAAGGCAAGAAAGAGACTAGCAAAGCAGTTGTAAAGGCTGAAAAGGCCAAAAAACAGAAGAAATCAGATAAAAAGCGTTCAAAGAAGGACTCTGACCAGATGGTGAAGTCGCCGTCACAGCTGGAACAGCCTAAGCCGATAGCAGATGAGAAGGCAAAAGACGTATTCAGCTTCTCCCTCTCACGTCAGAAGTACTCTCTCAACGGTGTGCCGTTCATTTATGCTTCTAAGGGTGACACATATGCATCGATTGCTGCGGCAAATAACCTCTTCCCTAAAGAGCTCCTTCGCTTCAATGACCTTGATGCAGAAAAGGAACTCCTTCCAGGTACTATCGTATACCTCCAGCACAAAAAGAAGCAGACTGTAAAAGGTCTGGACAAGCATGTCGTTGAAGAAGGGGAAACCATGCGTTCCATCGCTCAACGCTATGGAGTCAGACTGAAGAATCTGTATAAGATAAATGAGATGGCGGATGGCAGTATCATCCGCGAAGGAGATATAATTAAATTGAGAAAGTGATGAAACGTAGCCAAAAGATTACCATATGGGTGCTTGTCGTCCTGGCAGTTCTTGCAGGTGCGGCTGGATAT
>CANBDZ010000190.1 GCA_947367375.1 uncultured Bacteroidales bacterium | reverse complement strand
CCTGAGGGCGTAGCTCGCTACACGATCGCTTCATTGGTGTCTTCGCTAAAGCAACGGCCTTCTTAGAAACCGTACATCAATCGTAGGTTTGAATTGGCAGATGCTTCGTCTGCCGGAAAACAAGATCGATGCTAAATAAAAGCAACTACGGGCTGATGTCTGGCCTACCAGACATCTGCCTCGGCTCACTGCAGCCGGTGCGGCTTACGATCGCATTATTAGAAACCTACACAACTAAGCGTTTGAAAACGGCAGATGTTTCGTCTGCCTGATACTGACCGATCCACAAACAAAAGATTGGCCAATCGCAAATCCATCAGGCGATTCAACAATTAGCCAACTGCTACGATCCTGGGAAAGCTCTTACAGCCGCGGAAAGCTCGACAAGCTCGCATTCCAGCAGCTTACAGACTTACCCAGGATCCTCCGCAGTTGGAACTTAATCGCCTGGATAGGCTTTTGCACAAGAAACGCTTACATCCGTTACAGTTTGAGTCAGGCAGGCGCTGCGCTTGCCGGCGATAAAGCAGAACAGCATTAAAAGCGATGCTTGGCAAGTACAGTCGGTTCATATGTGAACTTTCTCATATTTCTGCCGTTTTCAGACAGCAGGAGCTTTTCTCTCAAAGTCTGGATGCCAAGCGTATCAACTGAATCCTTCTCCATGATTGACAAGGCTTCAGTATATGCTTCAACAGCATCGTCAAATGCATAATTGAGATGTGCAACATCACCGGAAACAACCAGACTGTCCACATTCTGGGCAAAAGCCAGCGATGAAGACAGGAATATTATGAAGGATAGTATATAATGTGAGGAATTTGTGCTTTTCATTACCTAAAATGACTCATTTTCAGCCTACAAAAATAAGAAATATTTACAGAAACTTCATTTATAAGAAAAAAATCGTAAATTTGTGCCCTATTTTGCGGGAGGTATGGAAAAGCCACTCCTTATTATCCCGAATAATGCATACAAATATCATTAAAACAATAAATTATTATGCAAAGTAAAGGCGCTATCAGATTTGTAGCCATCCTCCTTCTCCTTGCATCTCTCTGGCAGCTTTCTTTCACTCTCGTAGAGAAAGTTCAGGCAAACAAAGCAGAGAAATTTGCAGAGGCTAAGGTACAGGCTGCAATGAATTCAGCTGCATTCGGCAAGGTAGCCGAGGCAGACCAGATCTCTTACCTCGACTCTATCAGATCAGAGGAGAGCAGGAGATACATCGATTCAATCTCTTCAGAAAAGATTTATTTGGGCTACACCTACAAGGATGTACAGGCTAAGTCTATCAACCTCGGTCTCGACCTCAAGGGTGGTATGAACGTTATGCTCCAGGTGCAGCTCGAGGACCTCGTGAAGGCTCTTGCTGACGGAAGTACAGCTCCAGAGTTCACAAACGCTATCGCTATCGCAAAGCAGCGCAGCGTTGAGCAGAGAGGTGACTTCATCACTCACTTCGCTGATGCTTGGAAAGAGACTTCAAACGGAAAGAGACTCGCTGAGATCTTCGGAACATACGAGATGAAGGACAAGATCGGTCCAGAGTCAACTGACGAGCAGGTTATTGAGGTAATCAGAGCAGAGTCAGAGAGCGCAATCTCTAACTCATTCAACGTCCTCAGAAACCGTATCGACCGTTTCGGTGTGACACAGCCAAACATCCAGAAGCTCGGAAACACAGGACGTATCCTTGTTGAGCTTCCAGGTGTAAAGGAGCCGGAGCGTGTAAGAAAGCTCCTCCAGGGAACTGCTTCACTCGAGTTCTGGGCAACTTATGACAACGCTGAGATCGAGGGCTTCCTTAGCGAGGCTAACAGCGTACTTGCTGAGATTCTTGCAGTTCAGGAGCCAGTAGAAGAGGTAGTTGCTGAGGAGACTGCAGCAGAAGGTGATGATCTTCTCGCAGCTGAGCTTCAGAACAACGCAAACGACGCAGCTCTCGAGGCTGAGCTCAAGAGAAACCCTCTCTTCGCAGTTCTCCAGCCTTCAGGCGCAAGAGGAAACGCTTGCATCGGTTATGCTCACTATGCTGACACAGCTAAGATCAACAAGTATCTTGCTATGCCACAGATCAAGTCTCTCTTCCCACCAGAATTCAAGCCTATGTGGGGTGTTAAGGCTTCTCCATTCTTCGCAGGTGAGAACGTATTCGAGCTCGTTGCAATCAAGGCTACTTCACGTGACGGCAAGGCTCCACTTGATGGTGGCAGCGTTACTGATGCACGCGTACAGTACGGCAACACAGGTGGTGGCCCAGAGGTTTCAATGACTATGAACGCTGAGGGTGCTAACACTTGGGCAAGACTTACAAAGGATAACATCGGCAAGCAGATCGCAATCGTTCTCGACGGTATGGTTTACTCTTACCCTACAGTTCAGAACGAGATTTCAGGCGGTAGCTCACAGATTACAGGTAACTTCACACTCGAGGAGGCTGAGGACCTTGCAAACGTCCTCAAGTCAGGTAAGCTCCCTGCACCTGCAACTATCATCCAGGAGCAGGTTGTCGGACCTTCACTCGGTGCTGAGTCTATCAACGCAGGTCTCATCTCATTCGTGATCGCGTTCATCCTCGTACTCCTCTACATGGCATTCTTCTATCGTGGAGCAGGTCTCGTAGCTGACATCGCACTCCTCTGCAACGTAGTTCTCCTCTTCGGTACACTCGTTTCATTCGGTGCAGTCCTCACTCTCCCAGGTATCGCCGGTCTCGTATTGACCCTCGGTATGGCAGTGGACGCTAACGTGATCATCTATGAGCGTGTGAAGGAAGAGCTTCGCGCAGGAAAGGGCCTCAGCAAGGCTATCGCTGACGGTTACTCAAACGCTTACTCAGCTATCATCGACGGTCAGATCACTACCCTCCTTACAGGTATCGTTCTTTTCGTGTTCGGTTCAGGTCCAGTACAGGGCTTCGCAACTACATTGATCATCGGTATCATCACTTCAGTCCTTACTTCAATCTTCATCTCAAGAATCATCTTCGATGACAGAATTTCTAAGGGCAAGAGCATCTCATTCGACAGCAAGCTTACAAGAAACTTCCTCCAGAACACTAAGTTCGACTTCATCGGCAAGAAGAAGATCGCTTACATCGTTTCAGGAACACTCATCCTTATCTCACTCGTATCTATCTTCACTAAGGGCTTCACTTACGGTGTTGACTTCACAGGTGGACGTACATATGTTGTAAGATTTGACCAGCCTGTTACTGCTGAGGAGGTTCGTGAAGCTGCAATCGCTGAGTTCGACGGAGCAGTCGAGGTTAAGCAGTTCGGTAGCGATAACCAGATGAAGATCACTACTCAGTACCTTGTTGAGAACGAGTCAAGCGAGGCTGACGCAGAGGTAGAGAACAAGCTCTACAACTCTCTCCAGGGCTTCTTCGCTGATGAGCTCACATTTGAGGAGTTCACATCTACTCTCGACAACCCTAACGGTATCATCAGCTCTGACAAGGTAGGTCCTACCATCGCAAACGACATCACAAGAGACGCATTCATCGCTGTGATCCTTGCTCTCATCGTGATCTTCGGCTACATCGCTGTACGTTTCCGCGGATGGACATGGGGTCTTGGTGGTGTGACAGGTCTTGCACACACAGCTCTTATCGTGATCGGCTTCTTCTCACTCTTCTCAGGAATCCTTCCATTCAGCCTTGATATCGACCAGACATTCATCGCTGCTATCCTGACTATCATCGGTTACGCAATCAACGATACAGTGGTTATCTTCGACCGTATCCGTGAGTACAAGGAGCTTCATCCAAAGTCAGACTTCCGTCAGAACGTGAACGAGGCCCTCAACAGCACTCTCTCACGTACTATGAATACATCACTCACTACTCTCGTGACTATGCTCGCGATTGCAATCTTCGGTGGTGAGGTGATCAGAGGTCTTGCAGTAGCCCTCATCCTCGGTATCGTGATCGGTACTTACGCTTCTATCTTCATCGCTACACCTATCATGTACGATGTGACTAAGAGAGCTGAGGCTAAGAAAGCAAACAAGTAATCCTTACATATCCTGATAAAAAGCGGTTCATTTCCGGATGAACCGCTTTTTTTTATATATTCGTATGGTACAATTACAACAGGAATACGTCCAATAAGCAAACCGACTAAAAGATGAAAAGACTGGTCTCCATAATATTACTGTCATTTTCT
>CANBDZ010000189.1 GCA_947367375.1 uncultured Bacteroidales bacterium | reverse complement strand
GCTGAGCTGCCTGCGGTGTTATCTTAGGCTGCTCGCCCTGCTTAGGCTCCTGTTTTGGCTGGTCCTGATTCTGATCGTTCTTATTCTGATTCTGATCATTCTTCTTATCGTCATCCTGGTTGTCTTTCTGATCATCATTCTGGTCCTTGTTCTGGTCCTGATTCTGATCATTCTGACCTTCATTGTTCTGATCGTTGTTCTGGTCGTTGTTCTGATTCTGCTGCTGGTTCTGCTGATCCTGGAGCTTCTTCTTGGCATATATGAAGTTCTCCTTCGCCTGCAGATCGTCAGGCCTTCTCAAAAGAGACTCGGCAAATGCATTCACAGCAGTCTGATAGTCCTGTCTTGCCAGTGCGACATCCCCCATATTGAAGAAATAGTCAGCAGCTGCAGGTGTCATCGGAGCTATATCCTTGATCCTTTCCAGAGCCTTATGTGCCTCCTCAAAGTTGCCGTCGCGATAGAGGGCCGAGGCAAGATTGTAGTTACCTGCCAGCGACAGGGAGTCCTTTATAAGAGCCTTCCTGTAGTCAATTTCAGCCTCTCTCCAATCGCCGTCACGGTAATCCCTGTTACCGCTTCGCACCTCACGCTTGTCGACCTGCGCATACAGGTCGCCCGCCATAAACGACGTCACGAAAAGAACACTTAATATATATATGAACTTTCTCATAATCTTCTTACCTACCTTCTGAATAAATGTCTCTTTGACTTCCTGTCACCTATCAGCATCTCGATCACAAAGAACAGGAGGGCTATTCCAAGGAAATACATGAACTGCTCGTCATACTCTTCGAAGACTACAGAGCTGTACTTCTCATCCTCCATCTTTCTGATGTCATCAATGATAGGATTGAGACCGAATTCGTTGTTTCCGGCTCTCACATATGCTCCGTTTCCTGCTGCTGCCACTTCCTGGAGCACTCCTTCGTCAAGTCTGGTCACAACGATGTTTCCGTCCTTATCCTTGAGAAGCTCTCCATCCATAGGGATAGGCTTACCCTCAGGAGATCCCACACCGATAGTGAACACTCTTGCACCTGATTCCGCAGCCATACGAGCTGCCTCCACCGGATCATCCTCATGATTCTCACCGTCGGTGATGACGATGATGGCGCGGCTTTTCTCGCTCTGGGCGCTGAAGCTGCGCATTGCTGTACTTATGGCATCTCCTATAGCTGTACCCTGTACTGGAACCGAACCTGTAGATATAGAGTTCAGGAACATCTTGGCTGACACGTAGTCGGTCGTGATCGGAAGCTGGACAAAAGCGTCTCCGGCAAATACGATAAGTCCGATACGGTCTTCATGAAGCTTGTCCACAATGCGTGAAATCGCAAGCTTGGCACGTTCCAGTCTGTTCGGAGAATAATCTTCCGCAAGCATAGAGTTGGAGACGTCGAGCACTATCATGATCTCCGCTCCTCTTGTCTCATGTTCCTTCAACTTGGCTCCGATCTGAGGTCTTGACAGACCTATCACGAAGAAAAGGAAGCCTATAGAGAAGAGTGTCAGTCGTACCCACACTCTGGCTTTTGCATAAGAAGGCATAAGGGCATTTACAAGAGCCTCATCGCCAAACTTTCTGATTCTGCGACGTCTGAACTTCAGCACCAGTGTCTGGATGATGAAGAAGAACGGGATCAGAAGGAGCAGGAGAAGATATTGAGCCTGTGCAAAATGTATCATGGCAACCTCCTTATTACAAACCAGTTAAACATAAGTCCAAGAAGGATTGCAAGCAAGGCCATAAGGGCATACTTGCCGAAAAGTTCCTTGTACACAGGGAAGCTGTCCACTGTAGTACGGGCCTTCTCCATCTTGTTGATCTCACTGTAGATCTCAGCCAGTTTTGTGTTGTCGGTCGCTCTGAAGTAGCGGCCTCCGGTTGACTCAGCTATCTCCGAAAGAAGCGCCTCATCAATCTCCACCTTCACGTTCTGAATCTCTACACCCCACGGTGTCATCACAGGATATGGGGCTGTCTCATTATCAGTACCCACACCGATAGTGTAGACACGGATTCCGTAAGTCTTTGCAATCTCAGCCGCCATCTGCGGAGAGATCTCTCCCCTGTTGTTCACACCGTCAGTCAGAAGGATAACCACACGGCTCTTCGCATCGGAATCCTTCATCCTCGCCACAGCCGTGGCAAGTCCGTTTCCGATGGCGGTACCGTCTTCGATAAGGTCAGTCTGAACTTCCTTCATCAGGTTGATGAGTGTAGCACGGTCAGTTGTAAGAGGACACTGTGTGAAGCTCTCTCCTGCAAAGACCACGATACCCATACGGTCTGTCGGACGCTGGGCAATAAATTCGATAGCGATATCCTTAGACGCGCTGAGGCGGTCTGGAACAAGATCGCGAGCAAGCATGGAAGTCGAAACGTCCATTGCAAGAACGATGTCAATACCCTCAGTGTCAACCCTTTCCATCTCCTCAGAAGATCTCGGGCGGGCGATAGCCACTACTATCATCGACAAAGCGAAAATCCTGAGGATGAAAGGTATATGTCTTACCACAGACATGAACGATCTTCCCTTAAGAGTCCATGGAGTAATAGTTGAGACTCTCAAATGAGGTCGCTTTCCTGACACCTCAAGATAGATGTAATGCAACACCAGCAGAGCCGGTATTGCAAGAAGCCATAACAGTTTCGGATACTCAAAAAACATTACTCAGCCCCTCCTTCTTTTTCCTCTTCTGCCACAATCTCTGCCTGATAAGTCTCTGTAACGAACCTTACAGCCAGCGGAAGTGTAGCGGCATTCTCATCTTCCGATGCTACATATTTTGCGAACTTCACGAAGTCTGCCCTGTCAAAAAGTTCCTTTGCATCCTTCTGGAGCTGCTCAGGGACATCGGTTCCCTTCATCTGACCAAAGATCTCAGCTGTGGTCATCTCCATAGCACTGATTCCGTATCTCTCTGAAATATATTCACGGAGAGCATCAGTAACTCCGGAATAGAAAACCTTCTGCTTTTCCGGAGCCCACATCTGGCTTCCGCGGTACTTGTCAAGCTCTCTAAGCGCAACAATGTGAGCAGGATCCTTCCTCACGTACTCAGGATCGTTCTTTCTCTTGCGCATCATTATCAGGCAGACAATCAGGATAACAATTATAGACACCACCCAGAACAGTCCGAGCCAAGGAAGCACCTCCTGCACTGTCACAGGGTAACGGATCTGAGCCTTGATGTCATGCGGCTGGAATGTGGCTGTGTCCACCGGCATGGTCTTGACTTCAAGACGTACCGGATCAAACACCAAGGTGTCGAGAACTCCGTCAGAACTCATTCTCTGGAGAGCGATCTGAGGCAGTTCATAGAGTCCTTCTTCAAATGATGTGATCAGCACGCTTCCCGCCAGATCAAGCAGAGCAGGCTTGCCTTCTTCCTTTGCCTTGGTAACTTTCAGTGTGTCCATAACCCAAGGAGTGAGGTACATAAGCCTCATATCCTGCTCCTCAGGAAGTTCCGGCAGCACAAGCTGTGTTCCTTCAGCGACTCCGTCGAGGCGGAATCCGTACAGCAGCTGGTCAGCCACAAGCACGGAATCCCTCTCCTGCAGCTGTTTCAGGAAGGCACCCTTCACAGGGACGACCGTCCCCTGGGCGGAGAGAGTCACAGAAGCAACAATCAATAATATGTATATCAATGCCTTACGCATATTCTATCTGTTTTTGAACAGGGTCATCAGACCTTTCACATAATCCTCGTCAACGGCTATGCTGACCTTGTCCACATTGTATTTCATAAAGAGTCTTGACGACGTCTGTCCCACATTTCGGAACCACTCCTCGTAGGCAAGCCTCATCTTTCTGTCGGAAGTGTTCACCCAAGCTGTATGACCTGTCTCAGAGTCCTTGATGTTGATAAGTCCGACATCCGGCAGGCTTCTCTCACGACGGTCATACACTTCTATCACCGACAAGTCATGACGGTTCACAGCCACCTTAAGAGCCTCCTCATAACGAGGGGTTCCGTCCTGATTCACATCAAGCATGTCCGAGAGCAGAAAGGCTGTACACTTCTTCTTGATGGCATTGGTCAGATAGCGCAAAGCCTCTGAAATGTCAGTACCATCTGTAGTCGGTTCAAATTCAATGATTTCTCTGATGATATGAAGCAGATGACTGCGGCCTTTTTTAGGCGGGATGAACTTCTCGATCTTGTCGCTGAAGAACAGTGCTCCGACCTTGTCATTATTTATGATCGCGGAGAATGAAAGGACTGCAGCGATCTCGGCAAGGACATCCTTTCTGTTGGCTCCAGAC
>CANBDZ010000188.1 GCA_947367375.1 uncultured Bacteroidales bacterium | reverse complement strand
CCTTTTCAAGCAGAAGACGGCATACGAGATGTCTTAGGGTCTCGTGGGCTCGGAGATGTGTATAAGAGACAGGTTTCAGGCTTCCCGTCTTTGGACATCTCAATGTAACCTCTATGCCGTTGACTGTTATTTCGACTTCACAATCATCCAGGCCTGCCTTTCCCGGAAACTCTTCTCCAGAACCTCGAGGTTTGACCTGGCTCTCCACTTCAACGAAATCAGAGTCAATCTCGACCCTGCCTTTCACCGCATCCCTGGAAGGATCAAAGGCATGAGGATCTACCGGAACGTCCTTATCGAACGGACTTGAGTTCGGAGCTTCTTCTTTAGTATGTTCCCAGGGCTGCCCAAGCAGCTCATGATACCTCTTGTCCACCTCGCGATGAAATCTGTCAACCTCGTCCATGACACGGCTTTCCAATTCCGCCAATCGTCCCATCAGTTCATCCATACTCTGAGTCCTGCCTTTCACCGGGAACAGAGCAAGGCAGATGACAGGTAACAGAACTCTCAGGAAACTTCTCATAATTGGCAATTTGTCCACAAAAATATACATTTGTTATTATATTTGCCTTGATTAATCTACTCTTTTATGAAAAAGACGCTCTCAATCCTTTACATATTGTTCATATCTGCGCTTGCATCTGCTCAAAATGGTACAGATGACTTCATGGCTCGAGTGGACGCCCAGATCAACGACATTCTGGACAAAGCTGTCAGGGTGCAGAATGATGTCATCAGTGATTATGAAAATATCGAGAGAAAAGTACTTGAAGAATATGAGGCCTACTGCAAAGCCGTAATGGGAAAGTGGGGAGACCTCGAGATGGTAGAAAGTACGCAAAAGGACTGGGTCGAGTATTCTGAGGACGAATCCAGCAGATCCATCGTGGATTTTGAAAACGGCAAGGTGACTGTAGAAGTGCTGACTGACCCCGGCGAAAGCGAGGAAGAAGTGAACAGACAGCTTGAAAAGGCAATCGGAGACCTTCTTTCCAGCAAGGGAAAGGCACCGAATTTCGATTCCGAGCTGCTGCCTCAGGAGAATGTGACAGAAGACCCCGTACTTGACGGACAGATTGACCTTGCAAAGTATCAGAACAACCCTAAGAATATCGTAAAAGAGGAGAAAAAGGGCACCAAGACAGTGAGCACGGAAGAAGGCAAGAAGAACATCGTGTCAATCCAATTTGAGCTCGTCGAGGACCACATCCCCAAAAGAGCTGAGAAGTTCAAGGATATGATTGCAAAGCACTCCAAGAGATTTGACATAACAGAGCCTCTTATCTATGCAATCATAGAGCAGGAATCCTCGTTCAATCCGATGGCACGCTCCAGTGCAGGTGCATACGGCCTTATGCAGATTGTACCGTCTTCAGGCGGCCTGGATGCCAACAGATACGTCCACAACAGGAATGAAGTTCCGACTTCAGAGGAATTGTATAGACCGGACTTCAACATAGAATTGGGAACGGGCTATCTGAAGAAACAGATGAATGTCTACTTCAGCGGAGTCACAGATCTGCGCTGCCGCATGCTGTGCGCGATTGCAGCATATAACACAGGACAGGGCAATGTCTACTACGCCTTCACCGGAAAACGCAAAGCGGAAGGAGCATTCAAGGAAATCAACAGATATTCATACGAACAGCTCTACGAGCACCTGAAGAGAATGCTGCCGCACGCTGAAACCCGAGACTACATCCAGAAGGTTACCGCAAAAATGGCGAAGTACTCGAAATAGTCTTGATCATACGAGTCATCACATAATCCATCGGATATTTCGCACGGCTTGCAGCTATCTTTCTTGCAAGCTGGAGCGACAACGGATCCCCCGCATCCACACATTTCAAAAGATTGTCAGTAAGCACATGCTCGAGGAGCAGGTGGAAGGCGTGGCCGTGATCCAGATGACGCAGATGACAGAGTTCGTGAAGGAGGACGTAGTCCTGAAGGATCTTCGGAAGACGGACTACATTCAGGTTCAGATTTATGTTTCCAAGCGTCGAGCAGCTGCCCCAGTTGGAGGCGTTGTGCTTGATGGTAACTCTTTTATATACAAAACCATACCTCTTTGCGAGTTCTGCAAGCCGCGGCGGAAGCTCGGCCTTCGCCTGACGGCGCAGCGCTTCGACCTCCTGCGGGCTGACCTGAGGAACATCCTTATACTTTTCCTTCTGACGGGCCATGGTTTCGAGCACCCACTGCCTGCGGGTGTGGAAGAAGGCCTGGGCCACTGCATATGGCACAATATACGGCACGGACACGCTCACACCCTTGACAGGATGGACGCGGATACTGATGCTGCGGCTACGCGTGCTCTTGCGGAACACGACGTCTCCGATCTGCGGATCCCTGAATATTTTTTCCGTTTTTGTCGCCATATAAAATAAAGATGTCTCGTCAAGCTCGACATGACAGAAGCATAATTGTCATTTCGACCGACCGTAGGGAGTGGAGAAATCTTCATAAAGATGTCTCTGCAAGACAAAGGTAAACTAATTGAAGAAATAGTCAAATATATTTTCACTCAGATACTTGTAATCTCAGATTTTATGTCTATCTTTGCGGCCGCTTTGAGCTTACTTGACAGTGGCTCGTAAAGTTTTGATTTATTAACCCTTAATCTTTTTAAAGCTATGGCAGAATACCTTATGCCTGAGAAGAAACAGGAGCTTTTCGCGAAGTACGGAAAGTCTAATACTGACACTGGTTCACCAGAGAGCCAGGTGGCATTATTTTCCTACCGTATCGCTCACCTCACCGCACATCTTAAGAACAACAAGAAGGACTACGCAACACGTCGTTCACTTCTTAAGCTTGTAGGTAAGCGTCGTCGTGTACTTGATTATCTCAAGTCAGTAGACATCGAGAGATACAGAGCTATCGTTAAGGAGCTTGGTCTCCGTCGATAAGCTACATCATAGTAGGAACCGACGAAGGGGGAGCACTCAGATCACGCATTTGGGTTTCCCCCTTTTTTCACGCAAAGAAGTCTGATGGCGCAGACAACAACCTGCGGCGCCTGAAGAATGACATACATATATATCGGACCTGATATGATGGTCTTTCAGATGAAACAGAATATTAATCCACTCCCATAGGGGGAGGCAGGTTGAAGAACTAATAATGAATATCGTAAAAAAGACAATCGAATTATCCGACGGTAGGGTAATTGAAATCGAAACCGGTAAGCTCGCAAAGCAGGCTGACGGTTCTGTAGTCGTTAAGATGGGAGGCACTATGCTCCTCGCAACTGTTTGCTGCGCAAAAGACGCAAAAGAGGATGTTGACTTCATGCCACTCCAGGTAGACTACAAAGAGAAATATGCCTCTGCAGGCCGCTTCCCAGGTGGCTTCATGAAGAGAGAGGGCAAGGCTTCTGACTATGAGATCCTCATCTCACGTCTTATTGACCGTGCACTTCGTCCACTCTTCCCAGAGGATTTCCACGCTGAGGTTTTCGTAAACGTAAACCTTATCTCAGCTGAGAAGGACATCCAGCCGGATGCACTCGCAGGTCTCGCTGCATCATCTGCACTCGCAGTCAGCGACATTCCATTCGAGGGTCCTATCTCTGAGGTACGTGTAGCACGTATCAACGGCGAGTTCAAGATCAACCCTAACTTCAGCGAGATGGCTGACACAGACATCGACATCATCGTTGCTGCAACTTACGACAACATCATGATGGTTGAGGGTGAGATGAACGAGGTAAGCGAGCACGACATGCTCGAGGCTATCAAGTTCGCTCACGAGGAGATCAAGAAGCACTGCAAGGTGCAGATGGAGCTCATGGAGGCTGTAGGCAAGACTGAGAAGAGAACTTACTGCCACGAGGAGAACGACGAGGCTCTCCGTCAGGCTATCCAGGAGTTCTGCTACGACAGATGCTACGCTATCGCTAAGTCAGGTTCTGCAAAGCACGAGCGTTCAGACGCATTCGAGGCACTCAAGGAGGAGTTCTACGCAACACTTCCAGAGGAGGAGCAGGAGGAGAAGAGAATGATGATCGAGAGATATTATCACGCTGTCGAGAAAGCTGCGATGAGAAATATGATCCTCGACGAGGGTGTTCGTCTTGACGGACGTGACACTACAACAGTTCGCCCAATCTGGTGCGAGACTGACTATCTCCCTTGCGCACACGGTTCAGCAATCTTCACTCGTGGTGAGACTCAGTCACTTTCGACTGTAACCCTCGGTACCAAGCTCGACATGAAGGAGCGCGACGAGGTTCTCATCCAGGAGACTGACCAGTTCGTTCTTCACTATAACTTCCCTCCATTCTCTACAGGTGAGGCTCG
>CANBDZ010000187.1 GCA_947367375.1 uncultured Bacteroidales bacterium | reverse complement strand
GACAAGTGGATGTACCTATTGTTGCACATACACGAGATGGAAGACATTCCGTCCAAATTCAACGACCCTCTCTTCACCCGCTTGTTTATGTTGGCGGAAATAAGTAAATTCACCCCCGAAGAGAAGAAACAATACGATAAATCTACTGAGAATATGGGTGACTACTTGAATACTATAACAACTGCAGTGGAGGATGCAAAAGCAGTCGGCAAGGCTGAAGGCAAGGCAGAAGGTGTCGAACTAGCCAAAGTCGCCATCAATATGCTTAAAGATGGCGCCGCCATCGATCAGATCTGCAAGGAGACCGGCCTGACCGAAGCTCAGGTGGCGGATCTGCAAACATTGCTATAAAATGTTCGAAGAGGTCAGCGCCTTGCAGCAGCAATAACCCCTTTGGTGACAATCTATACACCCCGGGAGATGCCAGTCAGGCTTCTTCCGGGGTGAATCGTATGCGAAGATCCCCGGTCAAGCCGGGGATGACGGAGGGACGAGCCGGGGATGACAGAATGGCGAGCCGGGGATGACGAAATGGACTGAATCCGGGGATGACGGGAGATTGCCACGTCGCTTCGCTCCTCGCAATGACTGAAAAGGAATGCTTCGCTCCTCGCAAAGACGGAAGGGTATATATCTTTATCAGAATTCTTTAGGAAACCAGCGAAATTTCTTCTGAAATATGTTGAATAATCTAATACTGAGAAAATGACGACTCAATAAATGAAAATTTCAATGATGGCAAGTCCAGATTAAATGAAAAATGGATATATTTGTCGGCAAGATTGGACGCCGTGGATCGGTTAGAGTTCCACAACGCGATATGGGTATAGTCGTATAGCCCGTATTGCGTTTTTTTTGTTTTTATACGGCCCCAAATAGATGACTTATGGAAGATGAGAATGCACTGGAAAAGATGAGAATTGAGGCTCTGATTTATGAGATCAGAGGGCAGAGGGTAATCTTAAAAGAGCAGTAAAAGCGAACATCGGCAGATTTCCTGCGGATTTTATGTTCGAACTGACTAAGGAAGAGTTTGAAGTTTTGAGGTGCAGAAATTTCACCTCAAAGAATAGAGGAGGTACACGCTATATGCCATATGCCTTCACACAAGAGGGTGTCGCGATGCTTTCTGGATTATTAAGAAGCGAGGTGGCAGTTAAAGCCAACATCCACATTATGAGAGCGTTTGTAAGAATGCGCTCGACACTTGCATCTGTCGATAAATTGTCGATGGACATAATGGAAATGAAGCATCAAATAGCAGAATTGAACCATTATATGGAAGATATTTTAAGAGATCAGAATGATATTAATGAAGAAACGATGATGCAACTGCAACTTATTAACGAATCCCTGGCAGAAATGCGTTCTGAAAAAATGAGTTCAGACGTCGACAGAAAGAGAATAGGCTTCAGAACCTCAAATAGTAGTGAATAACATTGAAATTAAGAAATCGATCAGGACAATAAATACAACAACGACATGTATGACGAATTGAAACGCCAAGGACAGCTGAAGGCTGCACACAAGGAAGGACGCGAAGAGGGACGCGAAGAGCGTGCAATCGAAACTGCTCAGGCGATGCTTGCTAAAGGCTTAGATGTAGAGCTGATTGCAGAGTGCACTGGCTTGACTCTCGATAAGGTCAAGGCTTTGCAGCAGCAATAGACTTTTATTCAGAAATCAGTGTAACGTATACACCCCGGAAGAGGTCCAAGCGGCTTCTTCCGGGGTGAATCATATTACGCAGAGATCCCCGGTCAGGCCGGGGATGACAGAATGGCGAGCCGGGGATGACGTAAAAGGAACGAGGACGGGAGTGACGGCTACCTAGAAATTTGTTCCATTTTTCGTAAAAGCCAAACAAATTCCTAGGTAGAAAACGGCCCCTCACATATGCGGCAGGCCAATTTTGCCAAATAGCCGTATATTTTTTGAGTATACGGATAGGTCTCTGGAACTTTGCGGATGAAAAATATCTTCTTTACGTCATTCTGAGGAGGTACTTAGTACCGACGTGAGAATCTAATCTATGTTGATATATGGAAAAATACTATGTCTATTTTATGGCCAGTAATAATAATACGGCTCTTTATGTTGGCGTGACTAATGACTTAGAGCGAAGAGTAAGGGAGCATCGTACGTATGACCTTAAGTCTTTTACGTCAAGATATAAATGTCACAAGCTTGTGTATTACGAAGAATATAGTTCTATTGAAGAAGCTATATCTCGGGAGAAGCAGATAAAGTCCTGGAAAAGGGTGCGGAAGGAGAGGTTGATTGGAAGTGTTAATCCGAGGTGGGGGGATCTCTTGGAGGGTTAGATTGCCACGTCGCTTCGCTCCTCGCAATGACGTAGAAGGCGCTTAGCTGGATTGGGCTATGATGTGGAGAATAGGATTGCCACGACTTGCTTGGCGAGACAATTGTTATTATATTTGCCGAGTTGACAAGGTTCTGTAAGAGCGAAGATGAATGTCTGACAAAACGTGATCAGCTTCTTTATTTACTGAAAAACTCAAGTCATCTTCAGATTCCGCCCAAGTGGGTGGACGAGAGCGGATATAAAAGCATACTCGATGCAATGTGGATCGGTGGTTTTGATGATAAGAAACTCAAAGAATATAAGAAGAATATGTACGACGAGAAAAGGCGCAGAAGTGAAATAAAAGGAGAGCGCAGAGAAGAGAAGATTCAGATTGCGACTGCAATGCTTGCTGATGGTGTAAACGCAGACTTGGTATGCAAATACACTGGCTTGACTCTCGAAGAAGTCAAGGCTTTGCAGCAGCAATAGACTTTTATTCAGAAATCAGTGAAACGTATACACCCCGGAAGAGGTCCAAGCGGCTTCTTCCGGGGTGTATCGTATATACAGAGATTCCCGGTCAGGCCGGGGATGACAGAATGGCGAGCCGGGGATGACGAAATGGGCTGAAGCCGGGGATGACGTAAAAAGGGCCGCATTGACGGCCCTATATTCCTACTCCTCCGATGTCGCCAACGGTGACGGTGCGGCGTATGTGCGGGTTGCGAGGTCTTTATCCAGCATATACATACCGTATTTGTTGCCTTCCACTGCTTCGACTGCGGCGATCATATCCCTTGCCGATTCTTCTTCCTCGACCTGCTCGTCGATGAACCAGGTGAGGCGGTTGATTGAGGCGAAGTCGCGGTCGTCAGTGGCGATGAACGCGAGGTTGTTGATCAGCGAGGTGACCTTCTTCTCGTGCTCGAGGGTCTGTTTGAACATATCGAGAACGCTGTCCCAGCTCGCAGGCACGGGGTCGATCGGGAGCAATGTCACCTTCGCGTCGCGTGAATTGAGGTAGTTCATGAATATACGGGCGTGGTCCTGCTCCTCCTGGAACTGAACATAGAACCAGTTCGCTACGCCTTTATAGCCCTTGTTCTCTGCGTCGAGAGACATTGCGAGGTAGAGATATGCCGACCAAAGTTCTGCATTGATCTGTGCATTGATCGCATCGTGGAGACGTTTGCTTATCATAATCTTATGTATTTAATGGTTATCGTTCACTTGTGCTTATTTGGAATTATTCAAAACTAATACCACTGCAAAGATAGCGAAGAAAAACGAAAATGCAACACTTGGGCCGAAAATAAGCGATTTTCGTCACAAAGTACCGGTGGGGCTCTGCTCAAGATAGAGCTGCTCAACAATTTGCTCCACTCAAAGGCAGACCGACGCACTTAGGTGTCATATCTCAGCACACCCGGGTGCAGTGATAGCCCTCAGAACGCTCTCAAAGCTGGTTGGACGCACCTAGGTGTACGTCAAAATGACACCCGGGTGCATAATTCAGAGAAAATTGTGCGTCCTAGTCCAGAAAAAGTCCCCCGTACATAGACTAGAGTCATTTCAGACAAGGCATTTTCTAGAGGAAACGCTCAATTCATGCAACAATCCAACTATAAAGTTGTATATACGAAAAAATGGTGCTATATTTGCAAAACTAAGATAGAGGCGTTATGGAAGAAATATTGACAAAAGAGGATGTTCAGAGTTTTCTGGAGCTGTTTCATACCAAAATGAAGGTATTTGGTCTATTGTTCAGAGATGACAGAGGGAAAAATCAGAAAGCTCTTGAAGAGTTGGAAATTGTACCGTCATACAGGAGAGTAATAATTGAAAACTTAACTGTTGAGGACTATGCTGAAGGGCCGGTTGTCGACACACTTAACAATTTGGGTGAAATGTGGGTGTTTGGCAAGGACATTAAAGGTAGAGAAGTCTATATCAAAATTATGATAAGTGGGCTTTCTGGACAAACTATTTGTATTTCATTCCATATTGCGGAAAGCCCTATGAAGTACCCGT
>CANBDZ010000186.1 GCA_947367375.1 uncultured Bacteroidales bacterium | reverse complement strand
GTTGCAGGATCTTCTGTTCCCCACGTTTTCTGGACCTGGTAGCGCTTGAATGTCTCGACGCCAGTTTCAGCAGGTTTTCCCTGCTGATCAGCAAGATATGTCATCTCGAGATACAGGAAGCCGTTATTTGTAACGAATGAATATCTGCCCTGGGCATATGGCTCTACATCATAATTGAACGGACTTCCCGTGCAGAAATATATCACGTCATCTGTTCCACCATATCTGAAAGCGAAGGCGTCGACGTCTTCTAAAGCACCCTCCGGATAAGGACCGAGAGATATGGCGTGGCAGGCGTCCTTGATGTGGACATTCATCTGGATTGTCTCTCCTGTGTCATCGTCCTTCACAGTCAGGGATATGTCTCCTTGCTTGACAGGATTCAGGGTGATTATAGTCGGGATCACGTCCCAGTCAAACAAAGGAGTGTCCACGTGACCAGGCTCCAACGAGTACTCAAGGCACTGCGGGTCTGAAACAGTTACAGTGTAGTTCTTTCCTTTACCTCCGTAGCACTCGATTTCGTAAGGCTCGTCGTACTGCAAAGGCACATACAGATGCTCGCCGTCATTTTCAATGACGATGCCGGTCATAGCGTCGTTGATGCAGAAGGCCTGTCCGTCATAGAAAGGATGGTACTCATTGCATCCGCATAATATCATCATTGCCGCAATGGCGGCATATATATACTCCTTCATATTTATCTGTTATTTTCGAAGAATTCCGGTGTTATCCAATCTGTCTGCTCCGACCAGACACCTGCAAAGACGCCGTAGCCGTTCTCGACATTCGTGTAGCAGAAGTTCGAAGGTGCTATTCCTGCAAAGAAACCTGCATTTTCGCCTCCAAGAGTCTGGGCGACCTGGTATTTTATGAATTCCTCGCTGAATGTGTACAGAAGCAGTTTGCTGCGGGAAACAGCTTCATAAAAACCCACCAGGACGTTGTCCTCATCATAGATCGGTTCACTATAAGACGATCCGAAAGGATCATAATAAAGCGCAATGGAGAGAGTCTTCTGCTTGCCGTTGAAAGAATCATCATCCCATCCGGAAAATTCCATGTAAGTGTGACGTAAGCTCTTGTCCCACTTCCTGATCCTGAAAGTCATTCCTTCCATAGAAGTAGGAGCAATGTCATAGTCATCCCTGATCTGAAAGCCTCCGGTCCATCTGAAATACGTCGTGTCTATCTGATTATATGAGTCAGACTGCGTAGTCTCACTGAACAGAGACACTCCGTACGCAATGTCGGTATGCACATCATCTTCAAGACTCACAAGCAACATCTTGTACTTGTCATCTCCGATTTCAAGTTCTTCGTAGGCTATCCTTCTTTCAGGAAATCGCTCCGGAATGCTGGTCTGGGCATAGATTGGACTGAATCCCTCCGAAGAGACCTCGATAGTCATCTTGTCTCCGGGAACTGCTTTGCAGTCAACCAAATAGCTCTCACTATTATATTTCTCGCTTATGCAATAATCCTTATTAAGAACAGCAGGCAGCTCCTGCCCGTTCACAGTAAAGCGGATCTGCGGTTTGAACTCAGGCTTAAGTGCAGAATTGGATTTTGAGTACGCCGGGGTGATTGACAGCTCTATCATATCGTCCAATCCCGGATAGGCCTCCAGACAGATTATCGGCTCGTCCGCGAGCTTCATATCGAAAGGCCCGTTGCACGAAAGGCACAACGCGTACAAAATCGTCATTATTATGTAGGTGTATTTCTTCATCTTGTCAGAATTTAAGCGTATAACTGAAGGTCGGTATTATAGGGATAATACCCATTGCGACTCCATAATAAGCGAATTGTTCGCCACCGGTAAGTATTCTGCCGTACGTGTCGGCTGTAATAGGATTGGTTCTGCAGTAGGCGTTGTAGATGCTGAGATTCCAGATGCTTGTGTTGCCCCTTCGAGTGGTCTTGGAGAAGTTCATACCCACATCAAGCCTATGATAATCAGGTAGCTGGACATTGTTTGGCTCGGTGTAGATGTAATCACCGTCATCAGACTGGTGTGTTGCCATTGTCACTCTGTTTCCACTGTGCCAGTTCCACGCACCGTAGATCTCAAAACGTTTGCTGAACTTGTGCTTCGCCATCAAGGTGAGCTTATGGCGGTTGTCATTCCTGTCCCTGTACCATGTGTGGAAAAAGTCTTCGAAATATCTCTGGTTCCACGATAGGGTGTAATACACATTTGCCTCAGTCCTTCCGTTGTCGTAGCCGAAATCAAGCTCAGCACCCCACGAACGGCCAAGTCCGCTCTTGTAGGCGCTCTCCCAGCCCGTCAGCGGCGGGAATATATTATATGCCCCGGCATATTCGATAAGATTGTACATACGTTTGTACCATCCCTCGATGTTCAGGTGCATATGACGAGGAAGGTTCATATATGCTCCGCCTGCGACCTCGCGTGAACGCGACGGGCGTATCCTGACGGTCGAAGGAAGCCAGGCGTTGGTCGGAAGATCAAGATATATCGACGACACAAGGTGAGCCGGCTGGCTCATTTCCGTATATGACGCCTTCAAGGATATATGATCGCTCAGCGAATATTTCAACGCAATGCGCGGTTCGAGCGAATGCCACATTTTTTCGCCTGTTGCATATATACCATATCTCAGGCCGGCATTTATCGTGAACGCATCGGCCAGCGCAATTTCGTCCTCTCCATAAAGCGCGGCCTCTACTGCGTTATATCTCAGTGAGTCCGCATATGCTACTTGACTGAAAGTCTTGCCGTCCTCGGTGATGTCGGTCCTGGCAGTTCCGTCGGGGGCATATATATGAAACTGAGCTGTCGCTCCATATCTCAATCTCTGGTTGTCTCCCAAGCGGTGGTAAACATCAGATTTGAGTCCGATGTTGTGGACATCTGAGTTGTTGTATTGGCCAAGTGTCGTGATCTCCTTGCTCTTGTCTTTATGCTCTTCAATGTCGCTCACAACCACAGACAGCCCGGAAAGAGAGCCACTGTAGTAGAGGATGTTCTTCAAGGATATGTTCTTGTCAAGCTCGTAGCTCCAGTTCAATGATCCAAGTACATTGCCCCAGGCAAGCTTTCCTCTGATTTTCTCGATCTCGTCAGTCTCATCATACACACCACCGCCATAATATGAGTCCGATTTCATCCTCAGGATGTCTCTTCCTGTGTAGAAATTGGCAGTCAGGATGTTGCTGTCACTGAACTTGTGGGTGATCTTGGCATTGAAATCAGAGAAGGCGTACCCTCCGCCTACCTTATCAGGCTTGTTGAATCTATTTACAATGGCGAACAGGGGAACAGTCACCGTCTCGGTCCAAGTACGTCTGAGGCCTACATTGAATGATGTTTTTCCTTTCCAGAGCGGGCCCTCGAACTGCAAACGTCCGTCTATCAGACCGAGAGAAAAGAGTCCGTGATAGTTGTTGAAGTCGCCATCTCTTGTTGTCACATCGACCACAGAGGACATCTTCGAACCGTAGCGGGCAGGGAAGCCGCTCTTGTAGAAGTCCAGACTTCCGATCACATCGGAATTGAATGAAGAAAAGAGTCCTGCAAGATGGCTTATCTGATAGATCGGAACTCCATCGAGAAGGAACAGGTTGTCGCTGCCATCTCCTCCGTGTACATAGAAACCGGAAAGGAGCTCTGTCCCCGAGCTTACTCCAGGCATGAGCTGAAGAGTCTTTATTACATCCGGAGTGCTGAACAAGGCAAAGCCGGAGTTTATGTCCTTGCTGTCGATGCGTTTCAAGCCGGTCTGCGTCGTGTTTCTCTTAGGGTCAACCTGCGCAGAAACTATAGATTCATCGATCGTATACTGCTGCTCTTCAATCAGAATTGTGTAATCCTTAGCTTTCTTCTTGCTTCCTTTCTTCGTGAGGACCACATATTTCTTCATAACCTCGAACTCGATCCCGCTATCTGAAAAGAGTTTACCAAGCGTTTCTTCCAAAGCCTCCTCACCTGAGTCAGTGCGGGAAGTCATCGTCTGCTTCTCACAAGGAATCTCAATGTCCAGGGCCGAATCGTAAACGAAATTGAAACCGAAGTGGTGATATATCCTCTCCATCTCGGCCTTCAAGGTCGAAGTCTCCGGGACCGGAAAGAAGTTATGTGCGTAGGAGACAAGTCCAGTGATGAAAAGCAGGATGCTAAGGATTGATTTATTCATAGTGGGGTCAACAGTATATTCTTGGTACTCTTTCGACATACAAATTTAATGACTATGAATTTATGCTGCAAGTTAATTCAGCAAAGAGGGAATGAATGGGAAATTTTGTAACTTGCGGAACTATGTCAAACCTTCCACAATTTGCGCTATGAGAAAAATCACGCTTGCCATATTGATGTTTTTCGGAGTACTCTCCTGCTCTCCATATTTATGG
>CANBDZ010000185.1 GCA_947367375.1 uncultured Bacteroidales bacterium | reverse complement strand
CGTAGGCAAGGTATCGGCTCTGCCGATGAGTTTAATACTGCCCGCTTTTTCCTCTCCAGACTTGAAAGCCTTTCCGCATTGCTCCAAGTCTTCCAAATCTTCCGAGGGCGGGCAGAGTTGGCCGCTTCGCGCCCAATGGCGAGACAGTGTGATTTATTCCGCTTTGCTCCATAAATCCCACAGACTCGCCTGAATCTCGCATCAGCGTTGGGGCGTTGGTGGTTCTTAGTGACAGTTTGTGCCTGTGGCGGAAAGACTCTTATCTCCCGTCTCAACCTTTTTCCGTCCGCCACCTGCCGCGCCCTACGGGCTTGCCCCCTATGGCATTTGCCGTCAGTTTCCGCATCCGCTTCGCGGACGCGAAAACCACCGTCAAACACCATAGGCCAACGCACATTCTCCCGCTTGAGCATCATCTCATCTGCAACCTCATCTCCCGCCCGAAGGATAGTTCTCAGGTTGTATCAATAGCAAAGGAATGCATCTTGCGGCTATCGCCTCCAGATGCTTTTATTGAGCAGGTAAAATTTTGTAACTTGCTGTATGACATCTATTTGCTTTATGGTATGGATGTGCTTAAGACTTGTAACCAGCTCGCCTAGAGCCTTTAATCTTCAATTTTATGCCTCGTTTTGTTCCTGATACACTCTTTTCTGATTGCTGGTCATCGGTCGGCAATGTCACATTTTATCACCGTAACGGTATCTGCTATTTCAGGAGCAAAGCCTACTCTGAGTTTGCAGGTACTGCAGAGCAGCTGGAGCAGAAGGAACTGCATCAGAGAGCAATAAAAGCCTGGAGAGGATTGTCCTCAAAGGATCAAAAGAAATGGAGACGCTATGCTGAGGGTGTGGCCGCTCATCGTCCTCCGTATGGAGATGGGAACAGTATCAGCGGATATAATCTTTTTGTGTCGGCTTATCACGGATTTGCTCAACTGGGGAATGAGCATGTACCGGTGCCGAAGAAGTTTGAACCGTTCCCGATATTCAGTTTGGATTTTGTGGGTGCTGAGATGGTGTCGTTGTTTGATGTGAAGCTGCGATTCAAGCTCACGCTGTGTGGGACTTCAAAGTTCAGCCGGTACAGAGTGCTGGGGAAGATCCAGATTGAGGAGCCTGGGGTTGGTCGTCATCCTGGAAGGCAGAGGAATTATCTGTCGGAGTCTGTGCCGGATGGGGATAGTTCTGAGATTGAGTTTGTGGTGCCGATGAACAGGAATGATCTTGAAATGTTTCAGATACACATCAGGTATCTGCTGCTGGATACGGTAACAGGTTATCGTTCACAATATCAAAATCTTAGTGCTTTGGCAAACATTTTGTAAAGTTTATTTGCGATTCAAAGATTTATTGCTACCTTTGCAATGACAGAGTCCGCCACGCTTCCCGTAGAACAGCGCACCAGGGCGGAACTTTTATTTTATAATACCTATGTGCCCTGTATATTCTAACAATCCATTGAGCATACATGACATCATCCAGATGCTCAAAATCAATAGAGGACTTGTAATCGCTGATGAGAATGCTGCCGAAAGGCAGTTAAGTATTATCGGGTATTTCAGATTGGCAAACTATATGCGCCCGATGGAATCAGACAAAGTCAATCATCTCTTTAAGCCAGGCAGCACATTTGAGAATGCTTTAGACCTCTACTATTTCGACAAAGAGTTAAGAGCATTAATCTTTACAGCAATTCAAAGCGCTGAGGTTGGTATCCGAGCACAGATATCACATCCTATTTCCATGAAGCATGGTGCATTCTGGTATTTAGATTCGTCGTTGTGTCATAATCAATGGCGTTTCACTGATAATTTGAACAATATCCAGAAAGAGATTAACCGTTCGAAAGAGGATTTTATCAAAGATCACTTCGTTAAGTATCCTGGAACTGACTTGCCCGCCTGGAAGGTTATAGAGGTTCTGTCATTTGGGACATTATCAAAGACTTTCAGCAATCTCAATGATACAGTTCTTAAGAAAACAATAGCAAGATCAGTCGGACTTCCGCAGCATAAGATTCTGGAATCATGGCTACAAGCATTGGCTGGTTTAAGAAACTGTGTCGCCCATCATGCTCGTGTATGGAATAAAGTATTCCCAGGTACTCCTACTTTACCTACGCATGTTGCCGGTAAATGGATTAAGAATACAGCTGTGGATTGTGGTAGGCTTTATGCACATCTTTGCTGTATTGCTTATTTGCAAAATCAGGTACATCCACAAAATGACTTCGCAGCAAAACTAAAAGACTTGCTGAGCAAGCATCCTAATGCTGACCTCAATGCTATGGGATTCCCTAAAGGCTGGCAAAACGAACCTCTCTGGAAATAATATTAAATTCAAATACTTTGATCCTGCTCATTCCGGGCAGGGTTTTTTATGCTTTCTTGGCAAGGTAACGCAAAGAAACGCAATCAAAACCACTTCTAAATCAAGCCCTTACCTATTATATATCTTTGCTTTCAGAGATTCGTTTGAGTTATGAAAGCATTGCCATCAATTGCATTTAATGAGTTTAGAGGTTCAGCAGGGGACGTGACGGCCAGAGTATCACAAGGTCGTCAGGTCCTTTCTGCTCGTACTGTCCCGGCTAAGGGAAAGACTCCTGCTCAGGCTGTGTCCCGTAACCGTCTTTCTAAGATCTCACGCTCGTACAAGAAGTTGTCCGATGGCCAGATGAAGGCTTGGGCTGCTCTTGCAGAGAAGATGAAAGGTATTTCGACATTCGGACAGGCAGCGGAGCTTACTCCACATAATGCCTTTGTCCGTATCAATTCCAATCGCGAAATGGTTGGAAAGCCTTTGCTTACTGATGCTCCAGTATATACTACTGATGTTCCTGAGGTAGAGTATGAGGATTTTTGGATCACTCCAGAAAGAATCGTCTTTATGAATGTGCATCAGCCTTCCGACAATCATTTTCTCGTTGTTAAGATGTCGCCAGCTCAGAGTCCTGGAGTAACTAATGGCTGGAGTAAGACCGTAATTGTAGCACCAGGAGTTGATGTTGAATATGGAGATGTCGAACTGACTGAAAGATATGTCGATATCAAAGGATTTGAACTAGAAGCTGGCAAAAAGTATTTCTGTGAGTTCTGGTGGCTGGATAGTACAACCGGCTTTACAGGTGAGAGTATGTGGGTTTCAGCTATCTGTAAAGAGACTTCAGTAGGTTACGATGCTCCGTATGTTCCGCGTGCGATTGTTGAAATTGATGAGATGTATCTTGAGTCCACAAGAAACTATATCAGCGATACTGCAATCGGTTTCTCAAAGGGTTCAACAATGGTCAATGCTAAGTTTCACTATGAGTTCAGAAATACTCGAGTGAATGCTTATTACGAGCTTGATAATGTCCCGGATTCAGTACCAAACTGTAGAATCTTCGTCCTGGGCCGAGGTACAAGGCTGTCGCCAAGATCTGTTAATATGATCCGAGTGGACTTCACTCCAAAAGAAGAGTATTTCGAGGTTCAGGTATGCCCAGAGATTTATCGTGCAGAGCATTACTACGATGTATTTGACACAACAATAGCAATCAAAAAATAGGATTGAGTTATGATTATTACTTCAACAGGAAATAATTTCGGCGCTGAGCCGGTTGAGTTCAAAGTTGTCCTCAATGAGAACTATGTAATCCTCAATGGTCGTGTATTGTTTGACAGAAAGACCGAGGAATACAAAGCTGCTGATGTGCTTGAGATATATGTGCCAGATTTGTCCATGAAGCGTAGCATGGAGACGGCTGTCTTTATGAACTACACCTCTAAGCAATATGACAGAAACGGAACGATTGTGCGTTCTTGGATCAAGGACAAGAATACCATCTGTCTTGAGAAAGTGGAGGTCAATGCCGCTTACACAGACTTTGAGTTCGTATTCTTCTGTGCTTATCTCCCCAAAGGTCAGCGTGAGACATTTATCGTAGACGGTGAGATTGACCTTCAGATAGAGAATCTCCCAAAGAATATGTACTGCGAGCACTATTGCGCATACGTTAATGAGTCATGGGCTCTAATCTGTCTTGGCATTGAGAATATTGGTGCAGTCGATTTTGGAACTCAGTTTACACTGGATCTCGTGAATTTTCCGAAGGACATATCTGCAGAACTTCTGCTGTCTTGCCCGATGGGTTATGCTCAGGGTTGGGGCAATTCAACCCTTCCAGCAAGAATCCAGAATGGCCAGTTTATCTGTGATGGCTATACAGAATTGCAGGACCCTCAGGTTTCTTGCGGAGTCATTAAAGCTTACATCGTTACCGAATAATTGAAAACATTATCAACCCTTAATATCAACCATCATGAAGTACATTCCTTCTATCGCTTTTGAGGAGATGTCAGGCTCCGCAAAAGGAGTGACCGCAGCCAAGGTGCGTGG
>CANBDZ010000184.1 GCA_947367375.1 uncultured Bacteroidales bacterium | reverse complement strand
GGAACAAACGTAGGAAAGGACGGCTACCTCGGATGGTACGACAATCAGGTAACTATCCTCGAGGAAGGCGACAAGTATGAGATGTTCGGTTGGGCGAAGCCTTTCAGACCAGCACTCTTCAGTTCATCACGCACATACTTCTCATGGCTCACACCAAAGAAGAAGTATGCTATGGACACCAACCTCCACGGAGGTCCGCGTGCATTCGTAGTAAACGACGTGTATGGAAAAGTCCTTCCTATGGACATCTACCCTGTATATCTCCTCAAGGCTTGTCTTGCAAACGACATCGACAAGATGGAGAAGTTCGGTATCTACGAGGTACTCGAGGAAGATCTCGCTCTCTGCGAATATGTATGTCCATCAAAGATCGATATCCAGCAGATCATCACTGACGGTATCGCTCTCATGTTGAAAGAAATGTGCTAAAAGCTAAGAATATGAACGGATTAAGAAATTTAGTAGATAAGATCAAGCCAACCTTTGAGAAAGGTGGCAAGCTCGGATTCCTTCATTCGACATTCGACGCTTTTGAGACATTCCTCTTTGTCCCTAACACTGTCACCAAGAAGGGTGCTCACGTAAGGGACTGCGTCGACTTGAAGAGAGTCATGATCATGGTAGTGCTCGCACTTGTTCCTGCAATGCTTTTCGGTATCTGGAACACAGGTTATCAGCACAGCCTCGCATTCGGCCTCGACTGGGGCTTCTGGAACATCGTTCTTTACGGTCTCGTAAAGGTACTTCCTCTTTATATCGTATCATACCTGGTCGGTCTCGGCATCGAGTTCGTTTCAGCTCAGATCCAGGGACACGAAGTGAACGAGGGTTACCTCGTATCAGGTATGCTCATTCCGCTTATCGTTCCTGTTGACGTTCCGCTCTGGATGCTCGCAATCGCAGTTGCATTCGCAGTGATCATCGGCAAGGAGGTATTCGGAGGCACAGGTATGAACATCTGGAACCCTGCACTCCTCACACGTGCATTCCTCTTCTTCTCATACCCAAGCAAGATGTCAGGTGACACTGTATGGATCGGCGGACTCAGCAACGGCGGAGCAATCGACGGTTTCTCAGGAGCAACTCCTCTTGCAGACCCTACCCTCGCCAACCTCGAGCCACAGTTCATGGACATGATTTTCGGAACCATTCCGGGTTCTGTTGGTGAAACTTCAGTGATCGCTATCCTTATCGGAGCTGTAATTCTTCTCTGGACAGGCGTAGCCAGCTGGAAAATCATGTTCTCTTCAGTACTCGGCGGTCTCGCAATCGGATATCTCGGATATGCTGTCGGAGCTACTGACCTCCCAGGCTACTACCAGCTCGTTATGGGTGGATTCCTTTTCGGTACAGTATTCATGGCTACAGACCCTGTCACCTCAGCTCAGACTGAGTGCGGTAAGTGGATCTACGGATTCCTTGTGGGTGCTCTTGCAGTAACAGTACGTATCTGGAACCCAGGTTACCCTGAGGGAATGATGCTTGCCATCCTCCTTATGAACACATTTGCACCTCTCATCGACCACTACGTCGTAGAAGGTTCGATCAAGAGAAGAGCAAAGAAAGTAAAAACCGCTTAATATATATAAGGTATGAATACAAACAGTAATACATATACAGTGATATATTCGATCATCCTCGTGGTGGTTGTCGCAGCGGTTCTTGCTTTCGCGGCAATGTTCCTCAAGCCTACTCAGGAAGCTAACGTAAAGAAGGACACTATCGGCCAGATCCTTACTGCGGCGACTGTAGAGGGTGAGGATATCCTTGCGACATATCAGGAAGCGATCCAAGCAGCTATCCTTGTTGACATCGAAGGTAACAAGGTCGGCGAGCTTGACATAGAGTCTTGCGAAGTATACGGCACATCTGACCTCAAGAGACAGATTGCAGCCGAGCAGAAGGCTCTTCCTGTCTACATATTCAAGAACGGAATCACAGTTGTACCTTGCTACGGCGCAGGTCTCTGGGGTCCTATCTGGGGTTATGTCGGTTTTGAAGGCGACCTCAATACAATCAAGGCCGTACGTTTCGGTCATAAGGGTGAGACCCCTGGTCTTGGTGCTAAGATAGCAGACGAGCCTTCATTCGCAGAAGCATTCGTAGGAAAGACTGTAGGTGAAGGGGAGATCCTTTTTGAGGTGGCTAAGCCTGCTAACCGTGCAACTGTAAATAATGGTGTAGATGCCATTTCAGGCGCTACTATCACATCACAGGCGCTCGGCAAGACACTCAACCAGTGGTTCGGTTTCTACCAGAACTATTTCTCTAAGAACGGTGCGACATGCCAGCAGGAGTGTTGCAATGAATGCAAGGACGAATGCTGCACAGAGTGCGCTGAAGAAGTTGAACCAGCTAAGACAGTGGAGGAATAAGACATGGCAAATTTTGATTTTAAAGAAACATTCCTGAATCCGATATTCAAGGGCAACCCTATTTCTGTCCTTGTCCTCGGTATCTGTTCTTCACTCGCTGTTACAGTACAGCTCAAGGGTGCTTTCGTAATGGGACTTTCCGTGATCATCGTTACAGGTCTTTCAAGCCTTGTATGTTCACTGCTCAGAAATACCATTCCTAACCGTATCCGTATCATTGTTCAGCTTGTTATAGTTGCAATGATGGTAATCCTTGTCGACCAGGTTCTCAAGGCATATGCATACAGCGTCAGCAAGACATTGTCTGTATATATCGGACTTATCATCACTAACTGTATCGTAATGGGTCGTATCGAAGCATACGCTCTCGGAAACAAACCATTCGCATCACTTATGGATGGTCTCGGAAACGGTGTGGGATATGCAATGATCCTTGTCATCGTAGCATTCTTCCGCGAACTCCTTGGAAGTGGTACACTTTTCGGCTTCCAGGTAATTCCGCAGGCTGTTTACGATTTCGGATACGTTAACAACGGTCTTATGATCCTCCCTCCGATGGCGCTCATCCTTCTGGGATGCATCATCTGGATTCAGAGATCGATTCAGAAAGACCTTCAGGAGAAATAACACATAACTAAAGAAAACTATGGCAGATTATATTAGCTTATTTGTAAAGTCGATCTTCATCGACAATATGATATTCGCCTACTTCCTTGGTATGTGTTCATACCTGGCGGTATCTAAGAACGTGAAGACAGCTAACGGACTCGGTATCGCAGTCATCGCTGTGCTTCTCATCACTCTTCCTGTCAACTATCTCCTCAACGAGTACGTGCTTAAGCCAGGCGCTCTTGTATGGCTTGGCGAGAAGTTCGCGAATGTAGATCTCAGCTTCCTCAGCTTCATCATCTTCATCGCGGTCATCGCTGCTATCGTACAGATCGTAGAGATGGTTGTGGAGAAGTTCTCACCATCACTCTACTCTCAGCTCGGAATCTTCCTTCCGCTCATCGCCGTTAACTGTGCGATCCTCGGAGGTTCACTCTTCATGCAGGAGAGAGATTTCGTGACTATCGGTGAGCCTATCGTATATGCTCTCGGTTCAGGTATCGGCTGGTGGCTCGCTATCGTAGCTCTTGCAGCTATCCGCGAGAAACTCTCGTATTCACACGTGCCTGCACCGCTCAAGGGTCTCGGTATCACTTTCATCACCGTAGGTCTTATGGGTATTGCATTCATGACATTTATGGGTATTCAGCTTTAATATAGGAGGACAAGCTATGCTTCAGACAACAATACTTTTTGCTGTGATCGTCTTCGTGATCGTCACACTCATTCTGGTGGCGCTTCTCCTCTTCATCAAGACGAAGCTGACACCTTCAGGAACAGTTAAAATCAACATCAACGAGGGAAGCAAGATCGTGGAGGTAACTCCTGGCGGCAACCTTCTCTCAACACTCTCAGAGCAGAAGATTTTCCTTCCTTCAGCATGTGGTGGTAAGGGTGCATGCGGACAGTGCAAGTGCCGCGTGACCGAAGGTGGCGGAGAGATCCTCCCTACTGAGGTCGGTTTCTTCAACCGCAAGCAGATCGCTGCAAACTGGCGTCTCGGATGTCAGGTGAAGATCAAGGAGGATATGTCTATCGAGGTACCTGCATCTGCACTCAGCGTCAAGAAGTGGGAGTGCGAGGTGGTTTCTAACCACAACGTTGCCACTTTCATCAAGGAGTTCGTGGTGAAGCTTCCAGAGGGAGAGCACCTCAACTTCCAGTCTGGTGGATACATCCAGATCGACGTGCCTGCAGTTACTGTAGACTATAAGGACATCGACGTGGATGAGCAGTACCAGGAGGATTGGGAAAAGATGGGTCTCAGAACTCTCAAGATGGTTAACCCTACTCCAACCGTACGTGCTTACTCTATGGCCTGCTACCCTGCAGAGGGTGACATCATCAAGCTCAACGTGCGTATCGCAACTCCTCCATTCGACAGAGCTGCGGGCAAGTGGGTTGATGTAAACCCTGGTATCTGTTCTTCATACATCTACTCTCTCAAGCCAGGTGACAAGATCACTATCTCTGGTCCTTACGGTGA
>CANBDZ010000183.1 GCA_947367375.1 uncultured Bacteroidales bacterium | reverse complement strand
GCTTTATTGTAAATAAAGACTATCTTTGCGCCCGTTTTCCGAAAACCTTTGAAAACATATTTTATTAAATAACAATATAATGGGTACTAACAAATTTTCAGTAAAGTATTGTGTGCTGCTTCCATTAGTGTTGCTTATCACAATTTTCCTTCTTGCTGTCCCTTCAACTTTCTTTGGTATTGAGGGACTTACAGTACTTCAGCAGCGTACAATCGCGCTGTTCGTTTTCGCCGCTCTGATGTGGATCTTCGAGATCATCCCAAGCTGGACAACATCAGTGATGGTAATCGTCTTGGCTCTCCTCATGCTCTCTAACAAGGGACTCAGCTTCCTTATGGTAGACGCTTCAGGCGCTAAGCTCGAGGGTATCATGAACTACACTAAGATCATGTCTGCATTCGCTGACCCAGTTGTAATGCTCTTCCTTGGTGGATTCACACTCGCTATCATGGCTCAGAAGTATGGCTTGGACGTTACTCTCGCCAGATTCCTTTTGAAGCCTTTCGGTACTAACCCTAAGATGGTGCTCCTCGGTTTCTTGGTAGTGATCGCAGTATTCTCAATGTTTATGAGCAACACAGCAACTGCTGCTATGATGCTTGCATTCCTTGCACCGGTACTCGCTACATTCCCAGAGGGAGACAAGGGTAAGATCGCTCTCGCGCTTTCTATTCCTATTTCAGCAAACATCGGTGGTATCGGAACAACTATCGGTACACCTCCAAACGGTACAGCAGTTTCTAACCTTGAGACTTACTTCAACACAAGCATCTCATTCGGTGAGTGGGCTATCCACATGATTCCGTTCGTGCTTATCATGATCGTTATCGCTTGGGTTGTACTCCAGATCATGTTCCCATTCTCTACTAAGAAGCTCGTTGTGAACATCCCTGCGAACGACAAGCCAACCACTTGGAGAACATACCTCGTATGGATCACATTCGCAGTGACTATCCTCCTTTGGGCTACTGAGAGCCTTACTGGTATCAGCTCTAACATCGTTGCTCTTATTCCACTTGCAGTGTTCGTATGTACTGGTACATTCGACAAGGAGGACATCAAGCAGATCGACTGGAGCGTACTTTGGCTCGTTGCCGGAGGTTTCGCACTCGGTTATGCAATGCTCGATATCTCTAAGGGTGGTACAGGTCTCGGAGCTACTCTCGTAAACGCTATCCCATTCGGCGAGATGTCAATCGTTGTTGTGTTCGTAGTTGCAGGTCTCGTATGCTACTTGCTCTCTAACTTCATCAGCAACTCTGCAACTGCAGCCCTCCTCATTCCTATCCTTTGCGCTGTGTCATCAGGACTTTCTGTAAACCCAGCATTTGCAAACTTCGGTGGTGAGAAGGCTATGATCTGCTTCGTTGCAACATGTGCTTCACTCGCGATGTTGATGCCTATCTCTACACCTCCTAACGCTATCGCATTCTCTACTGGTCTCATCAAGACTAAGGATATGCTCAAGGTAGGTTTCGTGATTGGTGTTATCGGTCTTGTACTCGCCTTCTTCTGGCTTACAAAGATCTTCCCATTCGCAGCGTAATTGAATTCTAAGAAAATGCCTATATTTGCGGGTCGCTTTATGCGGCCCGTTTATATATACAAGAAAATATGAAAAAACTCCACTTACTTCTTTCAGCCGCCCTCGTCGCCCTTTGCGCGATGAACGCATCTGCCGCTGAGACTGTGCAGAAGGCTGAACCAAAGAACAACATCAAGCTTTACGGTTTCATCAGAAACTATCTTACTTTCGACAGCCGTGAGAGCGTGTCAGGAACCGGTGACCTCTTCTACTACCTTCCAAAGGATGTGAAGATGAACGAGGCCGGCACTGAGGATCTCAATGCTGTTCCTTCATTCCGCTACCTCGCCCTCACTTCACGCCTCGGTGTGGATGTGACCGGCTACAGCATCGAGAACGTACACTTCGGTGCGAAGATCGAGGCGGACTTCTATTCAGGACTTTCTTCGGCTTCTGACATTAAGGGCTATTTTCCAAGCAACACCAAGATTTCAGGTACTGCTGCAATGCGTCTTCGTCAGGCATATGCAACAGTGACTTGGAAGGAGCTCGGTGAGGAAGGTGAGAACTCGCTTGCCCTCAAGATGGGTCAGGCTTGGCATCCAATGGGAGCTGACTTCCCTCACGTGTTCAGCCTTGAGATCGGCGCTCCATTCGGACCGTTCTCAAGAACTCCGCTCGTGCAGGCTGACTACAACCTCGGCAAGAACTGGACACTCACAGGTGCTGCCCTTACTCAGATGCAGTACAACTCACAGGGACCTGTAGGCGCTTCACCTCTTTATATGAAGTATGGCATGACTCCTGAGATCTATGCCGGTCTTACTTACAAGTCAAACGGCTTCCTCATCAGAGGAGGTGTGGATGTGCTCAGCATCAAGCCACGCTACTATGGCGTTGCGACTGTAAACGGCACTGAGTCTACAGTAAAGGTTTCTGACCGCAAGACTTCAGTTCTCGGATTCGTATTCACTCAGTACACCAAGGACAAGTTCTCTGTAAGAGCAAAGAGCACCTTCGGCCAGGGCGGTGAGCATATGAACCTCATGACAGGTTACGCAAAGATCGGTGAGAATCCAGACGGCAGCTGGGAGTACGCATCACTCCGCAACTCTTCATCATGGCTCTCTATGAGCTACGGTAAGAAGTGGCAGGGCGTGTTCTTCCTCGGATATATGAAGAATCTCGGCCTCGCAGAGGCAGCATCAGCACCGCTTGCAAAGGCAGATGTATATTTCTGCGGCAACGGTTTCTCAAACATCAACCAGATCTACAGAATCAACCCTCAGCTTATATATAATATAGGTAAGATGAACCTTGGTGTAGAGTACCAGTTCACAAACGTCCAGTACGGTGAGTACGACGGCGGCAAGCTCAACGAGTTCGCGCTCGCAGTGAACGGTCTCCACTGGGTACACAACCACAGGGTTAACGTAATGGTGAAATACAATTTCTAATTGACTTTCTATGATGGAAAGAAGAGATTTCCTTAAAGTGGCTGCGCTTACGGGTGCAGCCATTGCCGTACCTGGCCTTGAGGCTATGGCGGCTGATCGCAAGAAGGCTCCTGTTGCTGCTCCTGCTTCTGAGTCAGCGGAGAAGTACGCAGATAAGCCAGTTCAGAAGTTCAACTTCCGCCCGGACGGCAAGTTCAAGGTGATGCAGATCACCGACACTCACTACATCGCAGGCAATCCGAAATCGGAAAGAGCCCTCAAGAATGTAATCGAGATGCTGGACATCGAGAAGCCGGATCTCGTGATCCACACAGGAGACATTGTCTATGGCAATCCGGCAGACGCAGCGGCAAGAGAGATCTTCCAGCCGCTCGTGGACAGGGGAGTGCCGTTCGCAGTGGCTTTCGGTAACCACGAGAGTGACTTCGAGATGAAGAGAGAGGAAATCTTCGAGGTGATCCGCACCATCAAGGGCAACATCAACACCCCGATGCGTCCGGACATCTACGGCTGCTCTAACGACGTCATCACCCTCTCGTCAGAGAACGGTGTGGAGCAGGTCTTCTATCTGTTCGACTCGGGTGCATATATAGAATACTTCGGTGAGAAGGGCTACGACTACATCCGTCACAACCAGATCGAGTGGTACAGACACCACAGCGAAGCCATCACAGCAGCCAACGGCGGCAAGCCGGTTTCGTCAATCGCATTCTTCCACATTCCTGTAGTGGAGTTCTGCGAAGGAGTCCGCGACTCAAAACGTGACATGATCGGAGTCTTCTGCGAAGAGCCAAGCCCGTCAAAGTACAACTCCGGCATCGTAGCAAACTTCCTCGAGAAGGGTGACGTCCACTCAATCGTCTGCGGCCACGAGCACGACAACGACTTCGTCCTCAAGCACGGAAACATGTTCTATATATATGGACGCTTCAGCGGATGCGACAATGTATACAACAACGTAGGCCCAAGCGGCGCCCGCATCTTCGAATTCACCAAAGGCCAGCCAGGCTACCGCACCTACGTAAGAAAATACGGTCAGGAAAACATCGAGCAGGACCTCCACCTCACCAGAGGCATGAAACACCTCCTCGGCGGCATCCCTAAAATGTAACACCATACCATATCGGTTCCCTATAAAGATCCCCGGCCCCGCCCGGGGATCTGCCTTTCCTGCCCATCACAGTCATCCCCGGCCTCGCCCGGGGATCTCTTGTCTCTAGCCTTCTTTCATTTCGACCTCACCCTCCCTGTCATTTCGAGCTTGACGAGAAATCTTTCCTCTATTTAGTACGGAGATACCATATATATAAGGGTAGGGGGATAATAGTACAGGATATGATTATAAATGCCATATAAATCAGCCTCTGATTGTGCAATGGAAACTGATTTCAATTTGAAAGCATGTTTTCTGATGGGTGGGGATTTTTACGGATTTTGCTATGTCTCTGAATATAAGCACAATGTGTTTTGGGGCCGAAAAAAGTGCTAAAAAAGTCGTGAAATTTCCCCCGAAAAATTTGGAAGTTAATTAAAAAGTCGTACCTTTGCACTCCCATTTGAAAAACGGGTGGCTGATGAGGCTGA
>CANBDZ010000182.1 GCA_947367375.1 uncultured Bacteroidales bacterium | reverse complement strand
CAGATGAACTGCCAAGCGATGCAATCAGAAATATGAATATCGTGAAAGGCGTAGAATCTGTAGTCATCATTACAACTCAGGCAGGAAGAGAGATTTCCGGACGAGTGGTAGATGTTGAAGGCAAGCCTATGGCCGGAGTTCTTGTAATGGTTCCAAAGACAAAGGTCGGCGTAGCGACTGATGCCAACGGATACTATAAGATTAATCTTGCTGCCGGAGAGGCTTTCCTGAACTATATGTATGTGGATTATCCGACAAAGACTGTCCAGGTCGATAAGGCCAATATGGACGATGTTGTAATGGATAAGAATGCACCCGAGAACCTCGTAGTAATCAAAGACCTGAAAGGCGATGTGGTAAGCGTCAGAGGTGTAAAGAAAGATAATGCGGAGCCGTTATATCTGGTAAAGTCGGCAGATGGCAAAATCAAGAAGGTAGATAGCCTTGAATCAATCTCACCTAACGACATCAAGACGATGAATGTCTTCAAAGGTGATAAGGGCGAACAGTTCAAGAAGTATGGCGACACTTCCAATGGTGTGGTGCTGGTTGAACTCAAGTAATTACAGTTAAACATAAATACGGTTCCGGTCAGAGGGCGTGAGCCTTCTGGCCGGAGTTACAATACATACGTGAATTACTTGTATTTCTGCCCCCGATTATATTTGTAGTCTGGAACGAAATGGTGCGGTTTTGCATCTATATAAACAGTTAAACGAACTTATATGAAAAGGATTTTGTTATTTCTTCTGATTGTAATGTCTTCTGTTGTGACCTCCTGTGAGAGCATCGGAGTGGATGCTGATGCTATGCCTGTCACCCTGGAGATATTCGTAAAGGATACCGAGGGGAACAATCTTCTCGATTATGGCTGGCTTGACGGGAAGAACGTTATAGCCACATTCAAGGGTGAGACATACGAATTGCAGAAGGATGTGCCGACAAGAGCGTATATGCCACATTTCTATGGTTTTAAGGTGACTGGTCGTGATCTTGGAGCGATGCTGTATTTCGGCGAACTTGACGGAACTCACGATATGAACGATGAGTTTGTCATCAACTGGGGCGATGGCACATTCGATACGATCGTGATATATAACGACTGCAGGACCACAATGAACGGCGGATATGACATCAAGAGGCATTATGTCGTGAATGGTGTGAAGACCGAAAACCATAGGATTACCATAACAAAAGAGACTTCAGCACCATCGGAGCCGAAGTTCCCTACTCTGGAGATCAAAGGTGCCAGTCTGAACACACATACTGCAAACATATTTGAGCCTGTGCATTTCTATCTTGAGGGAGACGATTATATGAACTGGAGCCTGTCGCAGCTGTGCGATTCTCTTGTATTCAGCGTTATGGGAAAGGACGGAAGCTGTAGGGTGTATTATGATGAGAAAGGCCACTCTGAACTGATTGCCGGCTGGGATCATTATTTCTATCTTCCGCAAGGTTGCTTATGCAGGATTCAGGCATATAAGGATAATGAAGTGATCTATACTGATGCCATCGAGGTCAATCTGACAAATGACAATGATTTCCTGATGTACGATTGGGATGAAGTCGCTGATGCATCGAAGCTTGGAACTGTCGGTTTCAATAATTTCATCGAACCTCAATATAGCATTGTTACGGCAGCCTATTTCAAGGAGAATACTCCATCTGTAAAGGTTACTGTCGAGAATCCGGAAAGTCTGGAGGATGCACGAACCAGGCTGTATGAGTATATGAAGAAACTGTACAAGGATCCTGTCTATAGTGAGAGTGCCGAGGTGAAGACGAAATATGCAGAATTATTCGTTTTAGCACAGGAGGATGAGACTCCATTATATATCTGGAAGGATGATAAGTCGGTAGTTGCACTTGTAGAACAGTATGACGAGTTCGTGCCTGTGACGAGAGTGTATGTTAGGGCGGAGCCGGTGAAATAAGCAGACATTATGAGTTCGGTAAAATCAACTATGCCACTGTGGAAGTGGATTCTGCTGATCGTTTTCGGGTCGGCACTTTTCCTGTTTTTGTCTCAAACTGTTCCGGTTGTCGGCAGCTTCAGTAACAACATCTGGCTAAAAGCTCTGCTTTTACTGCTCGGGGCGACAGCTGTGCTGGGGCTTTATGCAGTATGGGTGAAAGTCTTTGAGAGAAGAAAGGTCTCGGAACTTAACCTACGGAGGGCATTGCCCGATATGCTGACAGGACTACTTATCGGAAGTCTTTTCATTGCGAGTGTCGTAGGCGTTCTTGCCCTGATGGGAGTTTACAGGATTAATTCTGTTAATGTCAATTGGATTGGACTACTATTGAGTTTTGCTGCATATTCAATTGTTGCTGTCACTGAAGAGGTTCTTTTCAGAGGAATCCTGTTCAGAATGATAGATGAGAGGTATGGCGCCCTGCTGGCATTCATCATATCATCATTGACATTTGGCGCAGTTCATCTGATGACTGTTGATTTCTGGACTGCACTGGCCATTTCCGCTGAAGCCGGATTTATGTTGGCAGCGGCATACAAGTTCAGAAACAATCTTTGGATTCCGATAGGTATTCATTGGGCTTGGAATTTTACTTTAGGTCCTATATTCGGCGTTGGAGTGTCTGGAGTATCGGAGGATGCCTATGCGATAATTCCTGAGATTTCAGGACCATATATACTGACGGGTGGCAATAATGGGTTTGAGGGGTCGATTGTAACAGTTCTAATCGGTGTTACTGTCGGAATTCTAATGCTCGTGAAAAGGAAACGATAAACTGCAGAAAACCTCTAATCCACCCACAATAACATCAATTATATTTCGCTTGCCTTCATTTGAGATGAGGTAGGCGAAATCTTTTTTATTGTCCATGGAGAATAATTAGCAACGTTCAAAAATTTTTGTTTAAATCGTAGTTTTGAGCACGTTGTCAATATTTCATAATAAATCTTAAGATTCGACTATGTTACCATTATAAATGGTTATATTTGTTGTCTATCAATCTCCGCAAGCAATATGGCAAATTTTCTTTTCTACAGGTATCATTTTGTCCCTATGGACGAGGTCGATATGTTTATGCAAAAAGACGAAAGTGTTGAACCTTCACAGTACGACGAGTTGCATAATCCTCGATTATCAGAAGATCTTTCCAATAAAGCGTCCGGTATTAAAAAGCTTAATCTCTACGAGTTTAAGAAGGATAATAAAGGTGTACAGTCTTCTGTTCAATACGAAAATGATCTCTTGAATTATGATTCAGGAGTGGTGATGCTGCAGGTGAGAAATAATAAGCATAAGAAGGTTATTCCTATTGACAAGTTGGAGGCTCTGGATATCCCACATTATCCATACACATTGGTTATTGTGGATACTCGTCCTGGGTCTCAGGCAATTTTGATTCAACAGAAAACTTCAGCATTCAAGTATACTGAGACAGTGGCCAAGCTTGTGGCAGATTATTGCAGCAGGGAACTGAAATTGCCGGAGTTGGGTGTTGCAATGTTGCCTCAAAAAAGGGTCTGTAAAGGTTCTATATGGGATGTTGTGACTATGCGAACTAAGGGCGATCAGGATAGAGTAAAGTCTTTTACTCTTAAGCTGGATAAGAAACGGCCAAATGAGAAGAATGACGTTGATAAGGCCCTGCAGCTTGTTTTGGATATATTCTGCGCCCCTGAAGGTGAACTGAAATTATCTTCAAAGAAAGAGGGCGCAATGATTTTCGATGAGACAAGAGAGGATGCAAGAAATTTAGTGGATATGTTGATCCAAAATAAGTATCATATGAAGGTGGGCTTTGAGAAGTCAGGAACGGTTGAGTATGGAAAAGAGACGCCTGCAATCTATGGTATTGATGATAATGTGTGTTTGGAGTTTATGAAGGGAGAACCACATATTGGAAAAACTGAGAAGGGTGAGTATTATTTGTTTGACTGGCTTGATATGCTGATGCCAGAAGGCTCTGGCTATGATTATAAACAACCTGAAAGGAAAAAGAGAAATGGAAAGCGAGTTAAGAAATAGACTACTTGAATCACCCTTGTATGATTTTGTAAGGAGCAACTGGCGTAGATGGGAGAAGGGAATTGGAGCAGTTGATTTGCAGGAGGAGGATCTTTTGCTGTATATAATATGGGGCCTTGACTTGTTCAAAGAACGTGATGAAGGAGTCTGTCAGGAGTTTTCTGAAATTGTTTATTCTGCTGTACGCAGGAAATTTACCAGATGTAAGTTCCTACCAAATCCAGAAGGAGTCTCACATATTACAAATTTAGTGTGTGCAAGCGTATTACACTGTTGTTCATTGATTCTCTCAGTATCTCTTACAGAGTTGGCTGCATATGAAGAGTTATTAAGGGGATTCAATAAAGAGAAACGTAGAGATAGTATCGATTCATTAAGAGATGAGTTTATCTGTGATGATGTTTTACTTAAGGAATGGATGGTTAAGTATATGAAGAGTGAAATGTATTATACCTCAAAAGATGATATTGAGTGGGCTATAGATGATCAGCAGCTCATTCGCAGAAGCAGTAATAAGAAAGTAACAAAGGTTGATTTGTTTAGGGTTATCATGGCCCTGTATAAGTTGGGCGCATTTGAGTCTGTAGATGGAACAACTCTAGGT
>CANBDZ010000181.1 GCA_947367375.1 uncultured Bacteroidales bacterium | reverse complement strand
ACCGGTGCGTTTCAGGATGCTGTGAACCCAGTTGATTTTGCCTTTCGTGTTCTCATCCTTGACACGTTTGCCAGTCTCGGGATTATATTTCATGATCTTTCCGGTCCGGCATCTGCAATCAGAATCAATCTGGAAATATATCACATCATTCATCTTAGTAACACCAATCTGATAACGGTCTATGAGCATGGCCACCGTGTCGCAGTCGAGTAGGGAGGTGAGCCAATTCGTAAAGTCGCTCAGTACATCCTTCCTCACAGATCGTTTCACAAACTCGTATGAAATCGTGCAGAGAGGTTTCTCCTTTTCCTTCTTCTTCCGTTCCAGAGCAGGTGCCAGCCAATCCGGCTCATCATCCCGCCAATCCTTACCGCACAGTTCAGGGTGAGCCTTGTAGAAATCCGACGGGGTAAAGTGATATCCGCAGCTTGACTCGTGGTCGCAGCGTCCCACTGTCTCATCGAGTGGGACACCGCTTTCATCCACGTAAAGCGTGAAACTTCTCTTGCTGCCGCACTGGGGACAAACGTGTCTGGAGCGCGTTCCCTTGTACTTTTCAAGTCTAAAAGAGCGTTTCATCTTCCTTCGGTTTTACATTAGATTTGTCCTTTGTCCCATTCGTCCCGCTTGTCCCGTCTTTTTTGGGTGGGACAGGTGGGACACTCTTGAGCATTCGGTCGACGGTTGACTTGCTCATTCCCAGTTGAGCAGCAATCTCCCTGATGGATTTTCCCTCCTTTCTCAGTTCATGTGCCTGCTGGTTGAGGCTGATTCTCTCCTCCTCAGTCTGTTCCTTTAGATGCTCAGACTCCTTTGCAAAACCCTTGAAAGCAAATCTCACATTGTCAGTCTCATGCTCAATCTCATAGACGATCACATTATCCGCATCGTACCTGTATTCTCCAGCTCTGACCTTGACCTGCTTCACATATCGCAGTTTCGGATCAGCTGCCGACTTTCCAATAGCGAACACGCTGTCAAAGAAGTTGTAAAGCTTCTTCGAACCTGCAAGATCGTTCTGAGTGATTGGATTGGTCATATTTCTCTTTGGTGTATGAGCTATGACCAGAAGCGACCAATTGTATTTCATCTTCAAGTTCATCAGCTTCATCATGAAGATACCTGCCTGGTCTCCTTTCTCGCTGGAGTTACATAGATAAGTCAGGTTATCAATTATAATCGTATCCGTAGCAGCCTTCTGAGCTGCAGTCTCGATATCAGTGATAATCTGCTCCTCAAAGTTCTTCATATCCATTTTTGAAGGATTGATTTCAGCACGGATAAGCGACTCAGGAAACTCATGAAGCATGCCGCTCTCACGGTCGGTGTACCTCAACTGAAACTGCTTATCAGAAAGCTCACAATCCACATAAAGGACATTCCTCAACCGTGCGATCTCGTCGGCCATCTGCACGGCGTAAATAGACTTGCCGACATTGGAGTCAGCAAACAAACAGCAAACCTCGCCCTCATACCAAAGACCATTGTATAGATCTTCTGGGTCCGGTCTCTGCGATGCAACCTGTAGAGTCTTGTTGGCAGTTCTGAGCGTGAGCATACCCACGTCCGTAGCCCCAACACGAGCATCTATCTCATTGCTTACTTGTTGAACAGGATTTGGCTCCATATAGCATCCTCCCACATTATCTGCCATATCTTACCACTTCCTGGTTCTCGATAGCCTCGTCAAGCATATCCGCATCCACGAGAGTCTTGCCGCCGATCTTTAAGATGCTGATCTTGCCTTTCTTGGCAAGTCTATAGAACGTAGTCGTTCCTATCTTGAGATGCTCGCACGCCTCCTCGCGTGTGTAATAACGTTTGTCACTGTTACCATTATTCTGTACCCCAGCTTCAGCAATTGCTTCAGCGATGATGTGCTTGAGGATTTCTTTGAAGAATCCTCGAATCATATCAGATTCGCTCATATTGTAAACGGATTAAAAATTTTAAGTACTGAGGTGTTGCAACGACCTACCATTCGTTTAATGGTAACTGCAAAAGAATAGAAAAAATGTGGAAATATGAAAAACTTTTTTTCGACAAAATTTTGCTTGAAATTTCGTAAGGCAAATTTTGTAAATACTCGAAAATTCCCTTCGTTAGCCCCAGTTTTCTAATGTGTTAATAACGTTGGCCACTATACTTAGATAGCGTACAGTATATGTCGCTATACTTGAAAAATTTTTTAAACATTTTTCAACTTACAATTTGAAAGAGAAAACCTGACATGGAGAGCCGCCTATATTCAGTTTAACCCCATTATATCGCAGTTTCTTCCATGAAAACCCTTACTTTCACTTTGAAAGAGCCCCAATAGAGGTGCCAAAGTGCTATGTTAAAGTCTTGTAAATCAGTGTGATAAATATAACTAACTTACTGATTGTAAGTTAGCAAAAATGTGCAATTTTCAGAGCAGATTTTTGGGCTTTTGCCCTTGGTTTGGCACAAGCATAAACGTCCTAGATAAAGACCATATTACGAAAAGAGCCCCCGCTTTCGCGAGAGCTCCAAACTTTAGTCGAAGTATTTATATTTCTCAGTTATCTTCTCCACAACCTCCAGCTCGTCAGCCTTGATGTATTTCCTCAACATCACCGGAGAAGTATGACCTGTAATCTTGATAATGTCGTAAACATCCATTCCAGAAAGGTACATGAGAGTAGCGCCGGTTCTTCGTGCCGTATGCGTATGGATCAGCTTGTATTTCTCAGTCGGAACTTCCTTTTCCTCTCCACCGTTAGTCTTGACAATGTTCACAATCTCAGTCAGTCCAGCAGCTTTGCCGATATCCTTGATGTATCTATTGATGACCTGATCCTCAAGATGTGGCATCTGGAAATTATACTTCTCCAAAATCCTCTTCAAATCAGATGAACATGGAATTGCCACCTTTGCACCGGTCTTCTTCTGTCTGATATTGATAACTGTCACCTCACGTGTCACGATCTTGGCAATAGTCTTTCCCACATTCTCTGGATCTGGCTCGTCCACGATGGAGCGGATTGTCAAAGTCTGAATATCATCCCTACCTATATTATTATAGTCAGACACACGCTGAGCAGTCCAAACTCCCACCATGAAGATATCCCTTGCAATCTCATGGCCGGGACTCAACTTTGTCATATCCACACTCTGGAACTTCTCCAGATCCTCTTTGGTCAGATAAATCGAATCAATATCCACTCTCGTACCCTTGAACCTCTTATCCTTCCACAAACTATTGTGATGATATCCCTCAGACTCAGAAGCAAACATGATAACCTTGAGCTGCTTGATGCACTTACCGATAGAGTTGATTGCATAGTTCTTCTTCCTCAACCAAGCAGTATAATCCTGATAGAACTTCATATCGATATCATTGAAGTCGTATCTCTTCTTCTTTGACTTTTGGAACTCCTCGAACTGAGTCAGCGCCTGCTTGATGGACTTAATTGTATTCGGAGAATACTTCGTACCCTTATCTGTCTGCCTCTCGCCAGCCTCAACCTCAGCAATATAACGGGCAATATACTTATTCAAAGTAACCCTCTTTGCCTCTGCTTCCTTAGCTGCCTCTGCCAAACGAGCCTCCTCGTCACGTTTCCTCTGCTCTGCAAAAATCACATTGTCGCTCATCTTCCTGACCTGCTCAGCTGTAACGATGACACCCTTTGTCATCTCAGCCTCAATTTCAGCTGCAATCTTATCCAGCACACTGAAAACCTGCTGGCCATAAACCGACTTACGAAAATTAGCTAATGCCTGGGGAGAGGAGTGACCACTATTCCACTTAAATGCATCGACCTCAAACTTAATTGTCTGACGAACGTCAATATTCAACTTACGAGATCTTACCTTCAGCATAACCGGAGTCATGCCCGACTTAACGTCTTTCTTGATTGAAAAGTTACATGCCATAACAAAACTGTCTAAAATTTTCCCACCACAAAGATACGAAACTTTTTTAAATATTTTCCCGCATTTTTCCCACATTTTCGGAAAGGTATGGAAAACATAGATAATGTAACTTTACCACATATAATTGAATATCAAAAAGATAGCACCCAAATCGTTCATATCCATTCCACTTGTAGATATCGCTAGGCACCTCCAAAAGAGCCTTTCAGTTTACTGAGAGGCTCTTTTTGTTTTTAGTCCACCCAAAGTGCCCTTCCGGTGGATTATTGCTGTCTTTTCTGCTTCCAGTCCTCAAAAATGGCTCAATACATGGACTGGACCTTCGTTTGGCCACTCCAGTCCTCAAAAAAGGCTCTTTTTGAGGATTAGTGAACCATATTGTTGCGCAGCTGTCAACTGATATAGTTATGCTATAGAGAAAACGCTGTCGCTATAAATCTTCGACTTGATATGAATCGGCAGATTATGCTCGAAGTCAATCAATATCTCAGTGCTAGAAAGCGACTGTATCTCAGTGATACAGCCGCCTATCTGATTCAGTCCTTTGTGGATGGTGATTTTCATGGTTTTTTAAGAACGTGAGCTTTAGTACTAGGATTCTCCTTCGCGTAATCACTATGAGTTAAGTAAATAGTCATTATTGATGATAGATCTTTTTCCTTCAATAGTTGATTGAAGTCGTTACATTCATTTTCACTAAACTCAGGCTTGTATACAAATCCAAATATAGGCTTAGAC
>CANBDZ010000180.1 GCA_947367375.1 uncultured Bacteroidales bacterium | reverse complement strand
ACCCTCGATCGTATAATCAATTGCCTATCAACAACTTAAGCAACACGCAACATAAACACTTCCCCTGAGTATTGATTAGGAATATGAACATAAGCTTGGATTTGGTTAAAGAATCAGTTAAATTTACACAGATAAACGGAGATTTATGCGCAACAACGCACATTGATACTCATCTATAATCAATAATAAAACGATATAAATATGAAGCATTTTAGACTGTTGTTTCTGATTCTAATTTCCTTTACAACGCAAAGTTGCTTGAGTTCTTTTTATGACGTAGAGTTTAAGAAGGAGGACGGCATTATCATACCTGCAGAAGGTGGCACCTACCATTTTGTGATAAATGCTGTTGAAACTAAAACATCTTTCTCAAGTGTCTTGAGACGTTTTGAATATAGAGTAATAATAGAAGAGGATATTATTGATCAGCAACTTGTTGATATATGGATATTAGATGCTCACATCCAAGTGGGAGATCAGTGGGAAATCGAATTTTCCGTGCCGGAGAATAACACGTCAGTAGATAGAACTGTAAGAGTAGAGACAATAATAGAAAGGGATTATCGTTTTAACGAAGATATAATTGAATTTGACCCTGGTGATAACACCTGGCAGACAGTCTGGGAAGCAGTTCAATTGTCTAACTAAATTCCCATTCCCAGTTGAAATCCAAGCACAACCTACATAATATTTTTGATAATTTTTGTAAGTTATTGTGTGTCAAATAAATAAACTTTCAGTAATTTTCGTTCTAGGCAACAATATGCCGTCGATCTTGTGAAGATCGATACCTTTGAGACTCTAATTTATCCTCGGTAAACAAACTTCCCAAAGCGGACAATATGGTTAATGCCGCAAGTATCTGCATTAGGTTACGGAGGTAGGAGGTACAAACTTTAACAGAGCGGACTACAAAGCCGCATTGGAATTTAAGTACTCTCTCCTATAGGAAGTCTGTTTACCAGACAGGATATATCTTCTCTTATGAAACGAAGCAATTGACATATGGATGCTGATGTTTCATCACAAAATATATACGGTTAATAATACGCCTAGCGATCTTAATGATAGCCTTACTAGGCTTCATTTTTCTGCAATATTCGACATATGCTGCAGAAAGAACTGGATCCTTTCGGACAGCAATCCAGGCAGATTCGACAATCAGCCAGCGCAGCTGCGCATGACGTCTTACAGTTAGGTTGCCGGTTCCATCATGCTCGCCACTTGAATAACACATTGGAACTATACCTACATATGATGCTAAATGAGAGGCATCCTTGAAACGGGCTATATCATCAATTTCTGATAGTATCGTCAATCCTGAGACTTGCCCGATTCCCGGAACTGTCATCAATAACCTCAAAGGTTCTGCGAATCTTTCTGTTTTAGACAGGGCACGAAGTTCCTTCATCATATTGAGGCGCTGCACCCTTAAGTCTTCATACTGAGCAATCAGCAGATCCAATGTTTTCCTTCCATAGTCAGTTTCCATCTTCAAGTCTTTCAGCCACAATACAAACCTGTTGGTCCAAGTATTGCCCGGCCTGCAGAACTCTTCCGGAATATCAATTCCTAAATATCTCAGATGCGCTTTTATTCTGTTTTTGTGACGTGTCTGATCTTTTGTCAATGAGTCTCTCAGTCTTATCAAAGAACGAATCTCTGTTGTTATAGAGTCGGGGACATATATCCCCCTCAGCTCTCCAGCTCTTAAGCTTCTGGCCAATTTTCCACTGTCTACAGCGTCTGTTTTTCTCAATCTCTCTCCTCCCATGGTAGGGACATCTGCAGGGTTCACCACAATGTTATTGATACCTAGGTTGTGGAGTTCCCAGTGTATCCAAAATCCGCAAAAACCGGCCTCGTAGACAGAATAATACTCTGCACCAGGATAGGTGTTGCTGAGGAACTTGTACAAGGCGGCAGGACTTGGGTCCTGAGTAAACTTCTTAAGAACCGACTGTTCAGATAAAACAGTTACTGTCCAGCTCTTTAAATGCACATCTAATCCGACAAAAATCTTTTGACCTTTGAAGGAAAATTCCTTTCTTTGTGTACTCATAGCTACTGTATTTTTGATAAAAATTGATGCCAAATAAATTTAGCAAAAATATCAGTAGCTTAACTTTTATATGAAAAACTTCTCGGGGGTCTGCCAAGCGGCAGGGGCCGACAAGCCCCTGAGAGCGTCTTTCAATAGATTACAAACATAGGTACTTTATGCATAGGTCACAATTTAATACAAGAGAGAAATCAATCTACAGAGTAACCTGGATAGGAAGCATAGTAAACATCCTTCTATTAGTGTTAAAGTTCATCGCCGGAATTATAGGACACAGCTCGGCTTTGGTTGCAGACGCGGTACATTCCCTGTCGGACTTCATCACAGATATTATAGTAATCGTATTTGTAAAGATCTCAGGAAAACCTGAAGATGATGATCATAAATACGGACATGGCAAGTACGAAACTCTTGCAACTGCATTAATTGGTATTGCCCTGTTTGCCGTGGGCATTGGACTTCTCATAAATGGAGCCACAAAAGTATCAGAAGTCATTAATGGAGCTGTACTCCCAGCACCAAGCTTGATTGCATTAGCTATAGCTGCCATATCAATCTTAGCCAAAGAGATACTATACAGATACACTGTACACGTTGGGCGGAATCTCAACTCTCAGGCAGTCATTGCAAACGCATGGCATCATAGAAGTGATGCATTTTCATCAATCGGAACCCTTGTAGGTATAGGCGGTGCAATTATCCTCGGAGAAAAGTGGAGAATCCTTGACCCTATCGCAGCCATAGCTGTCAGCACATTCATCATCAAGGTAGCCATTGATCTCATAAAGCCTTGCGTTGACGAACTTCTTGAACGCTCATTACCGGCTGAAACTGAGAAGAAAATTCTTGACATCATCGTTTCTTTTTCTGAGATCAGTTCACCTCATCACCTCCGTACACGACGCATAGGCAACCACATAGCAATCGAAGTTCATCTACGCATGGACGGACAGACAACATTGGAAAATGCTCATGCAATAGCAACAGCTGTTGAGAAACGACTCAAGGAAGAATTTGGTCCCGACACCCACATCGGAATTCATATGGAGCCAATCAAACATACGGTACAAAAGTAAATTCCAGTTTACCGAATAGACCTGCCAGACATTACAAAATAAACTATTCCCCTCATGACTGAAGTCTTGAGGGGAATTTCGTCATGATACAATATTTTTTTCTGTCAGTACTTGATTTAATGCAATATTTGTTATATTTGTGGGAAATTTCCAACTAATATAACTTTTATGCAAGAAAAAGACGGTAAATACATCTTCGGAGTAGTGAAGGTGGGTGACAAAGGACAAATCGTAATTCCTCGTGATGCACGCAAACAGTATGACATAAAACCAGGAGATGCTCTACTTCTGCTTGGGGATAATAACGGAATGGCACTAGTAAAGACTCAGATTTTCGAGGACCTTGTAGGTCAGGTCATGGAGGGACTGACAAAATGAGAAAACATTGGATAGACAATCTCCGCTGGGTGACAGTCCTGCTTGTTCTGCTTTATCACGTCATATATTTCTATAACAACAAGGGAGTCTTCGGCGGGATAGGAGGCTTCAGTGACGGACCGCAGTATCAAGATATAGTCATGTATCTTCTCTACCCTTGGTTCATGCCTCTGCTGTTCATCCTTGCCGGAATCAGCGCGCGTTATGCCTTGGAAAGACAGTCTGCAAAGGATTGGTTCAAGATACGAACAAGAAAACTCCTTGTTCCATCAACTATAGGACTCTTCTTCTTGTGTGCCGGTATAGGATGGATAAACACCATGACCGGACCAGCTGCAGAAAGTATTGCGGCACTCCCGGGTCCAGTAAAATATCTGATATGGTCTATCAGCGGCATCGGCCCGTTATGGTTCATTCAGGACCTTTGGCTGCTGTCTCTTGTTCTGCTCATCGTCAAGAAGATGGATGCAAAAGGCAAGTTCATGGAACTCTGTGGAAGGATAGGGTTAGTTCCACTGATATTGATGGGAGTGTTCTTTTGGCTCGGTCACCAGACCCTTATAATGGAGCCTGATCCTGCCGGTGCAAACGGACTGTGGAATCTCTACAAGCCTTTGTTCTACCTGATTCCTTTCCTCATGGGATATTTCGTATTCTCCCATGACAGGGTTCAGGAAATTGTGGGCCGAGCATGGATTCCTCTCATGGCATGTGCGCTGGTCTCTGGTGTCTTCCTGACGGTGACAGAATTCGGTCAGAACAACACAATGCCGAAGTATCTGAGTTCTCCTCTGAACAATATCTACGGATGGCTTATGTGCCTTGCGATGATGGGCTGGTTCAAGACTTCGTTTGACAGGACAGGAGCATTTGCCTCATATATGACTCGCTCAAGCTACGGCATCTACATCGTACACTATCTAGTAATCGCCACAGTCGGCTATTTCCTGAAGGTCAAGACTCAGCTGCCTCCAGTGTACATATATATCATTTTGACAATTGCTGTATTCACTCTCTCGCCACTACTCTATGAATTACTCAAGCGTATTCCATTCATAAGATGGTGCATACTGGGTGAAAAGAAATAAGATAATCAGATGCCGTCCACGTAGGAGTAGCGTGGCGGGTATGTAATCGTATATCCGTTTGCCTCAATCCATTCAATTCGCATTTATCT
>CANBDZ010000179.1 GCA_947367375.1 uncultured Bacteroidales bacterium | reverse complement strand
TTTCCTGAACTGGGCCCGGAACATGCAAGTCTCTTGTATTCTTATTTTAAGGGACGAAGGGATGTTTATGCGCAGAGAGCACGCAATGGTCAAGGCTACTATACACAGTGTAATTATTTCTGGAAGCCAGGAATCTGTCCTAAAAGGAGTGGTGTCAAGATAAAATGCCAAGATTGTCCTTCGAGAGATTATACAGAATTGAGAGGTAAGGTTATTCTTGATCACTTGCAGGGAAATAGAGAAGATTGTGGCGATGTAGTGGGCCTATATCCATTGTTTCCTGATGGCACATGCTGGTTCCTGGTCTTCGATTTCGATAATCATGATGAGGAGGCAGAGCCATCAAAGGGATGGAAACAGGAAGTGAATGCCCTCCGGCAGATGTGTACTATCTTGGGTGTTGATACTCTTGTTGAGAGGTCCCGTTCGGGGCGAGGTGCTCATATATGGATCTTCTTCAGTGATCCAATTCAGGCATCTAAGGCACGAAAATTCGGTGAGGCACTACTGAGAAAAGGGGCTGAGTCTGTAAGTTTGAAGAACTTCACTTACTATGACAGAATGATGCCTATGCAGGACTCCCTTCCTGAAGGCAAACTTGGCAATCTGATTGCTTTACCACTTCAAGGCCGTGCTCTTAGAAATGGTAACAGCGCATTTGTTGATGAATCCTGGAATACATATAAGGACCAGTGGAAACGCCTGCGTGAGACTAGGAAATTGAGCGAGAAAGAGGTTGATGATTTCATAAAGCTATGGTGTCCTGACGATGACACGATGTCCATATTCCAGAATGATATAGTAGAAGATACTGCTGCTGGCCAGACGCATCTTCTTTTTGAACAAAGTCCTGCTTCGACGAAGAGAGAATTCCATGCTGAAGATGCAGCGGGTGCTATAAAGATTGTGCTCTCTGATGGTATATATGTCAATAAGCAAGGACTTAAAGACCGTATGCAGAATGCAATCAGAAGGATTGCAGCCTATTCAAATCCGCAGTTCTTTCATACCCTCAAACTGGGCTTCTCCACAAAGGACACTCCACGAATCGTATACAACGGCTATGACGAAGGAGATTATATCGTTATCCCTCGAGGTTGCTATGATGAATTGATATCCCAACTGTCCGGCGCAGGTGTTCTGTATGACGTAGTTGATAAACGACAGAAAGGACGTAAAATAGATGTCCATTTCAACGGCACCCTCTATCCGGAGCAGCAGGTGGCAGCAGAGAAGATGTTGTATAACGACATCGGAGTTCTTGCAGCAGCCACAGCATTTGGTAAAACTGTCTTGGGTGCATATCTGATTGCACAGAAAAAGGTGAATGCCTTGCTTCTCGTTCATAATGTTGAGATCATGAACAACTGGATTAAGGACCTGAACTCATTCCTGACTATAAATGAAGAACTTCCGACTTACACGACTCCCAAAGGACGTGTCAAGAAGCGCAGTTCATTGATAGGTACATTCTCTTCTCAAAAGGACGCGACCACAGGAATAATTGACATTGCAATGATCACTTCTCTCGGCAGGGAGGATAATATAAACGAACTGGTGCGCAACTATGGAATGGTTATCGTTGATGAGTGTCATCATGCAGCAGCTGTAACCCACGAAAATGTGTTAAGAGCGGTTACTGCAAGGTATATCTACGGAATGTCAGCAACGATTAACCGTGGTGATAAGCAAGACAAGAAGATGTTTATGCAGCTTGGCCCTATTCGACATAGATATACAGCAAAGGAAAGGGCTCAGAAGCAGGGAATAGGTCATTACATTTACCCGCGTTTTACCAGATTAGTGGATCTGAATCAGTCAGAGGATAGGAATCCGGCAGATTATTACCGCCTCATCATGCAAAGTGAGCTGCGTAATATGCAGATTGTCACTGATACAATAGATTGTGTAAAGCGTGGACGCACTCCTGTTGTTATGACCAAATACAAGGAGCATGCGCAGAAATTATATGATATGCTTCAAGGCTCAGCTGATCATGTGTTCTTGCTTCAGGGAGGTAAAAGTCTGAAGGAACGAGCGGCTATACGAGAAGATATGGCCGCTGTAAGAGCGGATGAAAGTATTATTCTTGTTGCCATAGGCCAGTATGTGGGTGAGGGCTTCAACTACCCACGTCTTGACACGATGCTTCTTGCAATGCCTATTTCGTTTGAGGGTAATGTCGAGCAGCATGCCGGTCGTCTGAACCGAGATTATGAAGGAAAGAAGGATGCTATCATCTTTGACTATATAGACCAGCATGTTCCGGCCCTTAAGAGGATGTACTATAAGCGTTTGAGAGCATATAAAAAGATTGGATATGAGGTTTGCTCTGAAATAATTGATAAACAGGAGATTACTAATTCTATATTCGATAGTCAAAGCTACTTTGATATATTTGAAAAGGATGTAATTTCTGCTGCAGGAAGTGTGGTTATATCCAGCCCGTCATTCAGTTTCAAAAAGGTCAACTGGCTATGTTCTGAGAGTGAATGTCTGCAGCTAAAAGGTGTGTCTGTTGTGGTGTTGACATTAGATCCGGAAGATTATCCGGAGGATGGACGAGACCAGCATAAATCCCATATTGAGCATCTGATTTCTGCTGGTGTCAACGTAATCACACGCCATAAATACCGTGAGCGCTTTGCAGTTATTGACAGCTCTCTTGTCTGGTACGGCAGCATGACTCTTCTTTCAAATGAAAAAGATGATGACAGCCTTATGCGCATCAACAATCCTGCGATCGCAGAGGAACTCCTTGAGTTTGCGATTTCTGAATCTTAACTGCCAAATATGTGAAAATTTCACATAAAAGTGAGTTAAAATCGCGATTTTGAGACTTTAACTCGAAAATCTGCGAAAGTTGGTTCGAATAAACCTAAACTCTGTTTTGGAGATTCGGCGGTCGCTAACCGCATTGGAGTAGTTGTTTCCAAAATGGAAATAACTAGTTTGACACCTATGGTGTGGCTAAGTATGTGTCTAAGATAGTGTCGAAGCTGTGGTGTATATCAATGTGGAAAATAGCAACTTGCATGTCATGTCCTTTTAGAAAAAATGAAATGGTGTCGAAGTTAGTGTCTAAGCTGAAGTTCGATTATCTGAATCAGTTATTCATAGGATAATGGTGAGGTTGATGGTGGAGTTATCGGTGTGCATGGTGAAGATAAACGACTTGTATATAATGTTTTAACAAGTGATAAAAAGAATGGCGATAGAGGTGATGGTGAAGATGACGGTGGAGTTGGAAGACTGTCCAACTGAGTATTTGCGATATAGCTTACGACAGAGTTAACGACAGAGCTGACGATAGAGTTAGCTATGATAGTATCTTGCAGCATAGCGAGTTATAGGACAATATGATTAGTGGCTGTCAAGGATACGATAGAGTTTACGACATAGTTCTATATCACCAGTCGGAGCCGATACAGAAGATTATAAAAACTTTATATCTTTAGATATAAGCGATTTCGCTCTTGAAAAAAGTTGCCTGGAGGTGTTTGAGATAAGGAAAAAGTCTCTACATTTGCAGCCGCAAACAATTAAAACCATGAGATATTCAATGAACATAATTACACTTGAACCGAAAGTCAGCACAGGATGGATCCTGGGTTGTAGAGTGCGATATGCTCATTGTAGTGGTAACTGATAGATAGATCTGTCAAGACTATATACGGAGGTGTCGCAACAAAGCGGCACCTCTTTTTTTGTGCCCGTTATTATCCACGAAATATTAACAATCAAAATCATTCAATCAAAAATGAAACAGACAATCAGAACATCTGAATGGCTATCGGTGATAGCCCCGATGACGCAGGGAACCTGCATCCGTGAAACATTTACCATTAACCCAGGAGCCTTCAAGCGAAAGCGGCTTCGCAACCGACGATGATTATGAACAAGATACTTTTTACCGCAGACCTTCACTTTGGTCACACTAACATACTAAAGCACCAACCAAACCGTCCTTTCGCTCAGGAGGTTGATACCAAGGCGCACGATGAGTACATGCTGGACTTGTGGAAGTCCAGTGTCGGAAAACGTGACCTGGTGTATATTCTAGGCGACCTCACATTCTTCAAGAGCGAAGATGCCCGTCATCTGCTGGAAAAGCTTCCAGGACAGAAATTTCTCATACAGGGCAATCATGACGGTTCAATAAGGGCATACTCCAACTATTTCAAGACTACGGCACAGATCCTCGATCTGACTGTCAAGCCTACCGCCTGCCCTTTCCTGTCTGAGAATCTTATGCTGACTCTCTGCCATTATCCGATGGTCACATGGAATCATAAGCCATATGGCTCCATCATGCTCCATGGTCATTGCCACGGCAAGCTCGATGAACACAACCGTCTCTCAAACGACCTTCGTTTTGACGTAGGTATCGACGGTGAACTCGCAAAGCGAGCCGGAGGATTCATCCCATTGGAACTCATCTATGAGGCCGCTATGGAGAAGACAGGAGGCGTTTCTTTCCACCAGTACGCAAAAAATAATTATCGCTCGGAAGTGAGATAATGATGTGTCCTATGTTGGCACATTCAAGAGGTAAATTTGAACCGAAAACCGGCGGCTATATAGATACTATACTAAGATTTAGTATAAGTTTTATATATAAATATATATAGTAATCTTATAGTAAACTATATATTTATATATAAGCAAAAAGTCGTTGAAAATCAATGTTTTATAATTGGTTTTTGTTTCATAGATTTGCCT
>CANBDZ010000178.1 GCA_947367375.1 uncultured Bacteroidales bacterium | reverse complement strand
CTCCGTAGAGGAATGCCTATCGGAACAAAGGTTACTCTTCGCGACGTGAAGATGTATGAGTTCCTTGAGAGACTTATCCGTGTTTCTCTTCCACGAATCAGAGACTTCAACGGTATCTCTGAGAAGATGGACGGAAAGGGTAACTACACTCTCGGTATCAAGGAGCAGATCATCTTCCCTGAGATCGACATCGACAAGATCAGCAAGATCCTCGGAATGGAGATCACATTCGTGACTACAGCTAGGACCGACGAGGAGGCTCACGCACTTCTCAAGGCATTCGGTCTGCCTTTCAAGAAACATAACAACTAATTAAAAGAGAACAAGATGGCAAAAGAATCAATGAAAGCCCGCGAGGTAAAACGCGCGAAATTGGTTGCAAAGTACGCCGCTAAGAGACAGGCTCTCAAGGAAGCAGGTGACTGGGCTGCTCTCGACAAGCTCCCTAAGAACTCAGCTGCATGCCGTATGCACAACCGCTGTTCTCTCACTGGACGTCCAAAGGGATACATGCGTATGTTCGGTATCAGCCGTATCCAGTTCCGTGAGATGGCAAGCAACGGTCTGATCCCAGGCGTCAAGAAGGCAAGCTGGTAACATATAACCGCAAAAGACGTCGAATGACGTATATATATTATAAGTATTAACAATTTGGATATCGGACGCTTCCGGGCGTCGGTTTTCAACAAAAACAAAACAAAAAAATGACTGATCCAATTGCAGACTTCCTCACCAGAGTAAGAAACGCTTATCTGGCAGGAAAGAAGGTTGTAGAGATTCCTTCTTCAAAGATGAAGGTAGCTCTCACAAAGATCCTTTGCGAGAAGGGTTACATCCTCAGCTACAAGGTAGTTGAAGGAACTCCTTCAAACACAATCAAAATCGCTCTCAAGTATCATCCACAGACCAAGACTGCGGCTATCAAGAAGATCATCCGCGTGTCTAAGCCAGGTCTCAGAAGATACACAGATGTAGAGAACATGCCACGCGTTCTTAACGGACTCGGTATCGCTATCCTTTCTACTTCAAAGGGTGTCATCACAGACAAAGAGGCACGTGATCTCAATGTAGGTGGTGAGGTTATATGTTATGTATATTAATCTAAAAGAAACGAATAATGTCAAGAATTGGTAAATTGCCTGTACACCTTCCTGCCGGAGTGAGCGTAGAAGTTCTCCCTGGCAACGTTGTTAAGGTTAAAGGACCTCTCGGTGAGCTCAGCCAGAAGGTTGACGTAGACATCAATGTCGCTGTAGAGGGAACAGAAGTTAAATTGACCCGTCCTACTGACCAGCCACGCCACCGTTCACTCCACGGTCTTTACCGTGCGTTGATCAACAATATGGTTGTTGGTGTGTCAACAGGTTACACTATCAGACAGGAGCTCGTAGGTGTCGGTTTCCGTGTTGATGTTCAGGGCCAGCTCCTCATCATGTCACTCGGTTACTCACACGAGATCCAGCTCATGCTTCCAGCAGAGGTTAAGGCTGAGGCTGAGCCTGTAAAGAAGGGTCAGAACCCAGTACTTTGTCTCAAGAGCGCAGACAAGCAGCTCATCGGACAGGTTGCTGCAAAGATCCGCTCATTCCGCAAGCCTGAGCCATACAAGGGTAAGGGTATTAAGTTTGTCGGCGAGCAGCTTCGTCGTAAGGCTGGTAAGTCAGCAGGTGCTAAATAATAGGAGGACTAGATTATGGCATTGAATAAGATTGAAAGAAGAAAAAGAATTCACTACCGTATCCGCAAAGTCGTTAATGGTACTGCTGAAAGACCAAGAATGGTTGTTTTCAGAAGCAACAAGCAGATTTACGTACAGGTTGTTGATGACTTGAAGGGCATGACACTTTGTGCAGCCGCTTCAAATGACAAGGCACTTGCAGCAGAGTGCAAGGGCAAGAGTGGTATCGAGGCAGCAGCTATCGTTGGAAAGGCGATCGCAGAGCGCGCTCTCGCAGCAGGAATCACTACTATCTCATTTGACCGTGGTGGTTACCTTTATCACGGAAGAGTTAAAAGTTTGGCAGACGCTGCCCGTGAAGGTGGCTTAATTTTCTAAGAGACTATGGCAAATACAAATGTTAAAAGAGTAAAGACATCTGACCTTGAGCTTAAGGACAGATTGGTAGCCATCCAGAGAGTGACAAAGGTTACTAAGGGTGGTCGTCACTTCAGCTTTGCAGCAATTGTTGTAGTAGGTGACGAGAACGGCGTTGTAGGCTATGGTCTTGGAAAAGCTAACGAGGTTACAACTGCTATTTCAAAGGGTATCGAGGATGCAAAGAAGAACCTCGTTAAGGTTCCTATCCTCAACAAGACTATCCCACACGAGCAGGAGGCTAAGTTCGGTGGCGCAAGAGTATTCATGAAGCCAGCTGCTCCTGGTACAGGAGTTAAGGCCGGTGGTGCGATGCGTGCTGTATTCGAGTCAGTAGGTGTTCACAACGTGCTCGCTAAGTCTAAGGGCTCATCTAACCCTCACAACCTTGTGAAGGCTACTGTAGCTGCCCTTGTAGAGATGAGAGACGCTTACACTGTTGCCGGTCTCCGTGGTATTCCTATGAGCAGAGTATTTAAAGGTTAAGGAGGACAGAAGAAATGGCAAAAGTTAAGATAACTCAGGTCAAGAGCAAGAATGGAGCAACTGAGAGACAGATCGCAAATCTCGTTTCACTCGGAATCCACAGACTCCATCAGACAGTTGAGGTAGAGCTTACTCCAGTTACCAAGGGTATGATCGAGAAGGTTCGTCACCTCGTAATCGTAGAGGAAATTTAATTTGGAGGACAGAAAGATGAAATTACATAATCTTACACCTGCTGCAGGCTCAAAGGGCCGCGAGAAGAGAATCGGTCGTGGTGAGGGTTCAGGTCACGGTGGTACATCTACACGTGGTCACAAGGGTGCTCAGGCACGCTCTGGTTACTCTCGCAAGATCGGCTTCGAGGGAGGTCAGATGCCTATCCAGAGAAGACTTCCTAAGTTCGGTTTTACTAATCCTACAAGAGTTGAGTACAAGGGTATCAACGTTGCTACTCTTCAGACTCTCGCAGAGGCTAACAACCTTACAGTTATCACTGTAGACACACTCCGCGAAGCAGGATTCATCAACAAGAACCAGCTTGTAAAGATTCTTGGTAATGGTGAGCTCTCAGCTAAATTGGAAGTATCTGCAAATGCATTCTCTAAGTCAGCGATCGCTAAGATCGAGGCTGTGGGCGGCACTGCAACAACACTCTAATAAAAGATGAACAAACTTATCCAGACAATCAAGAACATCTTTAAGATTGAAGAGCTCCGTACGAGGATCCTTTACACCCTCGGACTGCTCGTGATCTATCGCCTCGGAAGCTTCATCGTGCTTCCAGGCATAGATTCAGCGCAGCTCGCAAGCCTTCAGCAGTCATCTTCAGAGGGTCTCGTAGGACTCCTGAACATGTTCTCTGGTGGAGCTTTCGGTAACGCTTCAATCTTTGCGCTGGGAGTGATGCCATACATTTCGGCATCAATCGTAATCCAGCTTCTTGGTGTTTTCGTCCCTTACTTCAGGAAACTCCAGATGGAGGGCGAAAGCGGACGCCGCAAGATGAATCAGTACACAAGGTTCCTTACCATTGCTATCATCTGCATCCAGGGTCCTGCCTATATGGCAAATCTTCATAGCCAGATTCCTGCTTCTGCTTTCACAGCAGTCAACATGCTCGGCTGGAGCAACTTCTGGTTCAATCTCGTATCGACATTGATTCTCCTCGGAGGTACAATGTTCGTAATGTGGCTCGGAGAGCGTATTACAGACCGTGGTCTTGGTAATGGTATTTCACTTATCATCATGGTCGGTATCATCGCGCGTCTCCCTTATGCTCTCACAGCTGAAATCGGAGAGAAATTCACAGGAAACGGTGTTGGTGGTCCACTCCTCTTCATCGTAGAGCTTGTGATCCTTTTCTTCATCTTCATTGCAGCAATCGCACTCGTTCAGGCTGTCCGCAAGGTTCCTGTACAGTATGCAAAGAGAGTTGTCGGAAACAAGCAGTATGGTGGTGTACGCCAGTACATCCCTATGAAGATCAATGCAGCCGGCGTTATGCCTATCATCTTCGCTCAGGCTCTCATGCTCTTCCCGATGATCTTCTCGCAGTTCGATGCAACAAGAGGTTTCGCTGCTGTAATGAGCAACTATACCGGTTTCTGGTATAACTTTACATTTGCAATCCTCGTAGTACTTTTCACATATTTCTACACTGCAGTCACTGTAAACCCTACAATGATGGCAGATGATATGAGAAAGAACGGCGGTTTCATCCCAGGAGTGAAGCCAGGTAAGAAGACTGCTGAGTACCTTGACGACATCATGTCAAGAGTAACTCTCCCAGGATCTATCTTCCTCGCTCTCATCGCTATCCTCCCTGCATTTGCAATGCTTTGCGGAGTGAACAACCAGTTCGCAAGCTTCTACGGAGGTACATCCCTCCTTATCCTTGTGGGTGTTGTTCTCGATACTCTCCAGCAGATTGAAAGCCACCTTCTTATGCGTCACTATGACGGACTGATGAAGACCGGTCGTCTGAAAGGACGTTCCGGCATGTAATCTCGATAAAGTTCTTTGAAGATGGTCAGGCCAAAGACAGAAGAAGAAATAGCGCTGATGCGCGAGAACGGAATACTCGTCTCGAAGACATTGGCTGAGGTCGGTAAGATAGTTGCCCCAGGTGTGACAACTCTCGAGTTGAATAGGGTGGCTGAGACCTTCATCCGTGATCACGGAGC
>CANBDZ010000177.1 GCA_947367375.1 uncultured Bacteroidales bacterium | reverse complement strand
GCCCCACCAGGTGGGAGAGTAGGTAGCTGCCACTTTCTTATACGACACCCTGTCATCATCCGATGACGGGGTGTTTTGTTTTAATGCGGATGAAGGTTGATGTGTGGAGGGTTGTTGGGGTTGTAGTGTAGAACCAGGAGACTGTCATTGTGTCGGGGGATTCGCTGCAGTTTTGTATTTCGGCTGAGATTAGCTCTATTTCACGGTTTGTTGTGTGGGTTCTGCCGGTCAGGTGGAGGTTGTAGCTGCATGTGTCTTCGTTTCGGGCTTCCCAGTAGCCCATCTGGCGGGTGCCGTCTATTTGGGTGAGGAAGACGTGTTTGCCGTTGTCGTAGCATTTGAATGAGAGCTCGACGTAGCCGAGTTCGCTGTCGTCGGATTGCCACTCTGTGTCGCAGATGTCAATGAGTGTCGGAAACTCCAGAATGCATGATGTTGTGCAGGAGAGGAGGGCGGATAATTCAACGCCGATCAGTAATGTTCTCAGTTTCATATCTTTAGTCTTTAGTCCTTGATTCGGATGAAGTTTGTTTTCTGGAGTGTATGCGGGTCGGAGCGTGTTATGTACGTGACTCTCATTATGTCCGCTTTCCTTGACCATGTCGTTATCTCTCCTGAGATCAGCATCATTTCTTCTTTCCTTGTGGTGGATCTTGTAACCAGATCAAGTGAGTAGGTGCAACCGCCGTTTGTGCCTTCACTCCAGATGCCCGTGTAGATGTCTCCCTGGCTGTTTGTGAGGATCATGAATCTGCCTTCTTCGAAGCATTGGAAGTCTATGGCCATGTAACCGAGACTGTCTTCTTTAGTCTCCCAGACTGTGCCGCAGATGTTGAGCATGATCGGGTGATCAATGATGCAAGATGTAGAGCAACAGTATATTTCTGCTATAAGGACTGCGCTCATTACGTAGTTGCGCGCTTTCATGGCATCAGAAGTCTTGTTCGTTTTTATATCCGTTTTGACGAGCAAAACATTTTGTGTGCCATACGCCTATTGTGCCGCCTACAAAAAAATAGGCTGTCCAGACGGACAGCCCTATATACCTATATATATTCTATCTTAGAATTCTTCCTTTACGTTGTAGCGGTTACGCTCAGAACTGTTGCGGGAGATCATTTCGCAGATGAAGCCTGCGAGGAAGAGAAGGACTCCCAGGATGACTGCCACGAGGGCGAGGTAGAAGAGCGGCTGCTCTGTTACAGGTCTGTAAACGAGGCCTCTGCCCTGCTGGATGAGCTTTTCTGCGATGATCCAGACTGCCATAATTCCTCCTACAAGGAACATAAGGATGCCTGTGAAACCGAAGAAGTGCATAGGCTTCTTGCCGAATTTGCTGAGGAACCAGAGTGAGATGAGGTCAAGTACTCCGTTTACAAAGCGTTCGAGACCGAATTTGCTGACTCCGTACTTGCGTTTCTGGTGCTGTACCGGCTTCTCTGTGATCTTGCTGTAACCTGCGTTCTTTGCCAAATACGGGATGTATCTGTGCATTTCACCATAGACCTCGATGTCTTTCACGACTTCGTTCTTATATGCCTTGAGTCCGCAGTTCATGTCATGGAGCTTGATTCCTGTCACTTTGCGGGCTGTAGCGTTGTACAGTTTTGAAGGGAGGTTCTTGGTGAGCTTGTTGTCATATCTCTGCTTCTTCCAGCCTGATACGATGTCCCAGTCTTCTTCTGTCACCATGCGGTACATTTCCGGGATCTCTTCAGGCGAGTCCTGGAGATCGGCGTCCATTGTCACTACCACACGACCTTCCGCTGCTGCAAATCCGTGGTAGAGGGCTGCTGATTTGCCGTAGTTTCGGCGGAAGCATATTCCTCTGATTGCAGGGTTCTTGGCTGCCAGTTCCTTGATGATCTTCCAGGAAGCGTCAGTGCTTCCGTCGTTCACCATTATTATTTCATATTTGTAACCCTCCTGAGCCATCACCTTCTCGATCCACTGGATGAGTTCGGGAAGTGATTCCTCTTCGTTGTAGAGGGATATTACTATAGAGAGGTCTTTGTCGTATGACATAATCTATTGATCTTCAGGTTTGTAGTCTGCAAATGGGTTTCTGCTTGGGATGTTCCTTGAGAGGATGGCAGAAAGCAATGTTCCGTAGAGGAAGCAGTAGATAAGGTTCGCGAAGAACATGTACTGGGGGAGGTTGTCCATCAACTTTTCTATCGCTGCTTCAGTGTTTGAGTCCATGAGAGAGCCCATCTCCTGTGTTACCAAGGTTCTCATTTCAGCGTAGGTGTCAGCAGATATGAATGCTATGTCTGCGAATGATACAGCAGCAAAGATCAATGCAGAGAGGAAGGCAGCCGCCATTCCGAATCTGTAGCTTGCTGAGTTGTCAGCTTCAGGATTCTCCGCTACGAATTTCTTCATGAAGAACGCCATAAGCCAGATGCATCCGCCGAATTTTGCTGCCCAGAGGGCAAAGTTGAGCACTGTCGATACGAAGCCTGGAAGTTGAAGGCTTGTCAGTGCGTGGCTGATGAACAGAAAAGCTGCTGATGCTCCACCAAGAGCTAGACCGGCCTTACCGGCTGTTTCCCAGAGATTTCTTCGTAAAAGATTTTGTTTCATATTCTTACGGTTATCTTATGCAAAGATAGAAAAAAATTCCTATCTTTGCGCTCTTGCCTGTTTATTAGGCTTTTGTATTGCTTAGAAACTTATATAAAGGTAGAAATTATGATTAATATTACATTTCCTGACGGTAGCGTGAGACAGTACGAGAGCGGAGTCTCAGCGTATGACATTGCACAGAGCATCAGCCCAAGATTGGCAGCGGACATTCTCGCTGCTACAGTTGTTCCGGCATCAGACACGACAGGAAAAGGAACAGTATATGACGTGACACGTCCGATCAACGAAGATGCAGCCATCAGACTCCACAAGTGGGATGACGCTGAGGCTAAGCATGTCTTCTGGCATTCATCATCACACCTTATGGCTGCTGCCATCGAGGCACTCTATCCAGGTGTTAAGTTCGGTATCGGACCAGCGATCGAGACAGGATTCTATTATGACATCGACTTCGGTGAAAAGAACCTTGTAGAGGCAGACCTCAAGGCCATCGAGAACAAGATGCTTGAGCTTGCTCGCCAGAAGCAGGAGTTCGTAAGAACTGAGGTTTCAAAGGAAGATGCGCTCAAGAACTTCACAGAGAAGGGTGACGAGTACAAGTGCGAGCTCATCAGCGACCTCGAGGACGGTACCATCACATTCTACACTAACGGCGAGTTCACTGACCTCTGCCGCGGTGCTCACCTCAAGGACACATCTGTGATCAAGGCTGTAAAGCTTACTGCAATCGCAGGTGCTTACTGGAGAGGTGATGAGAAGCGCCCTATGCTCACCCGTGTTTACGGTGTGACCTTCCCTAAGAAGAGCATGCTCGATGAGTATCTTGCAATGCTCGAGGAGGCTAAGAAGCGTGACCACAGAAAGATCGGTAAGGAGATGGAGCTCTTCATGTTCTCTCCAAGAGTAGGTCAGGGTCTTCCTATGTGGCTCCCTAAGGGTGCTGAGCTCCGTGAGAGACTCGAACAGTTCCTCAAGAAGCTCCAGAAGTCATATGGCTATCTTCCTGTAATCACTCCGCACATCGGAAACAAGGACCTTTACGTGACTTCAGGTCACTATGCAAAATACGGAAAGGACTCATTCCAGCCTATCCACACACCACAGGAAGGTGAAGAGTACCTCCTCAAGCCAATGAACTGCCCTCACCACTGTGAGATCTTCAGAGCTAAGCCAAGATCTTACAAGGATCTTCCACTCAGACTTGCAGAGTTCGGTACAGTGTACCGCTACGAGCAGAGCGGTGAGCTCCACGGTCTTACCCGTGTACGTAGCTTCACACAGGACGACGCCCACCTTTTCTGCCGTCCTGACCAGATCAAGGAGGAGTTCTGCAAGGTAATCGACATCATCCTTTATGTGTTCAAGACTCTCAACTTCAAGGAGTACATCGCACAGGTGTCTCTCCGTGACCCTGAGAACAAGGAAAAGTACATCGGATCTGATGAAAACTGGGCAAAGGCTGAGTCAGCTATCATCGAGGCTGCACAGGAGAAGGGACTCAACACAGTGGTTGAGACTGGTGAGGCAGCATTCTACGGCCCTAAGCTCGACTTCATGGTGAAGGATGCAATCGGAAGAAAGTGGCAGCTCGGTACTATCCAGGTTGACTACAACCTTCCAGAGCGTTTCGAGCTTGAGTACATCGGAAGCGACAACCAGAAACATCGTCCTGTCATGATCCACCGTGCACCGTTCGGATCAATGGAAAGATTCGTTGCCGTTCTCCTCGAGCACACCGGCGGAAAGCTTCCTCTCTGGTTGACTCCAGATCAGGTTAACATCGTGCCAGTCAGCGAAAAATACGAGGAATATGCAAAAAAAGTTTGTGATTTGCTGAATAATTCCGATATTCGCGCCGCCGTGGATGATAGGAACGAAACACTCGGTAAGCGAATCCGTGAGAGCGAACTCAAGAGGATTCCTTTCCTTGTGATTGTAGGTGAGAAGGAAATGACTGAAGGCACGGTTTCTGTCAGAAGGCAGGGCGGAATTGATGCAGGTTCTATGCCGGCTGAAGATTTTGTCGCTTTAGTAAGCAACGAGATCAAGGAACAGCTGTCGTAGCCGTTATATATTAATTACTTAACTTATAGGAGGATTTATTTATCGCAGCACCATTTAAACCAGGTCCACGCCCTATGGGCCCAAGACCAAGCGGTCGTCCAGGCCAGAGGCCTAACAATGTGAAGAAGGACGACGACGGATTGAGAATCAATGAGGAG
>CANBDZ010000176.1 GCA_947367375.1 uncultured Bacteroidales bacterium | reverse complement strand
ATAGGGGAATTCGTAGAAGGGATGACAACCCTTATCGCTCAGGCGGTTCCGAGCCCCAAAGTCTAGCCACCGCATTTTGCGGTGGTTTTTTATTTTGAGACCGAACCTAATGCAGTGAGACAGTACTGAACCTTTTCCTGAGTGGTCTTCTGTACTCCGACAGTCAGTTTTATCCCGTCATATAGCATAATCAGAAGTTTGGAGTAAGGCTTCTGGTTCTTGTCGCCAGGTTTTGTCGGTTTCTCCTCTTTGAATACAGCCTTCTCCATTACTTCTGTCAAACGGAATACAGCAAGGGTAGATTCGTATCTTCTTGCAGCCTTGTTGTATGTTTCGTTGATGGATTGATATTTGACACAGATATAGTCCTGAAGATCTTCATTCCATATCTTCTTGTCCGGATGCTCACTGATCCACTTCGCATAAAAGTCCTTGATGATCTTCTCTCGGGCTTTGATATCCTCCTTCCTCGTTCCGGCAGGAATCGTAATTCCATTATTTTCCATAGGGCAAATATAGCATTTTATATAATATATCTTAAATTTGTCAAAACAATAAATTCTTTGTGTTTTATGGGATATACGATTGCGGTCATCAAAAGGAAAGATGTCAAGAAGATGCTGGAGTGTAAGGATGCGAATGCGGTGATTCCGGTTGATGAGTGTACATACGATAAGGGTGTTCTGCAAAATCCTCTTGATGAAATCTATGCTGTTCTAAGTGAAGCGTTCCCTCCGTTGAATGGACAGGAGGCTCCATCTGATGATGTTGCGGATGAATGTGTGGAATACAGTTTTCTTCCCAATGCCATATATATAGGATATGTAGGCAGTCAATATGACGAATTGAACAGGGCACTTGGCCCTTTGTTGCAGAAGTATGATTGTGTGATATACAATTGTGACTGGGGTACTATATCATTACCTGAACATTCCTTTAAAGTCAGAATGTTCAGGCTTAAGTATAGGCTGAAGACAAATAAGTGGGCTATCGCATTGCGTGATACTTTGTTGCTGTTTCTGTCGTTTGAAGTAGGATATCTATTGATAAGGTCTGCTTCATCTCATATTGACAATCCATTGATCGATTTTTCGTCAGTGTCATTCGCGACAGGGACAATCGGAGCGGCAGTGTTTTCCTCTGTCCGTATCTGGGCGGAAGTAATCCTGCATTTCAAGTCCAAGCGATAGTCAATATCTCACTTATATTTGCTATATTTGTGCGATGTCATCGAAATGGTGACACAAAAAGGAAAATCAAATTTAATCTTTATAACAATGTTTAAAGATGGAATACCCATTTTGATACACCTTTTTGAAGTTGATAAGTACAGGTTTTGCAAATAGAGAAAAACTGCATATCTTTGCAGCATAATCAGTAAGTCGTGGTAGGACGATGTAATGGGTAGCGCGAAGTCCCCGCCAGCATCGCATCACACTTCAAGGTGTAAACCTCCGCCACGCATAAGGGGCAAAAGTTAAGCATCTCGTCTGAGATGCTTTTTTCTTTCCACTCTCGGTAAAAGTCTCTGATGATTTGTTCTCTCTTCTTAATGTCTTCAATTGTGTGCCCTTCAGGTATCATAATAGGTTCATATAATTTCAGGCAAAATTAATATGTCTATGTGCCAGAGCGCGATACAATGGATTGTTTTCTGTGAGATGTTTCGTATATTTACACAGTTAAATCGGGATTTATGAAAAAGCTATGCATTACAGTCCTGTTGCTTTTATCTGTCATCTCTATCTCAGGGATAAATAAAGCACAGGCACAGAACATACAATTATTCTATGATGCCGGAAGAGGTTGCGCTACGTCGACGGTTGAAATGTTCCGTCCTGATGCCGGTGGAAGCACATTCTTCTTTATTGATTTTGACTACTCTCCAAAAGCCAGTGGAGCATATTGGGAAATTGCCCGTGAACTGAATTTCTGGCAGGATTCCAAGGTCAGCTGGCTTTCAGTGCATCTTGAGTATAATGGTGGACTCAGTGTCGGAACATCGTTCAACAACTCGTTCCTGGGAGGACTGACATATTCAGGTCATTCGAAGGACTTTACTAAGACATGGTCGGTCTCTGCAATGTACAAGGCGATTCCTGGAACAACAGATGCTCTTGGCAAGTGTCAGATGCATAATTTCCAGATTACAGGAGTGTGGGGAATCGAGTTTGCGAAAGGCTGGTGCACATTCAGCGGATTTGCCGATTTCTGGAGGGAGCACCGTCCTTGGCAGGGAACGGAATTTATCTTCATCACCGAACCTCAGTTCTGGGTGAACCTGAATAAAATCAAAGGATGGGAAAAGATTAATCTCAGCGTTGGTGGAGAGTTGGAACTTTCTGCAAACTTTGTTGCAAAAGGATTCCACGCAATGCCGGCTGTCGGTGCAAAATGGACTTTCTAAATTGAAACGATATGCTCAAGAAACTATTCGGATTTGATTCCACAAAGACAACGATCCGCACAGAGATTGTTGCTGGTATCACCACATTCCTCACCATGTCATATATCCTCGCCGTCAATCCTACGATGTTCGGAGAACTTGACGGCATGCCTGTAGGTTCTGTATTTACATCTACCGCTCTGGCTGCTATAGTAGGATGTCTTGCAATGGCTTTTGTCGGCAAACTTCCTTTCGGTTTGGCACCTGGAATGGGATTGAACGCATTCTTCGTTTACAGTGTGTGCATGGGTATGGGATATTCATGGCAGTTTGCTCTTACAGCAGTACTTATTGAGGGCCTTATATTTATAGTATTGACACTTACGAATTTACGAGAAGCTATAGTGAATGCGATTCCGATGAGTCTGAGGAATGCCATTGGTGCCGGTATCGGACTCTTCATCGCTTTTATAGGTCTTAAGAGTGCCGGTGTAGTAGTTGCGGATGGAGCTACCCTCGTCGCCCTTGGTGACGTCACCTCAGGATCTGCATTGCTTGCTTTTATCGGTCTGGTCATTACAGGCTTCATGTATTCACGCAATGTACCTGGAGCGATTCTCTTGGGAATCATCATCACTATGGTCATCGGTATTCCTCTTGGCGTGACTGAGTTCAAAGGAATCGTGTCAGCTCCTGAATCCATAGCTCCGATCTTCTGTCAGTTCGAGTTTGATAAGATCTTCTCGGTCGACATGCTGGTTGTTGTCTTCACATTCTTCTTTATTGACATGTTCGATACAGTGGGAACTCTTGTTGGAGTTTGTACAAAAGCAAAGATGATGGATGAAAACGGTAATATCTACAGAGTGAAGCAGGCATTCATGGCAGACTCCATAGCTACGACTGCTGGAGCTTTATTGGGAACTTCTACGACTACAACATATGTAGAAAGTGCAGCTGGAGTAGCCCAGGGAGGACGTTCGGGCTTGACAGCTCTGGTTGTAGGAGGCTGCTTCGTAATAGCAATGTTCTTCTCACCGCTGTTCCTTTCAATACCATCTGCAGCTACAGCTCCGGCTTTGATCATTGTCGGATTGCTGATGGCGGAGCAGATCAAGAATGTGGATTTCGATGATTTCTCTGAGTCAATCCCTGCATTTGTATGTATGCTCATGATGCCGCTGACGTACTCGATTTCTAACGGAATTCTTATAGGAATGATAACTTATGTCCTAATGAACATGATCTGCGGTAAATTCAAGAAATTGTCTCCTGCAATGTACATTCTTGCAATTCTGTTTATCCTGAAATATATTTTAATCTAACCATATTCGGATTTATCTGCGAGAAAAATGCCTGGCACAAATGTATAGTGTCAGGCATTTTTCATGTTTTGATTATGGTAAGTTAACTGTATTGTCACTCTCCTTTTAACAAAGATTTAATACATCACATCTTGTATGGAAGTATCCAAGGCGGTAATTTTGCAGAGTTATTTGGAATTAAATCAACCTGACTTAGATAATGAGTATTTTAGACATCTTCAGTCTGCTTGGCGCATTGGGAATGTTTCTCTACGGAATGAATCTGATGAGCTCAGGACTACAGAAAGCCGCTGGTGACAGACTTAGAGGTTTTCTTTCTGCAATGACCTCGAATCCATTCAAGCGAGTTGCCACCGGAGTCGGAATCACAGCATTGATCCAGTCTTCTTCTGCCACTACCGTCATGGTAGTAAGCTTTGTCAACGCAGGCCTGCTGACCCTGGTTCAGGCTATCGGAGTGATAATGGGAGCCAACATAGGTACCACAATCACTGCCTGGATGGTTTCCCTTCTGGGATTCAAGGCAGATATATCCGTTCTGGCAGTTCCGATGATGCTTTTTGGATTCCTTTTCTCCAACTCGAAAAAGAATCAGAACAGAAATATCGGAGAGCTTATTGTCGGATTTGCCCTGCTTTTCCTCGGACTTTCATTCATGAAGGAATCAGTACCTGACCTTAAGCAGACGCCTGAGGTACTTGAATTTGTTACGCAATGGTCTGGATACGGCTTCTGGTCTGTATTGATATTCCTTGGCGTAGGCACAGTATTGACCCTTATCCTTCAGTCATCTTCTGCCACCATGGCAATAACACTGATCATGCTCACCATGGGATGGATCCCCTTCCCTATGGCCTGTGCAATGGTCCTTGGCGAAAATATCGGCACCACAATCACAGCCAATATCGCCGCCTCTGTCGGAAACGCTTCTGCTAAAAGAGCCGCACTGTCGCATACAATATTCAATGTATTCGGAGTGATCTGGGCTTTGATCTTGTTCAGGCCCTTCCTCGGACTTGTAGGTAAAATAATAGAACTCATGGGATTACCGAATCCGGCCGCTCAGGGTTTCATGATTACCTCAGCCGTCGGTGATGAGAGCACCGCAGCCCTTTA
>CANBDZ010000175.1 GCA_947367375.1 uncultured Bacteroidales bacterium | reverse complement strand
CTCTGCGCATAAACATCCCTTCGTCCCTTAAAATAAGAATACAAGAGACTTGCATGTTCCGGGCCCAGTTCAGGAAAAACAATATCTCCAATATCAGACTGCAAAGCTCTGAGATGAGCCTCATAATCATAGCTTATCCCATTCTCATCCAACAACTTCTTGAAATATTGGATTTGAGACTCTAGAGTGGAGATGTATTTATCCTTACAATCCATCATCTACTTAATGATTCTAATCGCCAAGCAGTTTTTCTAGTTGTTCCTTAGAAGGCAAAACTTCCAATAATTTTGCATTCATTTCGTCTGCTGTCTTATATGTTGCGACGCCCATCGGCTGGCGAAAGTCTTGCATGACATATTCTACATAGGCTTTATCTGCGCTCTTGCAGAGAATGATACCGATAGGTGGCTCCTCGCCTTCTCTTCGGTCATCATCGTTGAGAATGCGAAGATAACTGCTGAGTTGACCAAGGTATGCTGTTTTAAATTTTCCTTTTTTCAGTTCGAATACTACGAGTCGCCTTAGGTCGCAGTTGTAGAACAGGAGATCAATCCAATGGTCGTGTCCCAATTTATCGTAATGCACCTGACTTCCGTTGAATGTGAAGCCTTTTCCAAAGGTCATAATGAAGTTTTTGATATTATGAACTATACCTTGTTCCATGACTTTTTCATCAATATCCTCATCACGCATCCCCAATTCTTCGACATTTATAAAATCCAGCATATACTCGTCTTTGAACATCTGTATCGCACGGTAAGCCTGCTTGTAGTCTGGGATTGTGGAGAGGAAGTTGTTCGGCATTTCTCCTTGATCGTGATACAGGTCCTTTTTTATAGTTGCTTCTAATTCGTCTGCATTCAGTTTCCTGTCGCAAGCGTATTGTATGTAAAAGAGACGTTCATCCCATTCTTTTGCTTTTGTAAGAATGGTTAATGATGGGTAAAACTGATGCTTAAAAATGGCACGACTGACGAATTACTTTCAATATTATTCCAGGCTTCATAGAAGATGCGCATATTCTTCAGGTTGGTCTCGCCAAAACCTCGAAGACCTGGTAATTCGTTACGCAGGCGTTGGCTGATGGCCCGCGGAGGTCAGTGAAAACGAAGCGAAGCGCCGTAATCCCAACTACTACATCCCTCCCTGCACCACATTCTTGATCTCTGAGAGATTCACCATTTTCGGGTTGCCGTAGTAGGTGAGCTTGCTGGCTATCGAGACATCGTGGCGGAGTTCGTCGGTTACGGTGATTTTGGCGATGCTGGCGCCGCTCAGTTCTATTTCCGCATGCCTGACACTATAGTCTTTTGCGTCAATCTTGCAGGCTCCTGAGGCTTCCAGATGGATGTTTTCGCCTTTGCCCTTCATTTTCATATTGCTTGCTCCGGAACATTCGATTTCGCTCTTCCTGTTATCTCCCTGAAGGTAGAGTCTGGATGCTCCGCTGAAATCTCCTTCTATATTTTTAGCGTTTCCTATATAATCAACGCAAGCCGCACCGCTGGCCTCTATGCTGACCTCATCAAAGTCACCATATATCGAGAGATTAGCTGCTCCGCTGCAATCCACTGAAAGGCTCTTTCCATCAATCTTCAGCGGAGTCGAAAAGTTCGCCGCACCGGAAAGTTCTATATCAAGATCCGATGACGAGAAGTAGCCGTCAAAATAGACGGATGACGCAGCGGACAAGTCGATACTGCTGATTTCATCCATTTCAAGATAGACCTTGACAGGCATAGGTTTCAATGTCTGAGCGATTCTTTTAAACCTGTTTGGGAATTCAGCCACTCCGACAGACAGACTTTTGTCCAGAGCTTTATAATCCACATCCAGACTAAAACCTTTTATCTGTTCTTCTAACTCAGAGTCATAGACGATCTCCACAGATTTGGATTTGCCCTTTGTAATATGGAACTCAAAAGAGATTGAGTATGAAGAACCTTGTTTTATGGACACGATGTCTCCACAGTTATACTTCAGCGACTTTTCCTTAGCCCCGGCTGAGATAAAAACAGTCACCAATAAGATTGCGATTGCCAGAATCCTTTTCATAATTAGCTGTATTACAATTCGTTAATTTCCAAATATAATGATTTCACTCTCTCGAGTGCTTCTATTTTCTGCCCATAATATTCTTTCAGAATACGCATTCGTTCTTTCGAAGGAAGCTCTTCCGGAAGCAGCGATGCCATCGGGATAGCTTCCGCCGTTATCGATCTGATTGTTGAGCCGGCTACCTCCACGTCTTGAGGATTGTGCATTTCAACCATTGACATTATCTCCACTTCACAGTCAGCCATCCTCTGCACCATCCGGGCCACATTGACACCCTCGTCTGTCTCATATCTCAAGACAGCGACGACAGCTAAAACAGCGGCAGCAGAACTGATGGCTGCGCAGTTGATACGGCCAAGCCTTTTTACCTTGTTTCTCCGCTTCACCTTCGCCATAAAGCGCTCTTTGCTTCCTGACGGCAGCGACATCGACGACAACGGCATAGAGTCAAAATCGTCTCTATGTTCACTTATATATTTCTTAAGATCGTCCATAATTCTGTTCTTTAAGTTGTTTTGCAAGCCGTTGCCTTCCCCTCATATATAATGTTCTGATACTGGTTTCCTTGCTGCCTGTAATCTGCGATATTTCCTGGTAGTCATAGCCCTCGAACAGGTGCAAGGTCAGCACAAGGCGGTAATGATCAGGCAGAGAAGCAAGGGCATTCCGAATGGATTCGATATCATATTCCTGATCCATCTCTATCCTTTCCTCTTCATCCCGGTCTTCCGAGGCATACCTGCTGAGAAAATCCTTGTACCTGTACTTCTGACGGACCCTGTCGATGGATTTACGGATACAGACACTCGACAGCCAACTTGCCAGATCCAGGATCTCATCCTTCCGTCTGAGTTCATGCAACTTTAGAAGTGTATCATGCATTATTTCCTCCGCATCACCCTCATCCCCGACTATACGCAGACTGATACGATACAGACGCAGGGCGTATGTATCGTATATCCTTTCTATGTCAAAAGTTTCCTTCATCAGTCAAGTCGATCTTCACAATAAAGACGAAGGCAAAATAAGAATGTTGCAACTGACTGCAAAATATATTACCTCACAATCCTGCCATTCTCATCATAAGAAATCTCTGTGAAGCAGATGCTGCGGCGGCCTGTTGCCGGACCGTAGCCGTCGAGGGAGAGAGAGGTGTTGTGGTAGAAGAGGTAAGACTTGCCTTTGTAGTCGATGATGCCCGGGTGGATGGTGAAGCTGTCCTTCTCCTCGCCGAGAAGTTCGCCCGCGAAGGTCCAAGGGCCCTGAACAGAAGGCGCAGTCGCATAGGAGATGGTCTCGAGCGCCTGACCCATTGAGGCATATACATTATAATACTGTCCGTTGCGCTTGTAGAGCCAAGGGCCTTCGACGTAGTTTTCCATCGGGAGGATGGTGATAGGGCCGTCGAGTTCGATGAGGTTGCGTTTGAGCGGCGCGAGGAAGCAGGTGCCGTTGCCCCAGCAGAGCCAAGGGGTGCCGTCGTCGTCGATCATGATGGTAGGATCGAAGTCGTTCCACCAACCGCGAGGGCCGTTGTCGGTCATATCGTCGGTGATGAGAGGGCGGCCGATTGCGTCAACGAAAGGTCCTGCAGGGTTGTCGGACACAGCCACGCCGATAGCTTTGCAGTTAGGGTCGCCGCACTGGGTCGATACGAAGAAATAGAAACGTCCGTCATATTCAATCGCCTGCGAAGCCCAGGCCTCACCGATTGCCCAGCTGAAATCGGTCGGCTTCATCACGACGCCGTGGTCGGTCCACATCTTCATATCTTCGGTCGAATAGCAGAGCCATTCAGTGATATTGAAACCATATTTTCCTTCATATCCAGGAATATCTTTCCATGTTTCAATCATGCAATCTACCTCTATTCATTTCTTCTAATCGCTAAATGAATGCCTGTCTCTTCTTCCAAAACCTTAATATTGTCTTCCCATGTACAATAATCATCTACTAGACATTCTGTCTTTTCATTGAACCGGTCAACAAATCGCTGGATTCTGGTTTTACCGAAATCGAATGTATCTCTCAATGTGACCGCCGACAAAATTAGCATTGTGTCAATGGTATTCATTTTCACTCTATCCACCATATCATCTAGCTGCTTAGTGCTAATCTCCATTGGAAGAAATACTGCTCCACGCACCTTCAATTCCTTTTCAGCAGCTTCAATGCCATGTTCTTTAATGTAATCTAGCATCCATCTTGCACCAGACATTCTGTATTCGTGCATTTTCTTATCAACCTTTGCCATATCATGATCCTTTCGCTAATAATAATTCCTTCTTCTTGCGATAATAATACTCTCGCTTTGATTTCCGTGTTGAATCTGTATTTTGTGCCTTACGTCTACTTGCTTTTCCTTTTTCTGACTGGTTATAACGACGTTGCGCTTCTTTGCCTTTTTCAGATTGCAGGTATCTTTTTCTGCACTCTCTACCTTTTGCAGAATGATTGTATTTGCTTTTCGCATCATCCTTATGTTTCTCAATCAACTCACCACGAAGGGCCTTGTCTATGTCTGTGCTTTCAGCTGCGTTTCCCTCCAAGATACAATCTACATAAGGGCATTTGAAACAATCTTGATTACACATTTATTTCACCTTCCCCACAATTTTCATGTTGGATAAATCAATTCCACGTCTAGTAGCATTCAAGCGCACCAGCTTTGTAGCCATTGCCCACTCTTGTTTCCACTTGTCATATTCTCGGATATCGCCCTTAAAACGTATCTGCAGTCCAATTCTTGGTTCATTGTCCACGATATCACTCC
>CANBDZ010000174.1 GCA_947367375.1 uncultured Bacteroidales bacterium | reverse complement strand
TATGTGTACTATGCGAATACAGACTGGTATCATGAGTTGCTTAGCTATTTCAAGGTATCTCAAAAAGGATAAGTTTCTAGCAGATATAATATCTATGTTATCCTCGATAGGTGGTTTTCCATATTTATCCAGATATGCTCTTTGTACAACTAATTCATCTGAGTCACCTTCAACTAATATGGCTTTTTTGCATAGCAATATTATTGCTTATCAATTCCCAACATCTTAAACATCCTTCCCAGCTCCGAGAAGGTATATCCTCTGTCCTCGGCAGTGGCCATAGACTTCTCCGCATTTGAGATCGCATCGTAGATCGATCCGCCCTGCTGCGTGAAGAACTGATGCAGAGGATGCCTCCTGAAAAATTCGGTTGTCTTCATATAGCCGCATTCCTTGCCAAGGTCAGCCTCGACTTCATTCGAATGGTTGTACAATTTGGTGGTGAACTTGAAGTAGTAAAGGAAGAACAGCTCGGAACATCTCTCTGTTTCAAAGAATTCAATACGACAGTCAATACCTTTCTTTGGTTTTGAGATATGCTTGCCGTGGTATTTCTTTTTCAGATTGACATAGTCGCTTTTGTTCTTGCCTTCCTTCTTGTTGTCAAGGTCGATCATGCAATAAACATGATTGTAGCCCTGATAAATCGCGTTCTTGATCTTCAGCTCAAGTTCTGCCATGCTAGTATGCTTCGGATATTGAGGATCAATATTCTGAAGCGTCCTGAATTCGTCTTTCAATGAAGTCAGAAAGAAGTATTCAGTAGGGCCTTCGCCAATGATGATGAATGTTTCTTTCATAGGGCTTCACTGTTATTCGTTAAGAATGAAAGGTGAACCCAGAGCTGGTTTCGCTCCAAGTTTTCCGATCTTGTATGCGTTATAGAGAGACTGGTTCTTATGCAGACCATACTTGTCTGCTCTCTTGCACGACGAAGTCGCAGTCTCGAAATCCTTCTCTACAAAATAAATCAGATCTCTCTGCTCATTGATAAGATCCTCTGCCAGCAATGAAGTCAGGTGCGAGGCGATGATCATCTGTGATTTATCTGAATTATACAGGAATGCATTCAGGTAGAACAGGAACAGGTCATAATGCAGGTCATTCTCCGGCTCGTCGAACAGGAAGATGTTGTTTCCATAAACCATATCATAAAGAAGTCGGGTCTTCTCCAGGAATGCTATGGTACCACTGGATTGATTCATTGTTTTGAGGTCGAATCTATCAGCTCCTGCAGCACTTGTAAATAATATATCTTTTGTCTTCTCTCCATTCTGCAATAAAACAGAGTCTTCATAATGGAAATCGATGATGTTGAAATCCGCCTTTTTAATCATCTGTAAGAAGAATGACTTCATTTTAGGATCTTCTCCCACTTTGCGCATCATATCAGCAAAGGTTTCCTTCGGGTCGTGGTATTCATTTATACCATGGGTGGATTTTGTAATCCAATTAAACAAATCGGAAATCACTTTAACGTCTTCCTCAAAAGCAACTTTAGCATATGTTGAAAGTACAGTGTGATTATTGAGAGTATTGCTTACAAATATGTTCTCAGCCTTTCTTTTGATTTCAGCATTAGACCCAAATGTTATATCGGCCGCAGATGATTCTGACACAAACTTTCTACTATAAAAAAGAGCTTTGTATCCTTTAGGATAGAAGTTCAATGTTTCGCTTAAAATATAGTTTTCATTATACGAGACCTCATAGTCGTATCTAACCGAGTTTACATAAAAAGAGAATCCCATATTAGTAGGCTCTCCTTTAGAAAGAGCAAAAGGATGGTAACATAAAATCTTTCTTTCTCTGTTTATTTGCGGAAATCTCAGAAGTGCGAAAACAGCTTGTAGGGCAAATAGCATATTGGATTTACCAGATGCATTCGCTCCGTAGAGGATGGCAATCTTGTTAAGCCTAACCTTATCATCCGCCAAGATAGAAGCATACGAATCAGCGTTGCTCTTTGCCTCAAAATTCAATGTCTGCCTTTCCTTAATAGAGTAGAAGTTTTCCACCCAAAACTCTCTAATCATACCTAATGTTTAATTAAATTCACCCTCGTTTCGTATATTTTTTACAAAAATATATAGATTTTTTATATAACCAGCCAAAATTGCTAATAAAACAAGTGAACTTCTGATAAATTCTTCCACCCATCTTGTCTCACTCAACATTCTCGGCACACGTCACTTCGTCCCAGAAAGACCGTAAAATGCCATTAACTATAACACATAGCCCTACCCAAACCTCTTCTCTTAAAACCCATTACTAACCTTCTTGAAATAACTCGTAGCTAACCACCTCCTGAAGAGCCCCTCCGTCATCCCAATATCTCGCAGCAATCTCCACACCCTTCCTTGCCTCAAAACTCGGCGGCAACTCATCATAAATCAACCACTGCACCGCCGGAAGTTTCGCCACCGGACTACACAAATACATCCTCTGAGCATTTAAGCCACATCTAATGAAATAATAGCACAGCGCACTCATTCCCTTCACACTCCTCAAACACACCGCAGTCAGATCCGCCACACCGAAGGCACAAGATAAAACATTCTGTCCTTTGGTCTCCGGACAATGATGTTTAATTTGTATTCATTCGGATACTGTTCCAAAAAGTGTGTCTACTTTAAGTAGTAAAAAAGGACCAGCCATGTTTGGCCAGTCCTGACAAGTTTGTAATTTTGGGTGTCCAAATCAAAAATTACAACTTATGTTACTTACAAAGGAACAAATTTCTGAGCAAATGTGCAAGCATGCACAGAAGAAAAATGGTCTTCATGACTTAATGGAGATCATGCTTGAGAGTATGATGATCGCCGAGCGCAGCGAGTTTCTCGTTGAAAATCCGGGCAATAAGGGTAATGGTTATCGTCCAGGCTCCACCTATGGACATGGCCGTAAACTTGAGTTCCGTATCCCCCGTGACCGCTATGGCAACTTCCATCCCCAGATACTAGCCATTCTCCGTGACCAAGAGGAGGAATGTGACCGTTTGGCTGGAGTGCTCTACACCAAGGGACTGACACAGGAACAGGTAGGTGATGTCTTTGACCAGATTTATGGGCAGCACTATTCGAAAACGAGTATCAGCCGTATGATGGACAGTGTCCGTAATCAAGTAAATGAATGGTTGGAAAGAAGTCTCGAGAGCTATTATCCTATTCTGTTCGTCGATTGCGTACATATAAAGATTCATCGGAAACGTTCTGTCGCCAGCGAAGCTTTCTATGTGGTGTTGGCTGTTACCGAAGAAGGTACGCGTGAAGTCCTGGGTATATTCAACATGCCAACCGAGAGTGCCACAGGATGGGAAGAAATCTTCGGAAGGCTTCAGGGACGCGGAGTACAGCGTATCGGCTTGGTTGTCGCTGATGGCATCAAGGGCTTGGATACAGTGGTTGGCGAATGCTTCCCTGGAACGCCGCTCCAACGCTGTGTAACTCATCTCAAGCGCAATATATACGCAAAGGTAAGACATGGAGACAAGGCGGCTATCGCTGCAGACTTACGCGACATCTTCCGCACAGGACAGCGCGATTATACCGTAGAAATGGCATGGGCCAAATGGCAGGACATGTGCGAGAATTGGGGAAAAGACTACAGAGCGATAAAGCTTCTCCGAAATAATCCCGATTACAAGGCATATATGACTTACCTCAACTATGCCCCAGAAATACAATCGATGATATACACAACCAATTGGATAGAGCGGTTAAACCGAGATTTCAGACGGGTTACGCGCATGAGAACAGCTATGCCCAACGAAGAATCTGTACTGACCTTAATGGGCAGCGTAGCTATGGACCATAAGGCTTATGATCGGATATTACCCAACATAACAAGTGACAAGCAACTATTTCCAGACTGAGATATGACAAGAACAATAATACAGAAAACAAAGAGATGTTATGCCTACAATAAATTTTATTAACTAACTTTGCGGATGCATTTGAAGTTTACAAACTTGAGTCTAACGACATAGACACACTAAAGGAAACACTACCCGCCGAGAAGATCAAGAGCCACCGCGTGGTGTTCCGCCCCGAGCCTCGCCTCAAGAAGGATATCGCGCTGGGATTCTCGCTGAAGCGCGTGGCCTCTGAGGTGATGAAGTAGAGCGAATTGGCACGCGGATGACGCGGATTAGGCGAAGTTCGCAATTCGAAATTCGCAGTTCGAGATTCGCAGTCCGTGTGCTAAAATTGTAAATTGTAAATTGTCAAATTGTAAATTATGAAGATAGATTGGAAAGAGATTTTGAAGCTCCTCATTGCCGTGTTGACCGCCATCGCAGGAACCCTCGGTGTGGTGTCGTGTATGAGTATGTTTTGAGATTGATGAGTGTGGAGAAAAGCATTTGTCCGAAGCGGTTAGATGATTTCTAATATCTTCGGACAAATGTTTTTTGGGGCGATAATCTCTCGCTTTGACGCACGGTTGAGGTTGCCCGATGCTATAGCTCTTCGCTCAGATATCCCTTGGGTAACTCGCGGCAGTTGTATTGCGAGGCCATAATCTCGCCATAGGCTCCGGCTGAGCGGATGGCAATGAAGTCGCCACGGTGCGTGGCATTGAGGTCGACAGACTTACCGAAGACGTCGGAACTTTCGCATACTGGCCCTACGACATCGTAGGTGAGTTCGGGCTCGTCAGACGAGATGTTCTCGATGCGGTGGTAGGCTTGATAGAGGGCCGGACGGATGAGGTCTGTCATACCGGCATCGACGATGGCAAAGCGCTTGCAGGTGCCCTCCTTGATGTAGAGCACGCGGGTGATGAGGCTGCCGCACTGGGCTACGATGCTGCGGCCTAGCTCGAAGTGGAGTGTCTGCCCGGGGCGCAGGCGCAGGTGCTTGCGGAATACCTCGA
>CANBDZ010000173.1 GCA_947367375.1 uncultured Bacteroidales bacterium | reverse complement strand
GATGTCGAGGAAAATGTAAGAGAGTTATATCGCCGCGTCGCATTCAACATCTGTATCGGAAACTCTGATGATCATTTCCGCAATCATGGTTTCCTGCTTACAGCGAAAGGATGGACATTGGCTCCGGCATTTGACCTAAACCCGACAATCAACAGGTATCAGGGAATCATGATTTCCAGAGATACCAACGAATCGGATCTGGACGCCCTGTTTAAAGCCGCAGAAGATTACTTTATCCCTAAAGCAGAGGCCGAGGGAATCATCAAAAGCGTCAAGGATGCACTTAAAGATTGGCAGAAAGCAGCAAAGAGATTTGGTGCCCAAGAAAGAGACATCAATCTCTTCAGCCAAAGATTCATTACAGAATAGCGACTCTTTCCACTATGTTAACAGCGTTGCAAATTCAAGGAGTTCTTTTGCAACAGCAGGATTATTGATACGCATCAGGCTGTCGTCATCCTTTTCATTGGAAAGAAGAGTCATGCTGCCATACCAGACAAGGGACTTATCTATGATTGCAAAACGCTCACGATATTTATGGCGCGGAATCACGTTGACACCTGATGAAACCAGATGTTCAATATGAGATTTATGCTGGTCTCGTCCATCCTCCGGATAATCTTCAGGATCTAATGTCAACACCACAACAGACACGCCTCTTAACTGCAGATGTTCACTCTCGGCACATAACCAGTTGACCTTTTTGAAACTGAATGACGGGCTGGATATTACAATACTCTTAGAAGCAGAAACAACATCCTTCTCAAATACATCAAAGTAATTCTGACTGTCGAATATAGAATTCGCAACCTCCTGTTTGTCAGTCACTTCCGAACAAACCTCATATCCAATCTTTTTATATGCTCGCAGACGCTTATAGTACATTCGCTTCAGAGTAGGGACATGCTGGTCTATGTAGTCAAAGATGATAGCATCCTTCTTTCCCTCATAATCTCGATTGAGACGTCCAGCATGTTGTTCAACGTTTCCCTCAAACGAAATAGGCATTGCGAGAAGCATAGTATCCAAACGAGGATAATTAAAGCCTTCACCTACGTACTGGCCTATCGCTACCAAAACAAGACTTTCATCTGCTCGTACTGCAGCCATCTGTTCTCGTATCGCTGCACGTTCCTTCAAACTTTTGCCACCCTGAAGCAAGAACACATGATCCGCTACGCCTTGAAGCATGTCATAGAGTTTCTGCGCATGCTCCTTATATTTGGTCATAACAACAGGAGTGCGTCCCCGCTTTACACAATCTATGACATCAGAGACAATCTGCATATTACGCAGTTCGCTTTGCATGATGAGGCGATAATAATCAGCTGGATTCTTATCCTCAGACTGATTCAAATCCACCAATCTGGTAAAACGAGGGTAGATATAATGACCTATTCCCTGCTTCTGGGCCCTTTCCTTAGCTGTATATCTATGTCGGATAGGACCAAGCTGCATAAACATCTTCTTGTCCTGCTTATCACCACGGTTAATCGTTGCTGACATGCCATAGACATACCTCGCAGTAACTGCTCTCAATACATTTTCGTGAGTTACAGCTGCAGCATGATGACACTCATCGACTATCACCATTCCATAATTGCGTACCAGCTCGTTTATGTTATCCTCCCTACCGAGAGAAGTAATCATCGCAATGTCAATTATTCCTGTGGTAGAGTCCTTTTGAGACGAGAATGTACCTATCAATGAGCTACGCTTCTTGACACGGCCTTTGGGAGTCGTGTATGTAGGAAGTTCTTCATTTATAGTCAGGAATGAGCTCAGATCCTTGATCCAGTTGTTCATAATCTCAACATTATGAACAAGAACCAAGGCATTCACCTTTTTCTTAGCAATCAGATATGCACCTAAGACAGTTTTGCCAAATGCTGTGGCAGCCGCAAGAACGCCTATGTCGTTATACAACATCTTCTCTGCCGCTATCTGTTGCTCAGGATAGAGGTCACCATTGAAATGGATATCTATTTTACGTCCTTTCTGTCGTTTATCAACCACATCATAACGAACACCTGCGACGGAGAGTTGAGATATCAATTCATCATAGCAACCTCGAGGAATGACGATATAATCACCTTCGTCATAGCCATTATATACAATTCGCGGAGTATCTTTTGTGGAGAATCCAAGTTTGAGGGTCTGAAAGAACTGCGGATTCGAATAAGCGGCAATCCTTCTGATTGCATTCTGCATACGATTCTTAAGTCCCTTCTTATTAACGTAGATACCATCAGAGAGTATTATCTTTACTGACCCATCTGCATCCTCAGCATGGAAATCCCTATTCGTCGAAGCAGGAGTTTGTCCAAAAAGAAGAGGCGTCTGGCCTGCCGCAGTATCTTCTACTACATCATTCTGGAATATGGACATTGCGTCATCGTCTGGGCACCATAGCTTTATGAGATCATCAACCTCTTTTTCGCTCAATCTCCTGGTCTCACGCAGACGTTTCCACTGATCCTTATATGTGTTCCAAGATTCATCAACAAATGCGCTATTACCATTTCTAAGAGCTCGGCCTTGAAGAGGTAAAGCAATCAGATTGCCAAGTTTGCCCTCAGGAAGGAAATCCTGCATAGGCATCATTCTATCATAGTAAGTGAAGTTCTTCAAGCTTACAGACTCAGCACCTTTCCTCAGCAAAGACTCACCGAATTTACGAGCCTTGGAAGCCTGAATTGGATCACTGAAGAATATCCACACATGTGCACCTTTACCCGACCGAGATCTTTCCACAAGCGAATCGATACCCAAGACAGAACACATCTCTCGCAGAGCATTAACTTCCTGCTGCCACTCCTTTGACGGCTCAGCATTCTCATCATGATTATCAAAGTCGAAAACAAGGAACCAGCATGAGCCATCAGGGAACAACGGATAGAGGCCAACAACATCGGTACAATCCTCCTTAATGCCTTGAAGGTGCTGAAGGATAACTCTGCCTTTGAGTTCCTTATAATCTTGTGAAGAACAATCTTGACATTTTATCTTAGTTCCATCCCGTTTAGGACAGATTCCGTACTTCCAGAAATTATTACACTGAGTATAATAGCCTTTCTTTGACGAACGTAGTGAATATACATCCTGACGCCCTTTGAAATATGAATACAATAGACTTGCGTGTTCAGGCCCCAGTTCCGGAAAGATAATATCCCCAACATCCGATTGCAAAGCTCTGAGATGAGCCTCATAATCATAGCTTATCCCATTCTCATCCAACAGTTTCTTGAGATATTGGATTTCAGCCTCAAGGTAGGAGATATATTTATCCGTCTGGTTCATAGGCATTTTACCACAAATCTTAGATAGGTAGCACTGTTTTTTCTTCGGTTAAGGCAATTAACAAGATTGTACCAAAGTTGATGATTTTTCGCAACTTTGGTACAACCTTATCATTCCATATTTTCAGTAAACAAATGATCCAGAGTGAGAACCTTTTGGAAATCATCAGCATGAGCACCCTCTCTTAATCCGTATGTTGTTATCAAGACGGTCTGCACAGATTTCTTTGTTTTTGTTTCTGATACAAAATCATCTATTTTATTAATAAGATTTCTACTATCATCTATATCTTGCTTATAATCAGAGCGCGAATACTTCATCTCACAGACATTGATAATACCATCAGCTCGCTCAATCACCATATCAATCTGAGCACCAACTTCTGATTCTTTACTTCTCCACGAATAATACTTTGTCAACATCGAATCCAGCCTGAGAGACTGGATAATCTGCCAAATATGACACATACAAACACGCTCAAATGCAAGTCCATACCACGTATTCTGAACCGGAGTGTTTATCGTATGCCTCCAATATGCCCTATCTGTTATTTCATTCTTACAGAAAGTCAAATAGAATAATGTATAGAAGTCCACGAGACGATAGATTCCTGAATTCTCCTTGCCGCCATTACTATGATGAGAAATGAAGTCACATAAAACCAAATCCTCAAGTCGCTCTGATATCATCCTTCCAGAAGCCAACTTCAACTTTGTCAGTATATCCTTACGGGTCATTCCCTTTCTGCTAGTAGCAAGCACGTTGATAATCTCAAGATACTGTTCTGGATCTTTATACAATGACTTATACAACCTGCGATATTCTTTTTTCAATTCTGCATCTTGTGAGAAGAATAGAGCATCTATATTCTCTGCTGGGCTCTTACTAAAATCAACTAAAGAAAAATAATATGGAATACCACCTAACGCCATATACATCTGAAGAATCGACAGTCTATCCCATTTTCCCTTCCTAGCCTTTACATATTGCTCTGTCTGATATAGATCAAATGGGCGAAGATGCATCTCGTGAGTAACCCTATTATGCAGTCCGCCTTTGGAATCTATTACATTACGAATCATCCAAGCTGTCGCTGACCCACATATAATCAAGAATATATTGTCATACCACGACGCCATCCTATTCCAAAAATCTCCGAAATCCTTTACAAATCCTGAATAGTCCGTATCAAAGCATGGAAGTTCATCAATGAATACCACACACCTCTTCTTTCTTTTCTTTTTCTCCAATATAGCACCCAGAGCATTCAATGCTTCTTTCCAATTTTTAGGCTTCTCACCAGAGTATCCATACTTGATTAAAGCATCATAAAAAGCATCCTCTTGATCCGCTTTGGTTCCGTCTAGCACACCAGTAACATAGAAGTCAAACTTATCTTTAAAGTAATACCTTACCAACGACGTCTTTCCGACTCGACGTCGTCCATACAAAGCGACAAACTCGCTCTTGCCACTTTTATTATACTTATCCAACAATCCAAGTTCAGACTCTCTTCCAATAATCTTATCCATAGTATTCAGCATTTTTGCAAATATAACAAAATCAACAAAATGTTGTACCAAAGTTTACAAATTTTAGCAACTTTGGTACAACATTTTAACTTATTTTTCCACCCAATAAATTATT
>CANBDZ010000172.1 GCA_947367375.1 uncultured Bacteroidales bacterium | reverse complement strand
TTTTCAAGCAGAAGACGGCATACGAGATGTCTTAGGGTCTCGTGGGCTCGGAGATGTGTATAAGAGACAGGGATATTACGGCGGTTACGGCTACGGTGGATATGGTTACGACAGCTACGGTTATGGATATGGCAGCAACTACTATAACTATCTGATGATGGCTCAGTATGCAAGTGCATCAAGCGGAAGCACAACAAGCGTATCTACAGAGCTTGATAAGGATAGATTCTACAGCGCAATCCTTAACGGACCTGCGGATGCTGCTGCAGGAGATAACATCCCGATGCTTTCTGTAACATTCGCTGCACCTAAGACAGCAGAGGCGAAATAACCAGAATACATAAAACAAGAAAAGGACCGGTCTTTCGACTGGTCCTTTCTGTTTGATATTTCAGACAAAATTATTTTGCGTTTACCTTGTCCTCAATGTACTTGATTGCGTCGCCTACTGTAGCGATCTTGTCACCTGCATCATCATCCGGAATCTTGATGTCGAACTGTCTTTCGAAATCCATGATGAGTTCTACGATATCAAGTGAATCAGCACCGAGATCGTTCTGGAAGCTAGCTGTTTCAGTAACTTCAGACGCATCAACGCCCAATTTCTCAACGATGATTGCCTTTACGTCTTCTGCAATATTAGCCATAACGTTAAATTTTTAGTTAATTATTATTTTAGTATACGTATTTGCGCTAAAACTTTGCAAATTAAGTAAAAAAAAACGAGAAATAAAAATTTACCGTTATTTCGACTTTTCGCTGAGCTTCAGCCACACCCTGAATCCGTTGATTGAATTCAACAGATAGAAGGTCCACATGATGACCATAACGGCTGCGTGGGCCTCTCCACGCGACACACAGATCACCCACATTATCACACTTATTATATTGGTTATGATCCACAGAACCCACTGTTCCATAAAGGCCAAGGCCATCAATGCCTGTGCAACAATGCTGAGCACAGTAGTGGCCGAATCCTTGAACGGCTGAGGATCTCCTACATATTTAAGTATATAACCACATATAATTACAGCAGCAGTGCATCCCACAGCGAGGGCGGCTCGTTGTCTCCACGAGAAACGTCTGGCCTTCACCTGGACTCCGTCCCGGCCAGCCTCCGCCTCCGACACCGCAGCTCCCCTCTTTCGCCACTGCCACCATCCGATGAACTGCATAGGCACATAATATAGTGCGTTGAGGGCTGCGTCGCCATATAAAGACGCCTTATATGATATATATGCATACATCGAGACGTTCACGATGCCGAAAAGATAGTTCCATATGCTTCCTTTTGCCACCAGAACGACGCAGACGACACCTGCTATTCCAGCTATGGATCCTACTATATCTATATTGCCTGTAAGGGCTGAATAGATGATATTTGACGCGACGACTCCCACTATCAGGAACCAATCGTAAAGAGACAGGACCTTGTTATTCATCTTTCTTATTGAGTTCTTTCAAAATTCTTTCAGCCAGAGATCTTCCTACAAGTTCAGCGACCTCGTCAAGAGGAGCGGAAGCAATTCTTGCGACGCTTCCGAAACGAAGCAGGAGCCTCTGCTCTGTCTTTTCTCCAACACCTTTTATTGTCTTGAGAACGGACTCTATCTGGGCCTTGCTTCTGAGCTTACGATGGAATGTAATACCGAATCTGTGGGCTTCATCCCTTATCTGCTGGAGCACCTTCAATGCAGGAGAGTTACGGTCAATAAACATAGGATATGGATCTCCTACCCTATACACTTCCTCCATCCTTTCGGCAAGGGCAATCAAAGTCACCTTATCTATGATTCCCAACTCGGACAATGCTTCATATGCAAAGGCGAGCTGACCTTTTCCACCGTCTATGACGATGAGCTGAGGCAGATCCTCCGGATTTTCCTCAAGCATCCGGGAGTACCTTCTATTGACTACCTCCTTCATAGTCGCATAGTCATTTGCTCCTACGACAGTCTTGACCTTGAAATGGCGGTAATCCTTTTTCGAAGGCACTGCGTTCCTGAACACAACGCAGGCTGAAACAGGATTTGTACCCTGGATATTTGAGTTGTCAAAACACTCTATATGAACAGGCAGGTCCTTCATACCGATCTGCTTCTGTAGGGACTCCATCACCATATTCTTATAGGCATCCGGATCGGTGTGTTCCTGCTGTTTGAGTGCATTCAGACGCATTTCCTTGGCATTCCTTGCACTCAGTTCAAGCAAGGCAAGCTTGTCACCTCGTACTGGCACACGGAACTCGATGTTCTCTATCTCTATATCAGGTAAAAAAGGAACTATTATCTCTCTGGAAAGCGTACCGAACTTCTCTCTGATCTCACCTATAAAAGTGGCAAGGACGGACTCCTGTTCCTCTTCGATCATAAGCTTGAAGCCTAGATTCAGTGACTGTACAACCGCACCGCCTTTGATACGCATGAAGTTTCCGAAGGCTTCAGGGCCATCAACGATGAGAGAAAAGACATCCACATCGCCGACTGTTGAATTCATTATGACAGACTTGCTGTAATGCTGCTCCAGAGACTGGATCTTCTCCTTATAGACCTGAGCCTGCTCGAAGTCCATATTCTCCGCAGCCTCCATCATCAGCGTCTTATAGTGCTGGATTATCTCTCGTCCGCCACCACGAAGAAGCCTGACGATCTCCTCGATATTGGCAAGATACTCCTTCTGGGATATGCCTCCTACACAGCATCCTTTACACTTCTTGATGTGGAAGTTCAGACAAGGACGGAATTTTCCGTGCAGGATTGCATTGGCTGTAATGTTATGGCGACAGGTACGCAAAGGGTACATGTTGTGGATGAACTCCACAAGATTACGAGCGTGTACCACGCTGCTGTATGGACCGAAGTACCTTGAGCCGTCCCTTACCATCCTTCGGGTAAGAAAGACGCGTGGGAACTCTTCCGGAGTTATGCATATCCAAGGATAGGTCTTCGAGTCCTTAAGAAGGATATTATAGCGTGGCTTGAACTGCTTGATAAGATTGTTTTCAAGCAGCAGGGCATCAGCCTCCGACTCCACCACAGTGTACTGGGCATCTGCAATCTTAGACACCATCACCGCAGTCTTTCTCGTGAGCCTCTCAGCAGGCACAAAATACTGCGCGACACGCTTATGCAGGTCCTTTGCCTTACCCACATAAATCACATTCCCCTCAGCGTCATAATACCTATAGACACCAGGGGAATGCGGAAATAATGCTATTTTATCCTTTATATTCAATGCATTTATTTAATATACTCCTCTACTGCTGCGCGGATGCCTTCTGCACCATGGAAGCCTCTCTTGAGGATTGTACCGTCAGGGCCGATGAGCATAAGGTGAGGAATGCCCTCTACGCCGTAGATGTCTGTAGGCACTGAACCACAGTTTGTGAGGATTGTCCAGTCCATCTCAAGCTTTGCAGCTGTCTCGAATGTGTGAGACTGTGGCTGTCTCTCCCATACAGTAAGGCTGATGACATCAAAACCCTTATCCTTGTACTCATTGTAGATAGCCTTAACATTAGGCATCTCTCTACGGCAAGGACCACACCAAGGCGACCAGAAGTCCACAAGGACATATTTGCCGTTACCTACATACTCAGAGAACTTCACTTCCTTCTTGAGCGGCTGCGGATCAACGCTTCTGTCATAGCCATAAACGTGCTCTACAGTGAAATCAGTAAACATCATACCCTCTGCAGTAGCCTTTCTTGCATCAAGATTAGACTTAAGGTATGCCACCTGCTCATTCTCAAGCATAGCCTCAGGCATCTTTGAAATGATCTGGTCTACCTGCTCATCATCGATAAGACCACGGAGATTCATAAGAACCTGTACAGCCACATCGTTATCTGCATTCTTCTTTGCCGCATCAAGGTTGAACTCGATATATCTCTCTACAAAATCATTGTAGAACTCTTCAGCCTTAGCCTGATCTGTTGCAAGAGAATCCATCATCTGAGTGTACTCCTGCATCATTGCGTCATGAGCTTCCTCATATGCCTTAACCTTCTCTTCAGGTGTCTGACCGCAGGCAACAACCGCTGCTGCCGCAATCGCGAATAAAAACATTCTGATCTTCATAATTAAGCGATTTAATATGTTCGTTTATATTATCTGTCACATTGATGACCAATGAACTCCAAAGATAATAAAAAAAGAGACATTCCCGAAAGAATGTCTCTCAAATATAGAGCTTTACAAGTTTTACTTGTTGTCTCTGCGGTTGTTGCGACCACCACGACGACGATCACCACCACGGCCACCACGGTTGTTGTTACCGTTGCTCTGCTGAGCCTGTGCTGCGATGCCTGCGTTAGGTGAGAGGTCCTTCTTACCGTAAACCTCACCGTTGCAGATCCATACCTTGATACCAAGTACACCTACCTTAGTGTGAGCCTCAGCAAGTGCGTAGTCGATGTCAGCGCGGAATGTGTGGAGAGGTGTACGACCTTCCTTGATCATCTCGCTTCTTGCCATCTCGGCTCCACCGAGACGACCGCTGATCTGAACCTTGATACCCTCAGCGCCAACACGCATTGCAGTTGCAATAGCCATCTTGATAGCACGACGGTATGAAACGCGACCCTCGATCTGACGAGCGATTGAGTCTGCTACGATGTGAGCGTCAACCTCAGGCTTCTTAACCTCGTAGATGTTGATCTGAACATCCTTCTTGGTTACCTTCTTGAGCTCCTCCTTAAGGAGTTCTACTGACTGGCCACCCTTACCGATGATAACACCTGGTCTTGCAGCGTGGATAGTTACAGTGATGAGCTTAAGAGTTCTCTCGATAACGATCTTTGAGAGAGATGCCTTAGCGAGACGGTTAGAGAGATACTTACGGATCTCAAAATCCTCTGCGATCTTCTCTGCGTAGTTACCACCAACCCAGTTAGAGTCCCAACCACGGGTGATACCGATTCTGTTGCTGATAGGATTAGTCTTCTGTCCCATGATTATTTCTCCTCTTTAGCTGGTTTAACATCAAGGATAATAGTCACGTGGTTAGAACGCTTGCGGATACGTCCGGCACGACCCTGAGGGCAAGGACGGATTCTCTTGAGTGTGCGTCCCTCGTCAACCAT
>CANBDZ010000171.1 GCA_947367375.1 uncultured Bacteroidales bacterium | reverse complement strand
GACCCGCGCAAACGGGTTGTATTTCGCGAGAGACTCCACTGCCCTGCAACTGGGTCCTGAAGATGATTATTTTCCGGCAGCCTTAGCTCGGCGACGAGCAGTAAGCTCACGCTGGAAGGCGCGGGCATTCTTCATATGCTCTGTATATGACACCGCAAAACGATGAGTACCATCGAATGCAGGTGAAGCGCAGAAGTATATATACTTGTGATTTCCAGGATTCAGAACCGCATCCAGACATGCCTTAGGAGGGACATTGATCGGAGCTGGCGGAAGACCTACATATTTGTAAGTATTGTACGGCGAATCAATAGTAAGATGTTTCTTAAGTACCCTGTCGAGCTTATAATCGTAACAGAAGCACACAGTAGGATCGGCCTGAAGCTTCATACCCTTGCGATAGCGGTTGAGATAGACCCCTGCAATCACCGGATACTCAAAATCCTTCAAAGTCTCTCCACTCACGATTGACGCCAACACAGACACCTGCATTGGAGATAGTTTCTGAGCCTTTGCCTTTGCAAGACGATCCTCGTTCCAGAATACATCATATTCCTTCTTCAACCTGTCGAATATATCCTTTACAGACGCTGTCCAATACATCTGATAAGTGTCCGGCAGAATCAGTCCGAACACATTCTCAGGCGTAAAACCGTACTCCGCGAGGAAAGCCTCGTCATTGAGAGCCGCCATCACCGAAGCCGAGTCCAACAGCATCTGGCTGCCGATCTTCTGAGCGATCCTCTCCTTAGTGCGCATTGTTCCCGAAAGCACGAGATTGCCCGGCGTCTCCCATCCGAAAACCACCATCCTGGCCACATATATACTTGTCGCCTCCGGCTTCACGATATACCTTCCCGGCTTCATCTTCTGAGCCGCCTCAACCTCAGCAAACGCACGCTCAAGGCTCTTCACACGCACAGTCCCCGCCCCCGCATTGATCGAATCCATCACCTCCTGCGCCGTCATATCCGGCCTCACAAAAAGTACATACTCCTGGCTGAAATTCGGCATCTTGTTATCCACATAGTACCTGCCCAGCACAAATCCAGCCGCTCCCGCAACCACAGCCGCCGCAGCAGCACACCATAAAAAGATCTTGGTTCCCTTCTTCATCTTCAAATAAAAGTAAACTTAGTCCCTGTAAGCCTCACACTCCTCGACAGTGATATCTAATGCTGCTGCGATTGCATCCGCAGGCAACCCTGCAGCAAGCATCTTTCTGATGGTCTCTGCTCGTCCCTCTGCTCTCCCCTCCTCCCTGGCGTCAGCCAGCTGTTCTGCTCGTGAGTTGAGTTCGTCGTTTCGTGACATAATGTAAGTGATATAATTAAGTTTTTTGTTTTGGGGAAGTGCTGCAATTTCTCCTTTAGAATATTTCGACACGTGTGTCATTAAAAAATAAATCATCAACACCCTTTTGCAAAGGAATGAAAAAATCTGCAGAAATGACATTTTTTCCAGTTACACCCTGCAGATTTTTCTAAATTTTTAACTTTTTGCTTTTTCTTTAACCAAATACTCTACCTTGTTTCTCAATGACTCACCTCGATGGCAGTTATGCAGGCTCAACGTGGAATCACGCATAACCCATTCACGAAATTTAAGCAATAATACTCGTAACTGACAAGTACAATCCGCTGATAACAGGTAATAGCCAGCCACTTTCTGCCTCTCACAAGTCGGCCTTAGGTCCAAATCAGACTGGGCATCCGTAAAATGGGCATTCTTACGGACGAGCGAGCGAAATCTGAGTAGGTTATCCGTAAAAAGGCTTGTTTTACGGACGGTAGTTGGGAGGAGATGGGAAAAGTTGAGTCAAAATGTTTATGTCGAGATTGAGAATGCGCCTCAACTGCTGGATTGTCGCATTATACTTATAATGCAGTTCCTTAGCCAAGGTAATTTTCTGTTCCGGAGACAGAAGATTCAGCTGTCTCACATCAAATTCCTTAGCAGCCATTTCGAAGGCTATCGCGTAGAGTTCGTTCTGCGTGACAAACACTTTATCTTTCAGTCTTGCTGCGATCTCGCTGAAAGCTTCAATATTGCGTGTCAATGAATAGAAGTATGTCTTTGCATCGTGGAACAAGGATTCACCGATATCGATGCTGCAAAATGATGGTATAAAGACCACATCATCAAGAAATCTCAACTGAGTCAGTCGGGCCACATCACGGCAACCAGTCAGTTCGCGAGACCTGTTGAAACCGACCTCCTTGACAGTCTTGACTGGCAGTTTACTAATAACCGGAGTAAAATAGGCCCATCCTCCTCCCCAAGGATAACTGAATGGAGTATAATCTGCTCTCACTACATAGGCATTGCGATTGACGTATATGATCTCGTTCCTCAGTGACTTGAGGCTTTCGATTCTTATTGTGTCCGGCTGAAAAGATTCCCAATCCACAACACGTCCAATAGACCTGAAGACACCCTTGAGGCGTTGCTTAAACCTTGCAAATAATTCCAGGCAATCATCTTGAGTTCCGCTCAAAATCATATGCACGTGATTGGACATAAGTTCAAATGTGATAAGCTTCACCTTGCCAAACAATACAGCAGCAACAGCCAAGGCCATCATCCCCTTCTTCATTTCTTCGTCACTGCAGAAAATGTTCTGCATAACTGTGCCGTCTGTGTAAAGATGCCAGAACGGGCCGTTCTCATCAAAGACTCTCTGGCACTCCCTCTCACGTTCATTAAATGTCATCATCCCCATACCTTCAATTCAAATGTCAGCTGCAAAAGTATAAAAGCCTGCCCGGGATTACAATGACATAGCTCATCACTTCATATCAACACATAAAGATTTTTCTCTTTTTTAAAAGTTTTGCTTTTTCTTTAACAAAATACTCTACCTTTGCAGCAGGGAAATAAAACGTGAGCCGGAAGGGGGATTAAGTTTTAGTACGAAGTCCTGTCATCTGCCCCTGCAAATGCAATTCCGTCACGACTCCTCAGGTAAAGCTATCAGTAGTCTCAAGATTTTGAGGCTACTGTTTTTATAATTACCTTTTTGCCCGACAGTCAACCTCACTGGCCCTATACCCGTCATCCCCGACTTGATCGGGGATCTAAACAATCAAGGGACCCCACCCGGGTCCCTCAATCTTACATCTCCACCTCAAAGTGTTCCTTTCCAACGCTGCAGATCGGACAAACCCAATCCTCCGGAAGGTCCTCAAACGGAGTTCCGGGCTCAATCCCGCTCTCCGCATCCCCATCTGCCGGGTCATAAACATATCCGCAGACAACGCATAAATATCGGCCCATATGGCATCAAAAGTTTGTGACGGGATGAGCAAGTTTAGGGCCACGGGGCAGCAAATTGATATAATGTTATCGTCTAAACGCAGAAGTAGCGAGCATTGCTGCTCGCTACTTCTGCGTTATCAATTATTGCTTTTCTAAGCCTAGTTCTTTAATTGTCGTGCTATATGTAACTTTCTTTGATCCGTAATTTGTTTTAACAGTAATAGTTATCGACACAATCGTATTGTCATCAATATTCTCGCCTGTAATTTTAATATCATCAATTCCAAATGCAGTAATTCCAGTGATATAGTATCTAGTCGGTCTTGAGGTAGAAGACGTACGAGTACTATATCTAAGAGCGCCACACTTAATTTCTGTTGCATTTTCAACAGAAATTACGACTTCGCCTTCACTTGTATAGTTACTACTATCAGTCCGGAGATTGCTATCAAAATTCAAAGTTACATCATTAACTTCAACTGTTCCCGAGTATGTAACTTCCTTGATCTGCTCAATAGTCTTCTTCTCTGACTGATTATAGTAGTACTTATCAGCAGAAAGCTGTACTGAGCAAGTTTTAGCTCCTGATGTTTCTGTCTTTAAGTTCAGAACACACTCAGGTTCTTTAGGCTCATACCTATATGTGACCGCATCACGAGTAACCTTAGCCAGATTACCATCTGCAGGAACAAGACCTTCAAGAGCAACATCCACAATCATACCATCTTCATAGTCGGACAGTTTGAATGTAAACGTAACTTCATCATTAGCAGATTGGCGTAAACTTGCCTTACTGAATCCAGTACCATCGATAATAAAATATGGTCTAGCCTGCGTCGCCCTTGATGTTGAAGTGCCGTAGCTAGCAGCTTCAAGGACAACTGACACTTCCCCTTCATCACCTGTTGTTATAAATTGGAGTGTCTGAACACCTGCTTGAGTTGGATTGTATGTGTATATATTGCCTTCTACGTGTTCAAGCGAACTACCTACCGGTTCCAAACCAGTAAGCGTTATAGTGACAGGTTCCAAGGTTGACATATTAAATTCAAAGTCAACAGTTTGGCCTGCTCCATATTTCACTTTACCCAATTCAGCATCAAACTTCAAAAGCAATGGATTCTCAAGTTCCTGACCTGGCACATTTACAAAGTAGTCACCTGCGACCTTGAAGTATTTGTTATATACCACCACATAAGACGCACTATTCACAATGTTTGTAAGCCAATGAGTTCTTATTACCCTCTGCCTGCTCATTCCTTCTCCTAGTGATTCAAGTTGTTTGAACAAATCCAAAGACTCGATACTAAGTACATAGTGGAACGATTGAGTGTTTTTTCCTGGAATTATAGAAGTTCCTGTCTCTACCGGAAGTCTTACATTCCCATTACGACTTGCATCTGGACTGATGCTAAGCTTATCAGCTTCAATCAAGAGATCCAACGGGAACATATCAGAGGACAAGTTATCCGGAATCCTAATCTCCACTCCTACCCTTTTACCGATTCCGGTCTCTACAATGTTATCTCCTCCTTCAGAATTACTGTTAGCAGAATCGTAGCAGATGACGTTCATCAAATAGGGATTCCTAAGTCTGAAAGATATTGTTTTATGAAGATTCAGGTTAGTACCTGCCAGAAGTTCGATCTGTTGCGTTCTGTCTACGTCTGTAGGGTTCTGAATCTTGAAAGTCACTTCACCCCATCCATCACCAGCATTATAAACAATACTCTTAACTTGCTTAATCACAGCACCTGTTCCTGTCTCTTATACACATCTCCGAGCCCACGAGACCCTAAGACATCTCGTATGCCGTCTTCTGCTTGAAAAGGG
>CANBDZ010000170.1 GCA_947367375.1 uncultured Bacteroidales bacterium | reverse complement strand
TGAGCCGATGGAGGGAATCGAACCCACGACCCCGAGATTACAAATCACGTGCTCTGGCCAACTGAGCTACATCGGCAAAGTTTTGCCCTTTTTTCAAAGGGGATGCAAATATATAACTTTTTCTGATACGTCCTACACCCTGTTGATAACTTTTTTCGACTTCCTCCTAAAATATTGGCGAGAATCGTCTGAATGCTTATACCCATTTCTAGCATCCGGTTCCATCGAGGTTGCAAGCTGCATCCAGCCTGAAGCTTTTCTTTCCATAGTTTCAGTTTGCTGATTCCAGCCCCCTTTGATCCCTTAGAAGTCTTTGTATTCTTGACGCGTACATCTACGCTTTCAGATACCTTCTTTCCGGAAATAACTGCTTTAAGAGTGATGGTTGTCTTGCTCTTGGAACGTTTCATCGGAATACGGGTAATTCCGCTGTCTGCTACTGCAATGCTGTACTTCTCGTAACCCGAGTCAAATGTCAGATATAATGAATCAGGACATGCGTCACATGCCCATTTAATCTCAATGTATTCGCCTTCAGCTGCTGACTTTCTGTCAGTGGAAAGTGTCAGTTTGTTCTTCATTGGTTGGAATAGTTGTTTATTATATATATATCAGCAAGTGTCTCGCCCCTCCGCAGTTTGTTCCCAATGGAGTTCCAGAGTCCGTTTAGGCATCTTCTCAGCAAGTATGTGCTCGAATCCATATTTGTGTGCTAGCGAGAGTGCTTCTTCACAGTACGATATGAACTCATTGCGGAGTTTACCGCAGAAGTAGGAGTAATTTCCTAGGTCGGTGTCGTAGTATACCCAGTTAAGATCATCGTTCAATTCATCCTCCTTGATGCAGTAGTCTGCTGCCAGCAGAAGGAACCTGATCGCATCAGCTATATTCCCCGTTAGTAGCTCAAATCTTGCGGACTGCTCATAAACTCTGATGAAACGTCTTGCCAATTTAAGGCTGATGTATCCTCCGTCTTTTTCCTGTTGATTGCGGCATTTTGTAATCTCTGTGATGAACGGTTCGATTAGATCATGCTTGACAGACGGTATGACATAAAGCCTTGCGTTCTCCTTGTCAGTGATGTTTTTGGTCCAAGCGACCAGTTGATACTTCTTTTCCATCATAACATAATGATTAAAGGTTAGACATTGGTCAAATCAGTGACAGGCTGTCAGTATGTCAAAGAACGACTGACCGGAATAGTCAGACAGGACGGGATACAATGCCCCCGTAATGGCCTTTGACAGCCGTCAGATATGTTTGATGGATTGTTTCGCCGGGAACGTTCGGCTTATTTGATGCTGCAAATATATGAATTTTTAATTAAATCCGCTATGTCGTTGCTTGATAAAGATTTCAGAATCACCCATTCCTCGGGCTGTGTTTTCACATGTTGACTTCTGATATGAGAATTAATCACTATATTTGGTGAGACGATCATCATGAATAAATATATCAATAACATGAAAAGAATCATAAAATCAGCAGTGGCAGCAGTCGTAGCGTCTGTGTTATTTATATCATGTAACGAGGAAAACGCCAATCAGGAGTTCTGGCTGGGTGCTGATCTTGGATGGATTACAGAATATGAGTCATTGGGATATAAATTCCATAACAAGGACGGACAGGAGATGGAGTGTACAGCCCTGATGAAGGAGCTTGGACTCAATGCTGTCCGTCATCGTGTGTGGGTGGATCCGTCGAAGTATGGCAACTGGTGCAGCAAGGAGGATCTTCTTGTAAAATGCCAGAGAGCAAAGGCTCTTGATATGGAGATACTGCTTGATTTCCATTACAGCGACTGGTGGGCCGATCCGGCCAAACAGAATATTCCGGCTGCCTGGAGCGGACATAGTTATGAGCAGATGAAGCAAGATCTATGGGATCACACAGTGGATGTCCTGAACTATCTGAAAGACAATGACATCACTCCGAAATGGATCCAGGTGGGCAATGAGACAAGAAACGGTTTCCTTTGGAGTGTGAAGTCAAATGAGCTCGGATGGCCTATAGTCGATGAGAATGGAAACACTACTATCACAGAGTCCATGGGCCATGTGGTCAACAATCCAGAGCAGTATGCAGGCTTCTTCTCTACCGGCTATGATGCCTGCAAGTCAGTTTTCCCGGAATCGATTGTGATGGTTCACCTTGACAATGGTTTTGACAAGGACCTTTACGACTATAATCTTGGTGTGCTGAAGGATAATGGAGCTAAATGGGATATGATCGGTATGTCGCTTTATCCATTCTGGGCACTCGACGGAGGGTTCAGGACAGATGAAGATCAGGTCATAACCGACTGTATCGAGAATATCAAATATGTCAGCGAGAAGTTCGGCTGCGATGTGATGATTGTAGAAACAGGATTTCTGGTTGATGAGAATGATCCGGAACGGATGGAGCGCAGCAGGAATCAGCTTGCACGCACCATCCGTGAGGCAATCAACAACACAGACGGACACTGTAAAGGAGTCTTCTATTGGGAGCCTGAATGCAAACCGTCACAGTATAAGCTCGGTGCCTTTACAGAAGATGGATATCCGACTATTATTATGGATGCTTTTAAGGACTGGAGTGAATAGGTAGAGTCTACTTCTATTCGTATACAGTAGCCACTATCTTGCGGGAGCCGCCATGATTCCTGAACTCGCAGAGATATATTCCCTGCCAAGTCCCCATGTTGAGACGTCCGTTAGTAATCGGGATTGTCAGACTTACTCCAAAGAGGGAACATTTTGCGTGTGCCGGCATGTCGTCAGAGCCTTCCATCGTATGCTCATAATACGGCTCCCTTTCCTTTACCATGTGGTTAAGGATCGCTTCCATGTCAGTACGCACGTCAGGGTCGTAGTTCTCGTTGATCGACAACGCACATGAGGTGTGCTGAACAAATAGATTGAGAATGCCTGTCTGTGGAAGTGGGCTCGGGAGATTTTCAAGTACTTCCTGAGTCACCAGGTGGCAACCTCTGCGTTTGGGTGAAAGATGGAATATGGTCTGTCTTATCATTGCTTCTGTGAATCTTCAATATTATGACACCCAATCGCCACTATCGTGATTGATTATATACCATAATATTCTCAGTATATGATATGTGTGTTTCAGTTTGTCAGTTCTGGGATGTCGTCGATATCCAACAAGGCTTTGATGGCGTGTCTGTCACTGTTTTTAGCACCCAGTTTGATCAGTTTTCCGGAGGTGTTGATTATGCTCTGACCTTGTGGTACAAGTTTCTTTTTGCCGTCCTCATATTCCTCAGAGGCCTTTTTCAATGCTTGGCCGATTCCCTCATATTTCTTCATGAACATACCTACGCGCTCTATCATCTCGTTTGCAAGTTCGTACACCTTTTCGTGATTCTGGGCCTGTGCGACCTGGGTCCATGTGAGGCTGACAATCTTTAAAGCTCCATAGAGTGACTGCTCATCTGCGATGTAGACGTTGCTTTCTGCTGCCTTTCTCCAGAGATCCGGCTCGGCATTAAGAGCAGTCCATAGTGCACCCATGTTAGGTACGAACATGATCACATATCCTGCAGTTACTTTAGGTGACTCGATATAGGCGGAGTAGTCCTTTGCTGCAAGCTCCTTCACGTGCTTCTTTATGCTGTCCACGTGAGCCTTGAGGCAGGTCTTTCTGTCAGTGTCATTTTCAGCATTGACATAATCCACGTATGCTGTCAATGAGACCTTGGAGTCAATGATAACTTCACGACGTTCGTCAAGGTGGAGGATTACATCCGGACGCATTGTACTGCCTTCCTCGTTCTTGATTACTTTACCATCCTTACCTCTGATAACTGCCTGAGTGTCAAAATGAATGCCTTTAGTCAGACCATTAGTCGCAAGAAGTTCTTCAAGAATGGTCTCACCCCAGTCTCCCTGAATCTTGTTGCCGTGCTTGAAGGCTGCAGCGAGGTCGTCCGCACTCTTGCGGGCTGCATCGCTATGCTCCATCAATGTCTTGATGCGCTCACGCATCTCGCCATTTCGCTCGGCCATCTCCTTATTGCCTTCCTCCATCGCTTTCTTAAGCTCTACGATGTTCTCTTTGAGTGGATTTACAATCTGGCCGATGCTGAGGTTGCTGCTCTCTGAGAACTCCTTCTGCTGGGCTTTAAGCATGTCGGCAGTGTCAGACTTGACCTGGGCTGTAACCTTGGCCATGGTCTCGTTAAAGCGTAGCTCCAACGAATCCATAGCTTCTTTATGAGCTTTCTCTCGTGCAGCAATCTCGTCAGTATATCTCTTGTGCAGATCAAACTTTGTCTGTTCGACCATCTTTTCGCAGTCCTTCTTCACAGCCTCAATCTGTCCCAGAAGCTCCTCCTGACGCTCTTTTGCGTGTCTGAGGTCGCTCTCTAGCCTTGCCTGTTCAGACTTATACGCAGACTCAGCCTTCATCTGTGCAGCCTGACCTGTCAGTTCGACCCTTGATCTGATAATGTTTTTGGCGACTATGAAAGCAATGACAGCTGTGATCACAGATCCGCCTAAAAATGAAAATAGAACCTCCATAATTCCTATACTTTTGGCGACAAAGATATATGGCCCTTGTGCTAAACTGCGACACAAGGGCCAGAATTCTACATTCCTCGCTCACGGCATATGGCCTCATAAGCCTGTGATATAGCCTTGAATTTTTCTTCCGCAGCTTTCTGGATGTCTTCTCCTAAAGTGGCCACTTTATCCGGATGGTACTTGACTGCCATCTTTCGATATGCCTTCTTTACTTCTTCGTTTGTGGCGTCAGGGGTGATTTCCAGAATCCTGTAGTTTGAGTCATTGCTTGGGCGGAACTGTGCAAAGATTGAGTCCATTTCTACCTTGCTGATGCCAATGTACGAGGCAATTACCTCAAGCACGTCAATCTCGCGCTGGTCAAGCCCGTCACATGCACCGAGTGACACCAGGTAATGGTAAAGCTGAAGACGTTGTGAGTAGTCCATGCATGAACGCACCTGTGTACAAACTTCATAGAGATTGATGTCCTTGTTGATGAGCCCATTAATTATCTCTTCAGCTTCATTAGCCTGTCTCTTATACACATCTCCGAGCCCACGAGACCCTAAGACATCGCGTATGCCGTCTTCTGCTTGAAAAGGGG
>CANBDZ010000169.1 GCA_947367375.1 uncultured Bacteroidales bacterium | reverse complement strand
TCAAGAGGGTATATATGGAGTTGCCGCTTTCGCGTCAGAATGAAGAGGTTGTAAAATTCAATATCTCACCACAGCCGTCGTTCAGTAAGAATTTCGAACTTCTCACTGCTGACATCAAGAAAAGGCTCGAGGAAGGCTACAGGGTAAGGATATATGGAGAGAAGCAGTCTCAGCTGGACAGACTTCAGTCCATTCTTTCTCAGGACGGAGCCGTGCTTCCTGAATTCATTGCAAAGAAGAACATCCATAATGGTTTTATAGATCATGAGAATAAGGTCTGCTGCTACAGTGATCATGAGATCTTCGACAGATTCCATCGTGTAAGTATAAGAAGAAGTGTAGAGAAGAGCGAGCAGCTTACCATCAACGACCTTACTTCATTTGCTATAGGAGACTATATCGTACATATAGACTACGGAGTCGGCATATTCGGAGGTCTTGTCAGGATGAAGGACGACAAGGGAAGAATGCACGAAGTTGTGAAACTTATGTACAGGGACAATGATGTGGTTTTTGTGTCAGTACACTCCCTGCATAAGATATCACGCTATAAATCAAAGGATTCAGAGCCTCCTAAGATTCATAAGATAGGTTCAAAGGTGTGGCAGAATCTCAAGACCAGCACCAAGGCCAAGGTAAAGGACATAGCAAAGGACCTCATAAAGCTTTATGCGGAAAGAAAGGCGGCAAAGGGATATGCATTCTCTGCTGACACCTTCATGCAGAAGGAACTTGAGTCTTCGTTTATGTACGAAGATACTCCTGACCAGGAAAAGGCTATAGCTGCAGTTAAACTGGATATGGAGGATGACTGCCCTATGGACAGACTTGTCTGTGGAGACGTGGGTTTCGGAAAGACCGAGGTCGCTGTCAGGGCAGCCTTCAAGGCTGTGGCCGACAGCAAGCAGGTCGCTGTGCTTGTGCCTACCACCATCCTTGCTCTCCAGCATTACAACACGTTCAAGAATCGTTTGAAGGATTTTCCTTGCAACATAGATTATGTAAGCCGTCTCAGGACAGCCAAGGAAGTGGCTGAGATCCAGAAGAAGCTCAAGGCCGGTACTTTGGACATTGTGATAGGTACACACAAACTGATAGGCAAGGGCTTTGAATTCAAGGATCTGGGACTTCTTGTAATCGATGAAGAGCAGAAGTTCGGAGTAAGCGCAAAGGAAAAACTCCGCCAGCTCAAGGCTTCTGTGGATACACTCACTCTGACGGCAACTCCGATTCCAAGAACACTTCAGTTCTCGCTTCTGGGTGCAAGAGACCTTTCCATTATAAACACACCTCCGCCTAACAGGATTCCTGTGCAGACCGAAATAATGCTCTTTGACTCAGATGAGATAAAGAAGATCATAAACTACGAGCTGAACAGGGGAGGCCAGCTCTTCTTCCTCCATAACAGGGTAGAAGAACTCCAGTCTATCCACGACATCCTTCACCGTCTCGTTCCGGATATGAAGATCTGCGTAGCCCATGGCCAGATGGAGCCTAAGGTGCTCGAGAACAAGATTCTGGACTTTATGGCCGGAGACTATGACATGCTGCTTTGCACAACCATCATAGAAAACGGCCTTGATGTGCCTAATGCCAACACTATAATAATAAACCAGGCTCAGAATATAGGACTAAGCGACCTGCATCAGCTTCGCGGACGCGTCGGTCGTTCCAACAGACGTGCCTTCTGCTATCTTATAGTGCCACCGCTCCTCACCATAACCGAAGATGCACGCCGCAGACTGAAGGCCATCGAGTCGTTCTCGGATCTGGGAAGCGGCTTCAACATAGCTATGCAGGATCTTGACATCAGAGGAGCCGGAAACCTTCTTGGAGCAGAACAGAGCGGCTTCATAACAGATATGGGCTTCGAAACCTATCAGAAGATCCTTGCAGAAGCGATGGAGGAACTCGGTGTGGAGACTGGACTTACCGCAAAGAACAAGAAGGACAGCTATGTTTCTGACTGTACCATCGAAACAGACCAGCTTGCACTTATTCCGGACAGCTATATAGATATAACAGCTGAAAAGATAAGGATATATAAGGAGCTCGATTCATTGTCATCCGACAAGGAACTCGACAACATGAAGATAAGGCTTGAAGACCGTTTCGGACCGCTTCCGGAAGAACTTTCAAGACTGTTTGACATCGTCAGGATAAGACATCTGGGCGAAAAGCTCGGTTTTGAAAAGATCATCATCAAGAATGGAGTGATGATAGCCTTCTTTATTTCCAACCCGCTCTCGCAGTACTACCGCTCAGACAGATTTTCAAAGGTGCTTGAGGGAATCACACTCAATCCAAATGTATTCGAACTCAAGCAGAATGACAACAGACTGAGAATAGTTTCAAGAAACGTTGATGGCATAGCCAAAGCATATTCATTATTGAAGAAACTTTAATATATATAGACCGTGGCCAATCTTATAATTGACATAGGAAACACAGCCCTCAAAGCCTGCTGGACAAGCGGCATCACCCTTGGAAAGATATTCCGCTATCAAGGGGAGGGGATAGTGGACTTCATACTATCCCTTACATCTAAGGAAAAACCTCAGACTATAGTTTTATGCAGTGTGAGGAATCTTTCACCGCAGTCGCTCAGGAGAATAGCTGCTCAATGCGAAAGGCTCGTCATAGTGAATGAAGATATATTGTCAAGTCATAATATTCCTTCCTATATATCTCCGGACAGAGCGGCTTCCATCATAGCATCCCGATTTCTGTTCAATAACAAAAGTTGCAGCATATTTGATTTCGGCACGCTCCTTACTGTCGACTTTCTGGATAATGAAGGACATTATAAGGGTGGTAATGTTTCTCTCGGCCTCCACACAAGATTCAAGGCAGTCAACCGCTATGCCAAATCCCTGCCTATTATAGATATTCCTGAGGAAACTGTAGAGACAGGTACAGATGTTGCTACGTCCGTCTCTTCCGGTGTAATTTCAGGCATAATGTTTGAAATAGAGGGATATATGTCTCATAATCCGGAAAATATAAACGTTTTTACGGGTGGTGATGCAATTTATTTTGCAAAACGGATGAAAAACTCCATCTTTGTAGTTTGTAACCTAGTATTGATGGGTTTGGCTTTAATAGCTGTTGAATATGATTAGAAAAATTGAAAGGTTAGTCCTGGTAGCAGTGTTTCTCGTCATAAGTTTTTGTGTGTCAGCACAGGATGGAACTTATGGCGCGTATTCTCCGTATTCTATCTACGGTATAGGTGATATAGCGAAGGAAGGTACGGCGTTTAACAAGAGTATGGGAGGTGTGGGAATAGCCACGAGAAACCGTAAATTCATTAATATTACGAATCCGGCTGCTGTGACAGCAAGGGATTCTTTGTCGTTTATGGCAGACTTTGGTCTTGATGCACACAACACTGTCTTCAGACAGGGAGATCTCAGATCCGCACATAACACGTTCAACATTTACGACTTTGTAATGACATTCCCTATCTACAGGTCATCAGCCTTCATGGTAGGTCTCACTCCATTCAGCAACGTCGGCTATGATTTCTCATCTGTTGAGACAGATCCGGGAATCATCGGCAACACCGGAAACATCGAGTATGATTCTTATGGAAACGGAAGTGTTTATCAGGCGTTCGTAGGAGCTGGTGTGACTTTGTGGAAGAATCTCTCAGTGGGTGCAGAGGCAATCTACTATTTCGGTAACCTGGACAAGATCACCAACATGAACTATTCAAACGATTCTTACAGATCTTTGAATTCAGGTAACGAAATCACTGTAAGGGGATTGACTGGAAAGTTCGGACTTCAGTACGAGCAGCGTCTCGGTGGCGATATGTCTATGATTATCGGAGCTACTTACCGCCTCGGTACTGATATGAAAGGATATTCAAAGAACTTCAGATATGCGACACAGTCCAATGTAGTGGACTCATTGAAATACACAGTGGACACTCTTTCTGCCGCAGGAATGAAGTTCGGTGATGAGATAGGAGTAGGAATTTCAGTAAAGAATGGTGAAAAGTGGAGTGCTGAATTAAACTATATCAGATCAGATTGGTCTAATTCAGGATTTGACAAGACTTCAGGTTTTAATGTAGCCGGTCAGTCGACATTCAGCTCTACTGTTTCACAGTCATTCAGAGCAGGATTTGAGTTCATTCCTAACAGAAATGACATCAGATACTATTTCAAGAGGTGTACTTACCGATTTGGAGCATATTATGACCAGTCATATTACAAACTCGACGGAAATAACATCAATTCAATGGGTGTGACGTTCGGTATGACCTTGCCGGTTCATAATTACCACAACGGAATCAGTCTTGGAATGGACATAGGACAGAGGGCGAATATGAAGAATCCTTCAATGATCCGTGAAAGATACGTTTCATTTGTCATAGGATTCAACATCCACGACATCTGGTTCCGAAAAGTACAGTATCAGTAAAATATTAAAAACACAAATAATACTCTATGAAAAAAATTGCACTGTTGATTTTTGTAGCTGCTGCAGCATTGTTCAGCAGCAAGGTATCTGCTCAGGGAAAATTCGGACCAGACAGTATCGAGTGTATCAAGTATCTCTCATACTACACTGAGTACTACAAGCAGAAGAACTATGATGCCGCTCTTCCTAACTGGAGAAAGGCGTATAACATTTGTCCTCCAACTGCAAGATATTCACTTCTTTCAGATGGTACTACTCTCGTAAGAAGACTTATTCAGGCAAATGCAAAGAATGCGGCTTATAAGGATCAGCTTATCGACTCACTCATGGTTATCTATGACCAGAGAGTTGAATATTGGCCAAAGTATGCTGTAAGCTCACTTAACAATAAGGCCCTCGATATGTATAACTATATGAAGGGTAATCCTGCTGAGCTTCTTGCAGGTCTTACTGAGATCGTTGGCAAGACTAAGGATCAGACAAGACCTAACATCTTCCTTTTCCAGCTCAACACAGCGGTTGACCAGTACAAGGCAGATGCTCTTGAGGCTGAGGCAGTAATCAATATCTATGAGAATGCAGTGAAGTATCTCGGCGAGGCTAAGCCAAAGAACGACGTTGAGGCAAGAAGCATCGCTCAGACAATCGAGGATATCGAGAGTCTCTTCATCACAAGCCAGGTTGCAAGCTGCGACAATCTCATCGCTCTCT
>CANBDZ010000168.1 GCA_947367375.1 uncultured Bacteroidales bacterium | reverse complement strand
GAAGAGCAATTGCATTGAAGTATGCATCAGAAGGAGCTGACGTAGCTTTCACTTACAGGTCTCAGCATGAGGCTGCCGAAAGTCTTGTTAAAGAGATCGAGGCTCTCGGGGCCAAAGCCAAAGGATTTGCATCCGACGCTGCCGATTATGAAGGTGCTCACGAGATCGTGGCACAGGTGCACAAGGAGTTCGGACGCATCGACATCCTCGTCAACAATGCCGGCATCACTAAGGACGGCCTTATGATGAGAATGGACGAGAACCAGTGGGACAGCGTGATCACTACAAACCTGAAGTCCGCTTTCAACTTCATCCACGCCTGCACACCTGTGATGGCGCGACAGAGAGGCGGAAGCATTATCAACATGTCATCCGTAGTGGGAATTTCAGGCAATGCCGGACAATGCAACTACTCTGCATCAAAGGCCGGACTGATCGGACTCACCAAGTCCATTGCAAAGGAGATGGGCTCAAGAGGCATCAGAGCAAACTGCATTGCACCGGGATTCATTGCAACAGACATGACCGGAGCTCTTTCTGAGGAAGTACGCAAAGAATGGGAGAAGCAGATCCCTCTCAGAAGAGGCGGCACACCGGAGGATGTAGCTAACGTGGCTGTCTTCCTCGCCAGCGAGCTTTCGGCTTATGTCACAGGCCAGGTCATCAGCTGCTGCGGCGGCATGAATTGCTAGAACACACACATTACAATCTTATATAAAGCCTAAACCAAACCACGGCGGATCGGGTTCTCCGGTCCGTCGTTTTTCTTTTTCTTTAAAAGATTGCTTTTTCTTTAACAAGGTTTTTCTCTTTTTTTAACATCGTCTGAGAGATTCTGGCTTTCTTGCCGGCATGAAAAAGAGGATTACATTATGGTCTGAAAAGGCCTTGAAGTTCTTGAAGGTTACTGCTGTTACTTTAAAGATATATCTGAAAGCCGCTGCGGATTTTCTGCTGCCGCGTACCTGTATAGTCTGCGGGCGCAGGCTGAACCTGCAGGAAAAGCACTTGTGCCTTCAGTGTCTTATGGAGATGCCGCTGACATATTTCTGGCTGCAGTCCCACAACCAGATGGCAGATCGATTCAATGACCTGATACAAAAGAATATCGGAGAGAGAAAAGAGTCCTACGCTTTCGCTGTGGCACTGTTTGTCTATCGCGAAGAAGCACCATATAAGAAGATTCCTTATCATATAAAATACCACGGAGACATCAGCGCCGGCAGGTATTTTGGGAACATTTTGGGAAACAAAATGGTTGAGTGTCCGCACTTTGATGACGTAGACTTGATCATACCGGTCCCGCTCCACTGGCTGCGTCGTCTGAAACGAGGCTACAACCAGGCTGAGGCCATAGCGGACGGTCTCGCTTCGGCAATGGGAGTACCCGTGAGAACAGACTTGCTGGTGCGTACAAAAAGGACTGCCACCCAGACCAGACTAGGTCTGGAAGCAAAGGCTGCAAATGTCAAGGGAGCATTTGAGGCCGTAGCTGAGCAGATACAGGCCCTGATGGAAGAGGAGAGTGGGGCTGAGGCTTTGACACACGTACTGCTCGTGGACGACGTTTTTACTACCGGCTCAACAGCCCTGGCCTGCTATATTGCCCTAAGGGCAGTATTACCATCAGATGTGCGCATCAGTGTTGCAACATTGGGGGCTGTAGGGCGAGCATAATCATCCCCGGCTTGACTGGGGATCCAAACAGTCTCCTGTCCACCCAAAGGGCTCTTTTTGTGGACAGAACGCTCAAAATGATACTTCTGTCCACAAAATAGGTGGTCCTGGTGGACAGAAATGGCAATATTAAACGAATGTATATATGAAGAAGGATTTTAGTGCTCTGACATTCTCCGATAAGGAAAGAATTTGCGAAAGCATATTTTTCAACAATGGACCATACTGGCATTTATACACAGATGGTACTAAAATGCAGAATCTATTCTGCAATCAAGAAGAATTTAGAACTGGTATGTGGAGCCTAGCCACATCACTGTACTTATGCAAAAGGGTACGTGGTCTTACTTTTGAACTGATGACCAATCATATCCATCTTATTGTAGCTGGGCAAAAGGAAGAATGCATCAGAGTCTTTGAGTTATTTAATGCTCGGCTCAAGAACATCTTTGCCAAAACAGACAAAAAAATTGATTGGAGCCAATTCAAAATGGAAATTCTGCCTATAGAAAGCCTCCAGGCACTGCGTAACGAAATCATCTACGCCAACCGCAACGCTTTTGTTGCCAATCCGGCATATACTCCTAATTCATATCCCTGGGGAGGAGGTTGCGCATATTTCTGCCCTTGGCTTCAACATCTGAACACCTCACCCTTGGGAAAGCTCAAAATCAAGATTCAAAGGAGTCTGCTTCACACAAGAGATGTCTTGGCTTTTTCTGACCTGCTCGAGGTCGGCTCACTGCCCTTCATCCCATCTTTCTGCGACATCAAACTCGGAGAAAGTATGTTCAGAGACGCCAGAAGCTATTTCAACTCGCTCACACGTAACGCCGAAGCCTTCAGCCAGATAGCCTCCAGACTAAAAGACACTATCTTCCTCACTGACGAGGAACTCTATTCAGTAATATGCTCGCACATCAGCAAAGAGTACTCAGTCAAAACGACTTCGCAACTAAGCGCACAGCAAAAGATCGACACCGCCCGTCACATGCACTTCAACTACAACGCCTCAAACCAGCAGCTTCGAAGGATGCTGCGAATGGACCTGGCAATCCTGGAAGAGATGTTTCCGTAAATTATTGCAACAAATCGCATATTCAATCGTCGTATGTAGTAAAAAACATTTATGAAGTCTATTTGGAAAATTATCAGAATCGTATTTATCGTTATTGGAGCGGCAGTCCTGATAGCAGCTGTAAAACTTGCATTGTCGGGATATGAATTACAAGTGTCCGGTATCAAGAATCAAGTCATCGATATAAGATTTGACAGAACAAATAAGGTTCGATATGACGAAATGGTAAAATTGCTTCGCGAAGCAGGAAGTTACAAGGCAGATACAGCAACGATTGAAATCAATCATGTGCCATATCCCGAAAGAGCTGAAGAAATCATGGACTATTTCTGTCTTGATACTCTCTATGACGCAGGTGCTTCAACTTGGGAAAAGACATTGGCGATAGGTGAATTTGTGGCGAATAACATTCCACATGACAACCAGAAGGAATATCCGAAATATGTAAATGCAATCGGACTTTGGGAATACACTAAAACCGTTGCCCCTGCATTCAATTGCCGCCTGCATAGCATTCTCACCTTTGAATTATTGACTGCTGCTGGAATCAAGGCAAGATACATCACATGTCTGCCATATGACAGGAATGACAACGACTGTCATGTTGTAAATGAAGTATGGCTGCCGGAAACAGGAAAATGGGTTATGATCGATACCGATATGAAACGTTATATAACCGACAGGAAGGGAAATCTGTTATCTCTTGCTGAGATTCGCGAACATTTTATCAACGATAAGAAAGTAGTTGTGTACTACAACTTTGACAACCCGATTTCAAAAATAACATACTACCATGCCTATATGGCTAAAAATACCTATTGGTTCTGTTGCTGGGGTGATCTCGGATTTTATCAGGAAGATTACACCACATTCCCTGAATCAAAGTTGAGGAGCAGGTATTATGCTCTCGTTCCGGAAGGTTTTGAAACATTCAGCGGCAAAGAAATCACCACCCATGATCCCGAGCAGTTCTGGAGATGACAAGTGAGCTGTTATTTTGAAATCTATTTCAGGACGATCTTGTCCTTCGGAACGAAGTAGTACTTGACTACATCCTTGGCAGACTGATGGTCTGCTGCGATGACTTTGTCTGCCCTCTTGAGAGCAAGGCGCAGGCGATGGTGTCTGAAATGGAGTCCCAGCCATCCGTAGCGATGGTTCCTGTCACTTATGAAACTCAGATCGCCCACCTCGACGACCCTCTTGCCGGACTTCTTGTCTTTGTACTTCTTCATAGACGCAAAATTACGAAAAAGATTCTCACAATTCCCGTTTTTTACATTATCTTTGCACCCGCATCATCGCTCTGGTGGTGGAATAGGTAGACACGCGGGACTTTAATCGGCAGAAGAAACTGCCTTACAGAGTGCCTCAAAGGAAACTTTGAGAGTAGAACTCCCCTAACAAACGGAAACCTCGCTTGCAGAAATGCAGGCTTTGGCGACGGCTCACTAAATTCAGCTCAGGCTGATAAATGGCGTAGAGACTATACAGGGAGGGCCTAAACGCAAAAGGCAAGTGCGAAAGCACAGCCGGTGCACGGTCAAGAAATAGTCCAGACTACAACGGCTTAGCATTACGGATGAAGCCGGCTTGTGTAAAAGCAAGAGTAGCAAGAAAATCCCGTGGACAGAAATGTCCGTACGGGTTCGATTCCCGTCCGGAGCACATCAATCCCTCTTGGAATAACTTCCGAGAGGGATTTAGATTATTGCGACCTTCCATCTGACGCGCCACACTCCGTCTGCATATGAATGGCTGATTATTCTGAATGAGCCGATTTCCGATGTGTTCGAAACATGGGCTCCTATGCATGCGCAGGCATCATAATCCCCTATCCTCACGATCCTGAGTGTCTCGGACGCGTCTTCCGGAAGCTTACTCAGGTCGACAAGCAAAGCCGCCTGCTCACGGTTCATGAATTCGATAGTGACCGGCAATCCTGCAGCAATCACCTCATTGACCTTTCTCTCTATCTCTGCTACGACATCCGCAGATGGCTCAGCATCAAGCAGATAGTCGCACTTCGATTTCTTTTTCTCTATATGTGCATTCCTCGAACGGGGACATCCGAACATCTTCACCATAGTAGCGTTCAGCAGGTGCTCGCAGCTATGCATAGGTGCGATTGACACATCCTTAAATTTGGACTTACCGTCTATATTAGTTAAATTTGCTTCCATACCCACAAAGATAAGGAATTATGTCAATATTCGGAGAGATAGACAAGAACCGCAAGACGGCAATCTACATCAGAATTTCCACCTCTATGCAACAGACTGACAGACAGAGGGAGGAACTATTGGACTACGCAATGAGGAACAACATCGCAATCAGTGATGAAGACATCTATGTAGATATAATCAGCGGTTTCAAGGAGGGTGAGACACGTCCTAACTACGGCATACTTAAACGCAAGGTTGAGGACGGAGTGTATCAG
>CANBDZ010000167.1 GCA_947367375.1 uncultured Bacteroidales bacterium | reverse complement strand
TTTCAGGCATTGCTTCAGTGGTCTCTGCACTCGATGGCTTGCCAAGTAGTCTGCATACCGGAGCATCGTCAGCACACTCTGAAAAGGTGATTTCCAGCTCAGGATCTGTCAGAGACTGATCGTCATCGTCGGTGAGCATGCATGTGTTGAAGGTCTCGAAATTGATGGCTTTTGCATATTTTACCACGACACGTCCCTTTGGCCATTCGCCGGGGCCGTTTTCTACGGGTGATTCGTAGCCGATGTAGTCATCCACAGCTGCAAAGAAGTACAGCATACCTTCGTGAGGGAGTTTGTTCTCCTTGTCGTAAGGTGCTATGTCCTCGCAGTTTATCTGACACAGGAAAGTCAGAGGATAGTCGAAGCTCTCGCCGTCTTCTGTCACTGTCATTGTCGGATACTGCATGTTTTCGGGCATGTCCGGATCGCCCCACCATTTGCTTCCACAGAACAGGATGCGTTCTGTCTTTGCCATTGTAAGTTTTATAGCCATATATCTGCGTTTTTATATTATTTCATATTAAAATACCACTGCCATTCCCAAGGTGACGCCGGCGATGATGAAATCGTTGCGATTGGTCCTGTCGGGATCTATAGGTACGCCGTCGTATGTTATATTTTTATGTGAATATATCGATCTTGCCGCGAGGAGTAAGTCTAGTTTTGTGTCCCTGCTCAATGAGAGTCGGTAGCCGCAGCCTGTCTTTGCAGACAGAATCTCCTGAACAGGTCTTTTAAGGCAGATTCCGCTTCCGAGATCCAGGAAGGTGAACCATCTGTCTGCCATCGGGTTTCTTCCAAAGTATCTTGTGCCGCGTAAGGTTATCGGTGCTACAGCTGACATTTCGCCGACTCCGGCGTAGCCCACATAAAGGGCAAGGTTCCAGTTTTCGTTGAAATTGTAGCCGAAATGGACATATGCTTCCGAGTCGTTCCTGTAGTTGAAGCTGTTTCCACGCAGGTCTACCCTGTAGCCTTCAGGAGCGAAGAAGTTGTAGTGGAAGCCGGACCAGAGATCGGCCGCAGCACTCCATTCTGCACCGAAAGTAAACGCAGGATAGGCCTTCTCGCCCTCCTTTTGTGCGAAAACACTAATGTTAAATGAGCTTAACATCAATAATATGACAAGTATGCGTCTCATTTTCCAAAAGTGTATTTGACGCCTATCTCAGGCATGATTGCATAGCTGATTCCCTTGCGGAACAGCTTCATGTTTATGTAGTCATCCACTCGTGAAAGGTGTACTCCAAGCATAGGAGTGACAGTGATTGACAGGGTTATCCTTCTGTCGAAGGCACATTCGCCACCGAAGCGTCCGGCAAGGCCGGCGAAGGGACCTCGTCCGGATACAAAGTCATCAGATATACCAGCAATAAGTCCCGGGCCTGCTGTCAGATGGATTACATTACCGTTGCGGGAAGTGATGTCTTTGTATATGATGTTCCATGTAGCTGAAGCGGCGAAGCATGGCTCATTACCCTTTGTCGGGGCATCTTTGACAGAATCTGTTCTAAGTTGCAGCTGTACGAATGTGTCGTCTGAAGTGAAGTACTCGTAGGTGAGACCGACACCTGAGAAACTGTACGAAGTTCCTGCAGTTTTAGGCTGGCAAATGGCGTTTGTGCATAACGTCATTGCAGCGCAGATAAGTAGCAGGGTTCGTGTGACTGGTGTCATGTCGGGGTCAGATTAACTTCGCTAATTTAGCAAAAAATACGGAAGTTTTGCTAAATTTGTAGAATGTATCGCTACAGACGCAGACTTTGGTAAAGAAATATGATTAACGACGATAATATCGGTCGCAGCAGAATGCTGCCCCCTCTCCCTGAACGAATGCGCCCGCAGGACCTGGACGGTTATGTGGGTCAGCGCCATCTTATAGGACCTGGATGTATCCTTAGAAATATGATAGAGAGCGGTAACCTCTCTTCATTCATTCTCTGGGGCCCTCCGGGCGTGGGCAAGACCACATTGTCGCGTATCGTGGCTAAATCCCTTAACAGGGAGTTCTACACCCTGTCTGCTGTAAGTGCAGGTGTCAAGGACGTAAGAGATGTGATTGAGAAGGCTCGTTCGAGCTCTCTGTTTTCAAACGGTACATCTCCGATCCTCTTCATCGATGAGATCCACAGGTTCAACAAGTCCCAGCAGGACGCTCTTCTTGGAGCTGTGGAGGACGGTACAATCGTCCTGATCGGTGCAACAACAGAGAACCCTTCCTTTGAGGTCATCACTCCCCTTTTGTCACGTTGTCAGGTCTTCGTTCTGAAGTCACTCGGCAAGGACGACCTTCAGATGCTTCTTGATCGTGCCCTCAAGCACGACGAGATCCTGAAGCACAGGAACATCAAGGTCAAGGAGGTTGACGCTCTCTTCCGCCACGCCGCCGGAGATGCGAGAAAACTCCTGAATATCCTTGAAATTGTGGTCGGATCTTTCGGTAACAACTCTGTTATAACTATTGATAATAAAGTGGTTACTTCTTGCTTGCAAGAAAACACTGCAATCTACGATAAAGGTGGCGAAATGCACTATGATGTGATCTCCGCCTTCATAAAAAGCGTCCGTGGAAGCGATCCTAACGCTGCGATTTATTACCTTGCCCGTATGTTGGACGGTGGTGAAGATCCTCTTTTCATTGCACGCAGACTCTGTATTCTCGCGGCCGAAGATGTCGGCCTGGCGAATCCTAATGCCCTGCTTCTTGCCAATTCCTGCTTCCAGATCGTGCACACTATCGGTATGCCTGAGGCACGTATTCCGCTTGCGGAATGTACCATATACCTTGCTTCTTCAGCTAAGAGCAATTCTGCATATAAGGCGATTAACGAGGCACTTGCAATGGCTAAGGAGACGCAGATGGCGTCGGTTCCTTTATATTTGAGAAACGCTCCTACTCAGCTCATGGCTGAGCTTGGCTATTCAGACGGATATAAGTACGCGCACGATTATCCGGGCCATTTTGCCGATCTGGAGTTTATGCCTGAGGAGCTTAAGGGACACAAGTTCTACGAACCGGCTGAAAATAAACAGGAAGACGCACTGAGAGCGCGTCTTGAAAATCTCTGGCCGAAATACTACGGTAAATAATTCTTTTAGAAAGGATAGCCGACTCCGAAGTGGATAGCGTAGTTGTCCCTTTTGAGCCATCCTTCAGGACCGATCCACTTGTTTTCAAGAGCTGGATCGTGGAATTTCATACCCATGTCGATACGAAGGAGGATGATTCCGAAGTCCAGACGCATTCCAAGTCCCCAGTTGGCTGCAATGCTGTCTCCGAGATTCTTCCACCTGAAGATAGATGATTCCATCTCCTTTACTCCCTTGTGCTCAAGCATCCAGATGTTTCCCGCATCGACGAACACAGCTCCGGCGAATTTCCAGGCAATGTCGAAACGGTACTCGATGTTAGCTTCGAGCTTCATATCTCCGGTCTGATTTGGGATGACGAAGGAGTTGTCCATTGGTGATGTACCAGGTCCTACGGTTCTTACCTGCCAACCTCTGAGGCTGTTTGATCCTCCTCCGTAGAAGTGCTTCTCAAATGGAAGCGCTGTAGAGTTTCCGTATGCATAACCGGCTCCGGCTATGAATCTTGTGGCTATGGAATGTCCTGATCTTTTACCCCATACCCAGGTCTTGCCGAGCGTCACCTCTCCTCTCACATACTGTGAGTAAGGCGTATTCCATATTACTCTCGAACCCTGTGCGTCTTCTCTCATAAGCGAATTGAAGGCACTGAGCATGTTGCCGGCAATGTCGAACTGAGTTCTTGTGTAGAAATACGTTTCGTCAGGAATGTTTGCACTGTTTGTCGTGTAATAGAATGTAGCACCGGATCCCAAGTCAAAGTGGTCCTGGTAGGCGTTTCTCAGGAACGGGTCGTTGGCGAGGGTGTTGTAGAAGTCCTCGTCCATATCAAAGAGTCTGATGATGTTCAGCTGCAGAGGATAGATCTGATAGTAGTACTTCCTGTGGATGTTGCCGTTGTAACCATATGAAGTGGAAATCATACTTCTCTGGTACTCAGGCCTGTTCTGATAATTGTAAGAGACGCTGATGTCTGTACGCGGAATGTCCTCGTCAAAAAGTCTGTAAGGAAGAGGGAAAAAGCGTGGCAGACTGAGGCTTGCGGAACCTCCGAGTTCGTTTGAACGCACATTGTCGTTAAACTTGAACTGATGGTTACCCATGAAGCTGAGGTTCAGCCACTCTCCTCCGCGGAAGATGTTCTTATGGAAATATGAGAACTGTGGTGATATACCGAAAAGTCCGGAAGAGTTGGTGGAGAGCTCAAGGTCGAACTTGACTCCCTGCAGCTTTGAAGGTATCAGGTTGATCGCACAGTTCACCTTGTTGGTGTCTACCCTATCCATTCCGATGTTAACGCTGCTGAATACGTCAAGGCCCGAAAGTCTTGAATATGTGTTGTTTACGGCATCTTCATCATAGAGATCGCCTGGAACTATCGTGTTGAAGTTCAGCAGAACGTTTTCCTTGATGGACAGATCTTCCGGATAGGAGATGGTCACATCATTGATATAGAAACGGCGGATAGGCTCTGCCTCCCTTGGCGACTCGTTTCTGGTGTATTCGTTGATTGTCAGGTCAAGGATAGCCTTGCCTGGTACGCTGAGAGTGTCGGCTTCAAAGAAGTAGTTGTTCTTGCTGAAGTCGTAGAAACCCTGATTTCTGAGAATTCCGCTTGATCTTACGGTTTCTGTCTCCAGAGTGCTTTCTGCAAGGAAATCTCCCTTTTTGATGCCCATGTTACAGGTGTCTGCAAGGAAGGCATCTTTGAACTCACCGTGTTCCGGAAGGTGCAGCCTTATGTCCATTATCGGGAATCTCTTGCCCAAGGTCACATTGTACTTGACATTCACCTTCTTTCCGTTGGTGTGGATCTCAGCGTTGACCCTTGAATTATAATAACCTATGTATTCGAGGTGATTTTCGATGTTCTCTACCGAGGTCTCAACAAGTTCTGGATTGTAGATGACAGGAGCTTTTCCGATCTTGTGAACGAACCTGTCCCAGGATCCGTCTTTTCCGTTGCTCCAGTTGTAGACGTAAAGGAAAGGGCTCCAGCCGAGGCTTTCATTCTGCTTGAGGTACTTGTTCAGTCTGCCGGGATTGAACTTCTTGTCGTTGGTGATCTCGATCTTGTTTTTTTGCAGACGATACTGATCCTCCTTCAGGACACGGGTGGTGCTGCAGGAAGACAGAAGCAGGAGGGCAAAAGCCACAAA
>CANBDZ010000166.1 GCA_947367375.1 uncultured Bacteroidales bacterium | reverse complement strand
GTGGGGACGACGATTGCAGCCCTGCTGATGGTCCTGCTTCTGCCGGAGAGCGAGAAGGCAAACCTGAAGGACTTCATCTGGGTCATTTCGCTTAATCTCGCAGTTTCTCTTGCTGTATCGTGGCTATTCATTCCTGCTCTGATGGATTATCTTCCGGTGCAGACTTCGGCTTCTGTATCGTCAATGAGAAAGCGCAGACGTCAGGCAAGACGTGCCGGACGTTATGGAAGATATATAGGATGGGGACTGAAGCACAGGTGGGTATATGTTGTTGTGTTCGTTGCGGCCTTCGGTCTGCCTCTTTGCGTGCTTCCGACTTCCGCACAGATGGAGAAGAAGAATGACAAGAACCTCTGGCAGAAGGGTGTGGAAAAGGTTGTCTCTTGGCGACCATATGCTGACAACAGGCAGACGATTGACAAGATCGCAGGCTCCTCTTTCGGAGCATTTTACAGAGCCCTTGGAAGATCGAACTTCTATCGTGAGCCTCAGCAGAAGACTCTGCATATCAATGCCGGAATGCTTGAGGGATGTACCGTACATCAGTTGAACGAGGTGGTCAAGTCGATGGAGAATTATCTTGCAGGGTTTGATGAGATAAAGGTGTTCACTACAGATGTTTCATCATATTCTAATGCCTCTATCACTGTGGAGTTCAAGCCGGAATATGAGGATACGGCTTTCCCTTCACAGCTCAAGTCTTTGGTAACCTCAATGGCTATAAACTTTGGAGGTGCAAACTGGTCAATATATGGAATAGATGACAACGGGTTCAACAATAATATCGTGACAAATTTCAAATCACACAGAATCACTCTCAAGGGATACAACTATCAGGAGTTGAAACGATATGCTGAATATCTTGCAGAACATCTGTCACAGAATCGAAGGGTATCCGGAGCGGAAGTGTGGGGCGCAGGATGGGACGGACGGCCAAAGACAGAGTTCAATATGGAATACGACTTCGAACGAATGGCCGTGGCTGACATCAATCCTTATCAGTATTATTCCGCACTTGCTTCGCAACTCTATGACAGTCCAATATCGTCTGTCAATACGGAGGGTGAGATGACCGAGGTCGTACTACGTTCATCCGAGATCGAGAAGTATGACTACTGGCACGTTCTTCACACTCCGGTAAGCACGGGCGATGTGGCTGCACCTTTACAGGATATAGGAAGCATTGAGAAAAGGCTTTCGGGAGTAAGTATCAGCAAGAGTCATCAGTCATACGAGATAAATGTTTGTTTTGATTTCATCGGCAGTTATGAACTGTCTAAAAGAGTAATCGACAAGGCTGTGGAACATATGAATGATGAGATTCTTCCGATAGGCTATAAGGCGCATAATCCACAGGGAGGATGGTGGGATGAGAACAAGGACAAGTATGCCTGGCTGATTTTCCTGATAGTGGCAGTGATCTTCGTGGTGCTTGCAATGACCTTTGAATCGCTTCGCCTTCCGCTGGCTGTGATATTTATGATACCAATTTCATTCATCGGTCTGTTCCTGACCTTCGGCCTGTCCGATCTGTCTTTTGATCAGGGCGGATTTGCGGCATTCGTGATGCTATGTGGAATTGTCGTGAATGCCGGAATCTATATTGTGCTTACATATAAGGATGTGATACAACATAATCCTGAGCTGACAGGAATACGCGGCTATGTAAAGGCGTTCGGCAGAAAAATCAATCCGATAATGCTGACCGTAATCTCTACAGTTCTCGGATTGATTCCGTTCCTTACAGACGGCCCTCAGGAAGTGTTCTGGTTTGATTTCGCCATAGGAACCATAGGCGGAATGGTCTTCTCTGTCATTGCCGTCATTCTGGTTCTGCCGGTGTTTGTCTTAAAAAGTATAAAGAGAAAGAATGAATACAATGTTTAGGAAATGTTGCTCGATAGTAGTAGGCCTGGTCTATGTGGCGAGCGGCTTGCTGAAGGTTATGGATCCTGTTGGAACAGGCCTGATTGTAGAGGCCTACTTCCGTTTTATGCATTTGCCAGAATCTGTATTTGTGGCGAAGATTCTAGGAGTGGTTCTTGGTGCATTGGAGACGGCTGTCGGATTTGCAGCTGTGTTCTGTGTGTGGCCAAGGATTACCCGATGGATTATGCTGGGAATGCAGATTACATTCACTCTTGTTTCGCTCGCTCTTGTAATCTGGAACCCTCAGATGCATTGTGGATGTTTCGGCGAGGCAATTCATCTGACTCACTGGCAAACGTTCATAAAGAACATTGTCCTGATGGGAATGCTGTGGTTTGCTTATTTCCCATTATGGGAAGCTGTTAAGACCAAGATGTGGCAATATATTGCTTTTGCTTCTTCTGTTGCCCTTATGGCAGGCTTTGCTGTTTATTCGTGGTATTATATACCTATAATAGACTTTACTGACTATAAGATCGGAACTGAGATTGTTGAGCAGAGAGATTATTGGGAACTTACAGAAGAGGAAATGAAGGGGCGCGCTACTATTCCTATGTTAGGTGCAGATGACAAGCCAAATCCTGATTTGACTAGGGGGACATGGGCTATAATATCTTTATACGATCTGCCTGAAGGTAATCTACTATTCTGGACTAGGTATATGGTCAATTTCAGAATGCTGAAGAAACAGGGATATGAGGTGCTGGTTTTGACCTCAGCACCAGAAGATCAGATGAAAGAGAAAATACAGATGTTTGCTGAGCTGCCATTTCTCTGCCCGGACAAGGTCTTGGAAGAAATGAGGGAAGCCTTATACCTTACATCCAGGACTACTGCAATCTCTCTCAACAGAAACAACGGCGGAGTAACTTTCCTGACTGACGGGGTGATAACAAGAAAACGTGTTGCAAAGGATTATCCTGAGATTAGTTCTGTATTTAAGTATTGAAAAGATAATGGAAACTAATGTTGGTGTTCTTCCTCTTGATCAATGGAGGATTGTTAAAGAGATACATTTTGATTATCAATGGATTAAAGATGCCCCTAAAAGAAAGATTCTTTCAGGGGCAGGAAAAAGTTTCAGTTGTTGGTATATCTATATACTTAAACGATAGGAATATTCTCCTCGTCTACAATTTCAACAATCTCACGGCAATATGCATCTCGCGATATCAAAAGTTTCAGTACTCTTGTGAAATTGTTTAACTCTCGCTCTTCGGTGAGTTGCTGCTCCTGGCTCTTTCCAATATGTCCTGTGCAGAAATACATATCAATAGCTTGATCGATACCATTTAAAATTGTAGGAAGATCAGCAATGATTGCTTCGTCTTTATGTTCGTCCGCAGGAGTCGACTCAACAAAGATCGGATATGTTCTGTGTACTGTATTTATTGGGCAAGACTTGAAGTTAATTTTCTTAAAATAAATCGTTGCCTGTCGCTTCATATCTGCATCCAATGTCTTAGGGATAACTACGCGAATTCTAGCAGATTTATATGTATTGTCTCCAATCTTGATGGAATCTCCCTGTCTCATTATTTCATCAGTAAGCAATTTGATAAAGTTCTCAAAATATGAGATGGCAATTACTGTTGAAGGGAAAAGTCCTAAGTACCCTAATGCAACTTTCTCATCTATATTCTTTTTAAGCTCCGATAAATGGTTTTCAAAATCATCATTTGGTACTTTAGCCCCATCCTCATTTGCAGTTGTTTCATATTCGAGCAAGGTTATTCCCAGCATATCAGATGGAATCTTTACTTCTTTATCCTTGATTATATAAGCTTTATCAAGACCTACTCTACCTAAAAATAGTCCATACTCAAATAAGACATTGTCGCGTGTAGTGATGTATTCTTTATCGCGGATACGTGATACATCATCTGCAGCAAAAACCATAAATCCGAAATCAAATAGACTTGCAGACTTAATCAGTGTTTCAAGGAATCCTTCGTTATATTTGAAAATGCCATCATTCCATATATAACAATCATATTCAGGCTCAAAGTATTCCTTTATTCTTTGAGCAACGGGGAGCCCTTCTATTGAGGATCCAATAAAAATACGTGCTTTCATTATTTTATTTCATTATAAATTTTACTTACTTCGTCTCTCAGTCTTCTGAGGCTCGCCATTTTAGATGGTTTGTCTCTAAAGATATATTCGGTGCCATCTACGGACTTCAGGTTGTTTGCCTCTGTTTCATTCAAGCATAGAGTAAACAACTTCATCCATACAACTCGAACTAAGTCAAGATAGTGTGAGTCTTTGTACTCGTTGACATTAATGTCGTAACAAATCGCATTTATATCGAAACTTGAAAGATCAATTGGCCACTCAGAATCAGTTTTTACATTCTTCAAAAACCGTATCATCTTCTTTAATCTTCCTTCTGTATATATGCTTCTTGTGTTGATTCTATCAATGCTTAAAAAAGGAAAATCCGGTCCGAGTCTCCTGTTGTTGTCTTTGTCATAAATATAGATACCCCTATAAGGGTCTCCAAAACCTTTAATATAATCAAGTGAATCATGCCAGGATGCAACAACTACATCAACGTCACGATGGTAATGCTGATTGGTTATTTTAATTGCTTTAGGCTTTGTGGTATCGCAGATGGTGTATTTAGATTTGAGAACTCTTTCGTCATCGAATCTGAGCTGCCTCAAATTTCCATTCGCATCTCCGGTATATCTGGAAAAATTATTCACCCAAGCTCTTACACGCGCAACATCACTTGAATAGGAGTATGGGTTATTGTCCACAAGCTCTTTTGCTTTGGTATAGTCGGTATCTTGAAATACTTTTGTGATTGTAAGCAGGTCAATGTCACTTACTCCTTTGATATGTGTACGTGTCATAACCGAGCCTTGATATCGGAAGTCCACTTGATATGCAAGTCCTTCCTGCAAATTCATTTTAGCACTTTCTCCAGCATCCAATGTCTTTTGAGTATAGAGCGGGTCAACCTCGTTCATAGCCAATTTGACGTACTTAGCTACATCTCTATCAATACCAGCAATAGACGCTATAGTACGGTTTGTTGCTTCAGTAATCAATTCCGGATTGTATCTATCTTCGATACGGCTAATAAGACTTCTGTAATCTGTCATATATATTCATTTTATGTGTTATTCATATAAGCCTATAAATCGTTGTTCGTCACCCATCTGACGAATAGCCTCTAACCAGTTGTAGATGTTGCGACTACAATATAGTGGTGCACCGTTTTCGTCCTTCTCCTTTTCCATTGCGATGGCCATTAATGCATATTCGTTTTCTAAGTTTGTGTCAAATACGCCTAAATCGTCAGTGTTGATAGAGACAGATATCTGCGGACATGACCTTACTTTTTCATAATCCAATTCCAAATCCTGGTTATAGAACTTTGTGATAGGA
>CANBDZ010000165.1 GCA_947367375.1 uncultured Bacteroidales bacterium | reverse complement strand
ATGTAAACACACAAAACTTGTCATATATGAGTAAGCATGGAATAATTTGCATCGAAACCGAATGGGAACACACTATTAAAAAGAATAGACTTTCACTACACACGAAACCACTCCTTGAATTTATTGAGAAAGCATATGGATGTCCTATAATTTATAGAAGATGCGCAACACAAGGAGCATTTTGAGATCAAGTAGTCCGTGCAACGTCGTGATTGAAAGAATCGAGGCCAGCTGAGTTGTGTCAGTTGGCCTCGGTTTTATTTAGTATGTCAGTTTCTGCTAGAAATAGTATTTGAAGTCTACGATAACATTGCTGAAGTCGCAAACGAACTGATTTATCTTATATGTTTCAGTTTCTGAATAAATATAGTTTGACGAAGCGAAACTGATACCTCCGAGATTTGCACCGATGGAAAGTTTCTCGGATACTTTAAACTCGAATGCAAGGATATCAAGATAGGCACCCCAGGTTGTTGAGTTGGAACTTGATGCGTACAATTCAGTTCCTTTGGTCTGCTGCTTGTCAATCTGATACCCGAAGCCTAATTCTGGTGTGTAATGGCAATTATCTCCCATTGGCACATAATAGGCAACATTAGGACTAATAAGAAGTGATAAGGTGTTATATCTATATGATTCACCATCCATCTCTTCATTGAGGGAAGTTGTGAATGGGACCGACACTTCCATACCGAGGCGAAGTTTGTCAGCGACAAAATAACCATACTTGGCTCCTGCCTCAAATGATGACTCGAATGGATGCCAGTCAGATGAGCTGACTGAGTATGATCCAAGGTCGGCTGAGAAAAAGCCGGATACATACATGTCTCCCTTCTTCTGAGCAAAAGCTGCCACGCTGATGAGCATAGCGACCGCGTATAATAAAATCTTTTTCATGGCTATGATTTTAATTAGTAACCTTTACCTGCGTCCTGACAAATATGTCATTCGTGCATACAAAATTAATAATAATTTCGACTAAGTCCTCATATTCCTGTCCAAGAAGATTCATTATCTCTCACCGGTAAAATTATGAGTAACGTGTAGTGACCGAAATCATATTAGTATACAGATGGTGTCATTTTGTATATAATTACATACCTTTGCTGCAGATTATGGTGAGACGACAGTCTTGAAAAGGGAATCCGGTGAAAGGCCGGAACTGTGCCCGCAGCGGTATGTCCTGTAACACCTTGCACGAAGCCATTGCAATCCGGAGGGATTGTGAGAAGGCGCAATGAGTGGGGATGAGTCCGAAGACCTGCCATGATAAGTCAAACTATGAGGCCCGGGGGCAGGCTTCTGTAAGGCGTTACATAATGTTATTTTCTATTTTGATTTCGGCGGGACTGCTCTCTGCAGGCCGCCCGGCTGAACCTGCAGAGCAGCCGGTCACAGCAGACACTCTGCACACCGTCACAGTGACGGCAGACAAAGGCGTAGTGATCTCCAGAACAGACACACTCCACATCCACAATCCATTCGACATCACAGGAGAACTCCACCAGGTACCCGGACTCCAGCTCGGCGACTACGGCGGCTTTGCCGGCCTCAAGACAGTCAGCCTCAGGGGAATGGGAAGCCCTCACACGGCCATATATGTAGATGGAGTGAGGATAGGCAACGTCCAGTCAGGACAAGGAGACATGGGAATGCTGGACATCGAGAACTTCTCATCAGCAGTAGTCGACTACGCACAGAACAGCATCTCATTCAATACCATCCGTCCCACATTCGAGAACAGTCCGGTAGCAGGAAACGTACGACTGAGCGCAGGCTCATTCGGCACCTACCTCCCCTCAGCACGCCTGGACTTCAAACTCTCTGAATCCCTCGCCCTGTCAGCCCACGCCGCAGGCATCATCAGCGAAGGCAACTTCCCCCTCAGCGACGGCACCATAAGACAGAACAATGACATCAGACAGATCCGCGGAGGCCTCAACCTCTTCGGAACAATGGACGAAGGAGATTACCACATCAAAGCATTCTACAACGCTGCGGAAAGAGGTACCCCAGGCTCCATAGCCTGGCCCTCAGAAGACAGGCAGAAAGACAAGAACATCTACCTACAGGCCGTCGCAAGAAAGACATTCTCCCCACTTTACTCACTGAGAATGAGCGCAAAAGCCGGCTATGACGACATCTATTACACAAGCGCCTGGGGCGACAGCCAGTACGGCCAGACCGAGCTGCAGCTGAACAGTTCGCATATATTCAGACTCTACCGATGGTGGGATATATCCCTCGCCGCCGACCTTCAGTGGGACCGCCTCGCCTCGACCAACTACAACGCCTCGAGGACCACAGTCATATCCGCCCTCGCGAGCTCGTTCAACTTCGAACGCCTGTCCCTTAACATCGCCGCCGAATATTCCGGATATATCGACAAAGCCCAGTGCACAAGGCACGCAGTGTCGCCGTCGATGGATTTCCGTATATATGTGACTGAAGGCCTCGACATCGTCGGCTTCGGCCGCCGCGCATATAGGGTACCGATGTTCAACGAACTGTACTACGTCGGCTACGGCAACCCCGACCTCCTTCCCGAAGACGCCTGGCTGACCGACCTCGGCCTCGACTTCCACAAATCCATCTCGCCATCATGGAACATCAGAGCTAAAGCGGACGCCTTCCTCAACCACCTGAGCAACAAGATCACCTCAGCCCCGACCGAAGAAGACCCGAATATATGGCTGCCGTTCAACATCGGCAGAGTACGCTCGACCGGCCTCGACATCACCACCGGAACAGATTATAAATCAGGAGATTGTAAGATATATATGGATATGAGATACTCGTACCAGTCAGCCGTAGACAGAACACCCGACAGCTACTCCTACGGCCAGCAGCTCCCCTACCTGGCAAAGCACACAGTCACAGCAGACCTGAAAACATCCTGGAAAGACTTCAGCCTCAACCCACGCTGGGTCCTGAAAACCGGCAGAACAGACTTAGCCGGCACCCTCGCCGACTGGAACACCCTGGACCTGACAGCCACTAAAAAATTCTCATTGAAGAAGTCCAGCCTGACACTAAACCTCACCGCCAAAAACCTGCTCAACAGCAGCTACGAACTCGTAAGCGGCTACCCGATGCCGCCACGCAGTCTTGTCGGGGGGATTGAGTTAGGGTTCTAAGAGCGCGTACACTTTCAGGGGTATTTTTGCTACTGCTCGGACAAAGACATGACACCCTAAAGGGAGCACGAGTGCATTTTTTTGCTATTTTCGCAAATCAGGAATCTAAGAAGAACCATTATGAAGAAATCCATTATAGTTATGACTGCTGTGCTTGCTGCGGCGTGTTCTGAGGCACCTAAGACAGAAGTTGTGATCGGTACTTATGGCGAGCATCTGTACACATATAGTTTTGATCATCAGACTCTTGAGTTTAGCGAGGTGGCGAAGGCTGAGGCGCGAAATGCTTCCTATGCGTTGGCTGGGGAGGGGTGCATTTTTGCTGTGAGCGAGGTTGGCGAAGGGTCTGGTGCATATTCGTTCCAGATGGATGAGGGGGCGAATGTGCAGATGACTGCAGACAGAAGGCAGACCGGGGCAGATCCTTGCTTTGTGATGATGTATCAGACTGGAGACAACTCCAGGTATATGATGACAGCCGACTACAGCGGCGGCTCGGTGAGCGTGTTCCCGATAAGGGACGGGCAGATCGGCGAGCGTGTGGAGCAGATGTGCTTTGAGGGCAGCGGGCCGGTGAGCAGCAGGCAGGAGGCGTCACATATTCACCAGTTGAAGGAGGTACCGGGAAAAGCAGAGGGATATATCCTCGCAACCGACCTTGGCGCAGATGTGATCAGGCTGCTTAAGGCCGGCAAGGGCGAAGGCACTCTGAAGCTCGAACACATCAAGGACATTCCGTGCCCTGCGGGAAGTGGTCCGAGGCATATGGAGTTCAGTGCCGATGGGGAGAGGCTGTACGTCATTGCGGAGCTGAGCGGAGAGGTGCTGGCATATAAGGTCAGCGGCAGCGGGGAGCCGGAGTTTGAGCTTGTGCAGAGGGTGCAGGCGGATGAGGTCAATGCCGGAGGAAGTGCGGATATACACATACACCCTTCGGGTAAGTGGATATATACGTCGCATCGTCTTGAGAATGATGGCATATCTATATTCAAGGTCAATGAAGACGGCACTTTGGAGAAGTGTGGATATGCCCACACAGACCGCCATCCGCGAAACTTCATGATTACTGACGACGGAAAAATTCTGCTTGTTGCGTGCAGGGACGACCGTTCGATTCAGGTCTTCACAATAGAGAAGGACGGCACCCTGACACTCACACCGAGCAAGCTCGTTTTTGAGTCAGACATGCCGTCCAGCATAACTGCAATGCAATAGACCACGATGAAATACCGCGGTGCTAATGCACCTTTTATTTCTTAGGCTGCTTCTTACCGGCAGCCTTTTTTGCTTTGCGCTTAGACTCCTGGATTGCCTTGCGGACCTTCTCTTTGCGGGCTGCCTTGTTTATGCCCACAGTGACGTTGTCGAAGGATCCGTCCTCGCCCTTGATGAATGAAGTTCCGCGGCCCTGCTCGTAGTCGATACGGTCATAAACACGCTCTTCGAGGCCGGATTCGATCAGTTCGTAGTCAAGGAGTTTCTGCTCCAGGTTGGTCTTCTTAACACGGATACGGACAGGGTCGCCGAGGTTATAGACAATACCTGTACGCTTGCCCACGAGTCTGTAGCGGTCCTGGTCGAACTCGAAGAAGTCACTGCGGATGTCGCGCAGAGGCACCATTCCTTCGATCATGGTCGGTTCGACTTCCACATACATTCCCCACTCTGTGAGGCCTGAGATATGTCCTCCGAAGGTATATCCCACCTTATCCTGCATAAATTCCACGAGCTTGTACTTGATGCTTGAACGCTCAGCCTCAGCTGCCACGATCTCGCGCTCCGACGCGTGCTTGCAGAGCTTGTCGTACACCTCCTGCTTAGCTGACTCCCCTCCTGCGAGGTACTTTTCAAGGAGCCTGTGCACCATCATATCCGGATACCTTCGGATAGGTGATGTGAAGTGGGTGTAGTACTTGAATGCAAGGCCATAGTGACCGAGATTCTCTGTGTCGTATCTTGCCTTTGCCATTGTTCTGAGCGAGAGAAGCTCGATGGCGTTGTACTCTGGTGTGTCCTTGGCTGCAGCGAAGAGGCTGTTGAGCTCTTTCGAGATCTCCTTGCCGTTGCTTGTAGGTCCCATTCTGTAGCCGAAGTTGCTGATGAAGTTGCGGAGGCTTTCGACCTTCTCCTGGTTAGGCTCGTCGTGTACACGATAGACAAAGGTCTTGGCCTGCTTGCGGCCCTTTGCCGGAGTATCTCCCACGCCTTTGCAGCCGGTCGCGACAAATTCGGCGAC
>CANBDZ010000164.1 GCA_947367375.1 uncultured Bacteroidales bacterium | reverse complement strand
GTACTGTTTTTGAATTACGTGATAAGTTGATAGACGATATATTGAATGATAATGTCTGAAAATATGAATATCGCTGTTGCCGGAACGGGATATGTGGGCTTGTCAATGGCCACCCTCCTTTCCCAGTACAATAAAGTCGTTGCAGTGGACATTGTCCCTGAAAAAGTGGAGATGATAAACAACCGTCGTTCTCCTCTGCAGGACGAATATATAGAGAAATATTTCGCAGAGAAGGATCTCGATCTCACTGCGACCCTCGACGCCTCGGCGGCCTATACCGATGCCGACTTCGTTGTCATCGCCGCACCGACCAACTACGACTCCCGACTGAACTTCTTCGACACTTCAGCAGTGGAGTCTGTGATTGAGAAGGTCCTCGAAGTGAACCCTTCAGCAGTGATGGTCATCAAATCGACTGTCCCAGTAGGATTCACAGAAACCATCCGCAGAAAGACAGGCAGCAGCAACATCCTCTTCAGCCCGGAATTCCTCCGCGAATCCAAAGCCCTTTACGACAACCTTTATCCAAGCAGAATCATAGTCGGCACAGACCTTTCGGACGAAAGGATGGTGAAGGCAGCCGAGACCTTTGCAGGACTCCTGCAGCAGGGTGCCCTCAAGCCGGATGTGGATGTCCTCTATATGGGATTTACCGAGGCAGAAGCAGTCAAGCTCTTTGCCAACACCTATCTCGCTCTCAGAGTCTCATATTTCAATGAACTTGACACCTACGCTGAACTCAAAGGCCTTGACACTGGCAAGATCATTGAGGGCGTCTGTCTGGATCCGAGAATCGGAGCCTACTACAACAATCCTTCTTTCGGCTACGGCGGCTACTGCCTTCCAAAGGACACAAAGCAGCTTCTTGCCAACTACGATGACGTGCCTCAGAACCTTGTGAGGGCCATCGTAGAGAGCAACCGCACAAGAAAGGACTACATTGCAGACAGAGTGCTCCAGCTTGCCGGCTACTATTCCTACAGTGGCACAGGCGAGTACGATGCTGCACACGAAAAGCATTGTGTGGTAGGCGTTTACAGACTCACAATGAAGAGCAATTCCGATAACTTCAGACATAGCTCTATCCAGGGAGTGATGAAGAGAGTGAAGGCTAAAGGTGCGACTGTTGTAGTGTATGAGCCGGCACTTGAAGATGGAACGACCTTCTTCGGAAGCCAGGTCGTGAATGACCTCCAGCGTTTCAAGGAGATGAGTGACGCGATAATTGCCAACAGATACGACGAGGCTCTGGATGATGTAAAGGACAAAGTCTACACAAGAGACATATTCAAGAGAGACTGATGATGGAGACACATGTAGTGATAATGGCAGGCGGAATCGGTAGCCGATTCTGGCCGATGAGCACCCCACAGTTGCCGAAGCAGTTCGTGGATGTACTGGGAGTAGGCAAGACCCTCATCCAGCTTACTGTGGAGCGATTCGCCTCTGTCTGCCCGCAGGAAAACTTCTGGGTAGTGACAGGCCAGTGCTATACAGACCTTGTAAAGGCGCAGGTTCCACAACTTCTTGATGACCATGTAATTGCAGAGCCGGAAGGCAGAGGTACAGCACCTTGCATTGCCTATGCATGCTGGAAGATAGCACAGAAGCATCCTGAAGCAAACATCGTATTCACTCCGGCAGATGCTCTTGTTACAGATGTCACAGAATTCCGCAGAGTCATCCGTGCTGCCCTCGACTTTACCGAGTCACAGCGCAGCATCGTCACAATAGGTATTAAGCCAAGCCGTCCGGAGACGGGTTATGGATATATAGCCGAAGGCGCTCATATCGAAGGAACGGATATATATAAAGTCGACTCTTTCCGAGAAAAGCCATCTCTCGAAGTGGCGAAGGAGTACCTTCGCGAAGGAGGATATCTTTGGAATGCGGGCATATTTGTCTGGAATATAGAGACAATCACAGCCGCTCTCCGCGAATATACGCCGGCCCTTGCAGCTACAATGGACGAAATGTCCAAGTCATTCTACACACCGGATGAGACAGAGGTTGTAGCTCGTCTTTTCCCGACTTGCGAGAAGATCTCCATCGACTATGCAGTGATGGAAAAGGCTGACTGCATCTACACACTTCCTGCAGATTTCGGCTGGAGTGATCTTGGCACCTGGGGCTCATTGAGGACATTGATGCCACAGGATGAAGAAGGCAATGCGGTTGTAGGTGAGAATGTAAAGCTCATTGGATCAAAGGGTTGCATTGTGCACACTCCCGAGCTTTCGAAAGTCATAGTGCAAGGTCTTGAAGGATATATAGTTGCACAGCACGGCGACCGTCTTCTGATCTGCCGTCTGGATGACGAACAGAACATTACACGTTACGTTTCAGAATAATTCCGTTATGGCAGACAACTATCTTGAAAAGAAATACGAAGCTCTTCAGGAACGCAAAGCCAAAGAACAGAGAGCCAAGCAGGTAGCCTGGAAGAAAAGAATGGATGCCTACAGGAAGAAACTGGAGCTCGAGAAGCAGGCTGCAAAAGAGGCTTTAGAGAAAGATGCTGCGCCACAGGCCCAGGAGAATCCTGCGGACAGGGGAGAGTAACATCCATGTAAAGGAATATACACGCCAGGTGCGTGACTCAGGGGTGTATATGCACCCCTTTCTTTCTATATTATGCATTACGGCTATCACATCTTGCACACGAGCCTTCTCGATCTTCTTAGAGTTTCCGTCACCCTTGACAGTAAGGTCATCCCCCTCTCGTCGTACTACTCTATGGATCATGTAATCGCCGGTGCTGTCCTTGAACAGCACCACGCAGCCCCTTCTGATGTCGCTGTCCTCAAATCCTCCTAAAGTCATCTTGTCACGCCTGTCTACAAGGAAGGGATTCATACTGTTTCCCCTCACTGTGATGGTCGCAGTACGTCCTTCGGAAACAAGACGCCTTATTTCCTCCATCATCAAAGCCTTATCTGTCAACACCTTATTCATATATCCCTGGCTTTCATTACATTCTAAGTACTGAATTGCAATACTCGATGACCTTTTCACGGTGGGTGATGAAGATCATAGTGTGGTCTGGGAGTGCAGTTGTGAGACGCTCAAGGAGCTTGGTCTCTGTCTCTGCATCAAGTGCCGAGCTGAACTCATCCAGAAGGAGTACAGATCCTGGTCTGAGTAATGCACGTGCTATAGCTATGCGCTGGGCCTGACCTTCTGACAGGCCCCCGCCTGCTTCGAAACATTGTGTTTCGAGTCCGGCAGGCAGGCCGAACACGAAGTCAGCGGCAGCTGTGCGTAGTGCAGACTCCAACTGACTGTCATCAGCTTCCGGATTACCCATGAGAAGGTTCTCCCTGATGGTGCCGCTGAAGAGGCTGTTGCCCTGAGGTACATAGACAAGATTGCATCTGGTAGAAGGGCTGACTGTAACCGGCTCCTGTCCTGCAACATAAAGCTCCACCTTACCCTTGCGAGGATTCAGGAAAGAAAGCAGAATACGGATCAGTGTACTCTTTCCCACTCCGGTCGGACCTACGATGGCAGTACGGCTTCCAGGTGCAAAATCAAATGAGAATTCCTCCAGCACATCCTTCTCAGAATCAGCATATGCAAAGCTGACATCCTCCAGCTTCACTCCCACAACTCCTTCAAGAAGTACAGGATCTCCGACTTCCTCGTGAGGAAGATTCTCTATTTCATTAAGCCTGTCAATCGAAGCTGACGAATGGATGAGCGATGGCAGTTTGGTGCTGAGCTCTATGATAGGACGCTGAACCTGGCCGACGAGCTGAAGGAAAGCAGTCATCATACCATAAGTAATCGCACCTGTGCTGATTCCGAATGCACCCCAAAGGAATGTGATTACCTGTCCTGCCTGCATCGCGAGGCCTATCAGCATACGCGAAGTTACGCTGAACTTCACTCTCTTCAGCTCATTGCCATAGAGAGTGCCCTGCAGGCCGTCGAGCTCCGATGTGCTGACGTCTGTATATTCAAGTGACTGAAGGAGAGACAGATGCTGTATGCTTTCCTGGAGATGCGACTGTACTGAAGCATCGCTCTTCCTGATGTCAGAAGTAAGATTCCTTATGCGTCTTGTGACAAACTTGCCGACAGCGATTCCGCCAGGTACGACGACTATTATCACCAGTGCAAGACGCCAGTCGAGAATGATGAGGTAAGCAAGTGCAGCTATAAGCTGGAACACAGTACCTATAAGACTTGGGATAGAGACAGCAAATGCAGAAGACACCACTCTCACATCCTCAAGCATCCTGTTCAGCAGGTCGCCGGAATGAAGACGCACGGCACTTTCATTACGCAGATGCATCAGCGAGTCGAACAGCCTGCGTCTTAGAGCATTCTTGAACTTCACCTCAGTGGTGGTCTGCACAAAACTCCTCACTGCATTCAGCAGGATACGCACAAGCACGATAGCTATCATAGCTGCAGCCCACACGCCAAGCTCACGACCTGACCCTCCGCTCTTGAACAAGGCGACAGCCACATCGACAAGCTTCTTGCTCACAAACACATAGCCGACAGCACAGCCTGCAATCAAAAGATTGCAAAGCAGCATTATGCTCATCTGCTTCCAATAAGGGCGGGCAGCCTGTATGTACCATTTAATGTACTTCATAATCAGGAAGTTATCTCTTTACAGTGTCACAACACAACCTTGCTGCTTCGTAATCTGGAAGACAATCCAGATGCCAGCATCCGACCTTGCCGATGACCTTCTCAACAGTCTTGTGAAGATAGTCCACGCTGGCTCTATCCCACCTTGCACAAGAGCAGGCCGGCATAAGCGAAGCATAAGACTGGAGCATGCCCAGCCTTCCTATCTTATTATATGGAGCCTGCGAAAGTCTCACAACTGCCTGCAAAGGCAGCTCCTCATTTATATAACAAGGAGTCTTTCCGCTCCAAGGCGATCCGAAGACACGCACTTCTCCGTCAATTATCCTTATCACAGGATTGTCATCATTCAGAAGCGAAGTTCCCTCTATGCTTTCAAGCCAAAGTCTGCTATGTGTGCTCTTGCCGGTACCGCTTCGTCCAAGGAACATGTAACCGCAACCGTCATACTTCACGACTGAAGCATGCGCAAGCAGCGTGTCATGCGGAAGCGTGCGGAAGGCGTACAGGAGCATAGCCGCATTGCTCATCGCAAATTCGGCATATTTTACCTTATCTATATATATAACAGCGTCGCTGAAATCTGCAGAAGCGACAAGGACACAGTCCGGATGATCAACGGTATATGAAAAGGCGAATATATATCTGTTCTCCTTACGGAAGACCCAGAGATATGGGGCTTCGTCGTTGAAGCGCTCGACAAGCTCGCCCCCAACGACATCCGCCAACGAAGACACGCACTCCAGCCTCAAAGTGAAGATGGATTCACCGGCCTCCTCACACCTGAACGGCTCATAAG
>CANBDZ010000163.1 GCA_947367375.1 uncultured Bacteroidales bacterium | reverse complement strand
AACAACCTTGAATCAGCCCTTTACTATAATTCAAGGTTCGCAGCTGGGGAGTACGAGGAATATATGGACATCGCCTCGTTCATCGACTGGTGGTTTGTAATGGAGCTTACGGGAATATGGGAACCGAACCATCCGAAGAGCTGTTATATGCACAAGGACAAAGGCGGAAAACTGACTGCCGGTCCGGTCTGGGACTTCGACTGGGAGACCTATGTGCCTATGAACTGGTTCCGCATAAAGGATGCCCTGTACTATGGACGACTGTTCCAGGATCCGAAGTTCAAAGCCACAGTAAAAGAGAGATGGGCAAAATTCAGCGACGACTTCCGCACCCTTCCGGACTTCATCCGTTCAGAGGCTGAAGTTATCAGAGCTTCTGAGAAGATGAACCACGAAATGTGGCCTATCACCCAGGTGGTCAACCAGGATGAGGGCTTGTCATTTGACGATGCTGTTGCAAGAATGATATCAGCCTACGAGTCGAAGCTGAACTGGATGGACAGAGAGATCTCTAAGCTCTGACATACTTCCTGTACCCTTTGATGACCATATAGGCCATCGGAGTGCCGAACACAGCCTCAATCAGCAGTTTGGCTGTGTACTGGAAGGCTATCATCATCATAAGATCGCGTGTCGAGACAACTCCTGCGAATGCAATGAGCACAAACGGGAGGCTGTCGAATATGTATGCCACAGCCGAACTTCCGATAGTTCGCACCCACAGTCTGCGTCCCTTGGTCTTCTCCTTGATCTTCTCCATAAGGTAGGCGTTCGAAAGCTCACCGAGCAGGAAGCCGGTCAGCGACGCGATCACAATACGGGGAACATAAGAAAATATATGGTTATATGCCGAGGCTGTCTCTCCGAGATAGTCCGGCGACGGCAGCCAGACTCCGATCTGGGTGCAGATCACCATAAGCAGGTTGCAGAAGAAAGTCATCCATATCACCTTTTTGGCTGTCTTGAAGCCCCAGATTTCAGTAAGGACATCGCCCAACATATAGGCGAAAGGGAAGGTGATTGTTCCTGCGTCGAAGTAGAAAAGTCCGAAGATGCTGATGACCTTTACGGCCATAATGTTTGACACCAGATAGAGGGTGACAAACAGCGAAACGACAACAGTGAAGGCAGTGCGTTCACTGATTCGGTTTTTGAAAGGGTTTTCCGATACCTTGTACATAATGTTATAATTTGCCGCGAAGATAGGTTTTTTCTTGGAAATCCATTGGAATATTGTCAAATTTGTGGAAAATGACCCGCTATGAAACTCAGAATCACCTTCGTTCTCGCATTGCTGACAGCAGCAGTTTCCCTTATGGCTCAGAACCCGTATCTCCCTCTGTGGGAGCACATTCCTGACGGAGAACCTTATGTCTTTGAGGATCCGGACAAGCCGGGAGAGTATCGTGTCTACATCTATGGCTCACACGATTCTCTGGTTAGCGAGTACTGCGGCAAGGAACAGGTGGTATGGTCCGCTTCTGTGGACAATCTCCTGGAGTGGCGCTATGACGGAATTATATTCAAATCGGTATATGACCGTGACGGAGGCCTGCTCCACCCGGACGGCTCGGGTGATGTCCTCTACGCGCCAGATGTGGTGGAGAGGGTAGAGCAGGGCAGAAAGGTGTACTATCTTTATCCAAATAACCAGGCTTGGGGACGCCAGCCGATGGTGGCAAGATCGCTCCGCCCGGACGGTCCGTTCGAGGTCTGCAACTGGAGTGCGGAAGATCCGAAGAAGGTGGACGGCGTGCTGTATTTTGACCCGGGTGTGTTCGTGGATGACGACGGCAGAGTGTATGGCTACTGGGGTTTCGAGGAATCATTGGCAGCGGAGCTCGATCCTAAGACAATGGCAACGGTAAAGCCTGGCACTGAGATAGTTAAGGATATGCTTTCGAACAAGAACCAGGAAGGTGTGTTCCGCTTCTTCGAGGCGTCGTCGATGCGTAAGATCGAGGATAAATATGTATTCATATACAGCCGCTGGACGGCTGAGGGAGAGTTCGGCCTGCCAGGGTCGAACTACACTCTTGCATATGCCTACGGCGACAGCCCGCTGGGCCCATATACCTACGGAGGCACAATCATCGACGGTCGTGCGAGAGGTCGTGACGAGGCATGGAATATAATCCCGACCGCCTATCCTTCGGGAAACACCCACGGCAGCATATGCGAGATCAACGGAAAATGGTGGGTGTTCTACCACCGCCAGTCAGGTACAAGCGAGTACTGCCGCCAGCCGATGGTGGCTCCGATCGAGGTGAAGGTGGAGAAGGGAAAAGGTGGAAAGGTATATATATCCGAAGGTGAATATACATCCGAAGGCTTTGCTGTCGAGGGTCTTGATCCGTTCAATGTCACCCCTGCCGGCCTTGCATGCTACCTTACAGGTCCGACTCCGGCATATGCGACCTATCCAAATTATAACTTCTCGGGTTCATATATAAAGGCCACCTACATAGATCTTGAATCATACGAGGGGCCTTTCAATCAGAAGATCCCGGCTGCACCGGTGGTGAACAACACTCACGGATCGACATTAGGATACAAGTATTTCAATATGACAGACGCCCGTGATTCCAAGGAGATGGTGTTCTCGTTCATCCCTTCGGGAGTGGCTGGAGAGATGGAAATCCTTCTTGACAGTCCTTATGAAAGTCAGGGCGGAAAGGTAGTCGGAACTTTGAAATTTGCTGCCGGAGCACCTCAGGAGATGACAGAAGTCAAGATCCCTGTGGAACTTGGCAAGATGAAGAAGGGCAAACACGCCATCTATTTCAGATTCAGTTCTGAGACCGAGTCAAGATCACTGTGTGACCTCTACTCCTTCAGATTCGTCAGGTAAAACAGCTTCTACCTCCTGGTGAAGGAGGATGTTCTCTGCGCTGAGGCGTATCTTAAGCCATTCTGTCAGTCTTGTCACTTCTTCGGCTGCGAGTGGCTTTTCTGTTTTGACTACAGCTACTATCAGTTCCTGCATTTTGAGACTGTCTGCAGTGACTGTCGCTCCACGTGACAGGGTGACTTCCTTTATTCCCTGATAAGAGCTCTTGATCTCGCGTGTAAGCTGCACGTACGGCAGGGTCTTCGCTGAGCTCAGTTCAACCTGCTGCTGCAGCTTGGCGTTCTCCTCGCGGAGGAGTCTTATCTGCTCATCTGAGCGCTCATATATGCTCTTGATAAGCTCGCTGTCATCCTCTTTCTTGCTTATGTGCTCATTGATGATGATGCTCTCCGGAGACAGGTCAAATTCCTTGGCCTTTTCATAGATGTTGTTTCTATGGCTTTCGGAAAGAAGCTCGCCAGTGAAGAATATTTCCACCTTCGATCCGTCATTGTGGGAGATCTTGTAGTCATAGATGAAAGCGTTGCCTATCACTTTGTTCTTTTCTACAAAAGATGTGACTTTCTGTTCGAAGTTTGTCTGCTTGATCATGATTGCAGCTGACCATATGCTTGGAATAAGGAAGAGGACCATTGTCACTGTAATGATCTTCTTTGTTCTGTGCTGGATAGCTGCATCCGAGAACTCTACTTCGCGGAATTTCAGGTACTTGACTGTGATGTATGTTGCCAAGGTGATGAAAAGGCAGTTGATTGCAAAGAGGTAGAATGCTCCAATAAAATAGGCCAGATTGCCGTTTGCAAGGCCGAATCCTGCAGTACATAGAGGAGGCATGAGGGCTGTCGCGATCGCCACTCCGGAGAATACCGTTCCCTTGGCCTTTCGGCACTGCTCGAATATGCCGGCGAAACCGCCGAACAGGGCGATCAGCACATCGTATATCGTAGGATTAGTTCTGGCAAGGAGCTCTGTAGGGTTGGTCAGACTGAGCGGGGTGATCAGGAAGTACAAGGTCGAGGCAACAAGGCTGATGGCCACCATGATGAGCAGGTTGCGTATCGAATCCTTGATGAGTGACATGTCACTGGTTCCAAGACCGAGACCGACGCCGAAGATAGGGCCCATAAGAGGGGATATGAGCATGGCTCCGATGATGACCGGAATGGAATTGACGTTCAGTCCTACTGAGGCAATTACTATAGAGAAGGCAAGAATCCACGCGTTGGGACCCTTGAAGAATATGTTGCTTCTGATGGATTGTGCTGCTGCATCTGTGTCGACATAGTCCTTGATGTTGACGATGTCCAGGAATTGCTGCTTGAATGACATATGCTTGTTCGTTAGAATTTATACTGCAGTGTTGGTACAACTCACAATTATAGTGAATCTTACGAAATTTTACAAGTAACTTCGGCTGAGGGTGGTCAGATGGGATAATATTGTGACCTGATTTTACAAAAATGTTTGAGATTCAAATAATTATTGCTATATTTGCAGCCCATTTTGAAGGAGTGAGTCCTGAAAAGTGGACGCAATTTATTATTAAACAATTAATTACAAACAAAAATGCTTAAACAGTACGAAACCGTTTTCATTGCAACTCCCGTTTTGTCTGATGCTCAGATGAAGGAAGCGGTCGCAAAGTACACTAACTACCTCAAGGAGCGTGGTGCAGAGATCGTGTACGAAGAGGACTGGGGCCTTAAGCAGCTCGCTTACCCAATCCAGAAGAAGACTACAGGATTCTATTATCTTATCGAGTTCAAGGCTGAGCCTACACTCATCGCAAGACTCGAGACTCAGTATCGCCGTGATGAGAGAATCATCAGATTCCTCACTTTCGCGATGGACAAGCATGCAGTTGCTTACGCTGAGAGAAGAAGAGCTAACAAACAGGCAAAATAATCAGGAGGACAGAATTATGGCACAGAACAATGAAATCCGTTATCTTAACCCTCCTACAGTAGAGGTTAGAAAGAAGAAGTACTGCCGTTTCAAGAAGGCAGGTATCAAGTATGTTGATTACAAGGATGCTGAGTTCCTCAAGAGATTCCTTAACGAGCAGGGTAAGATCCTTCCTCGTCGTCTCACTGGTACTTCACTCAAGTTCCAGAGAAAGGTGGCTCAGGCAGTGAAGAGAGCAAGACACCTTGCACTTCTTCCATACGTAACAGACCTTTTGAAATAATAAGGAGGACAGCAATATGGAGATTATTCTTAAGAAAGATGTGGCTAACCTTGGCCACGCAGACGATATCGTCAATGTAAAGACAGGATACGCTGTCAACTACCTTATCCCACAGGGCTTCGCTATCATGGCGACTCCTTCTGCAAAGAAGGTACACGCTGAGAACCTCCGTCAGAGGGCTCACAAGATCGCTAAGTTCGTTGCTGATGCAGAGGCTCTCGCAGCTAAGCTTGCTGAGACTACTGTAAAGGTTGCAGCTAAGGTGAGCGAGTCTGGCAAGATCTACGGTTCAGTTACTACAGCTCAGCTCGCTGAGGCTCTCGTAGCAGCTGGTATCGAGGTTGACAAGAAGGACATCACAGTTGAGGCAGCTAAGGAGCTCGGTACATACGAGGCTACTGTAAAGTGCTACCGCGACGTGAAGGGT
>CANBDZ010000162.1 GCA_947367375.1 uncultured Bacteroidales bacterium | reverse complement strand
GTTGTAGATGGTTGTGACGCCCTTCGCCAAAGCCGCAGCCATAACGATGTTGGCTGTACCAGTCACGGACGCCTCGTCCAGAAGCATATATTTTCCTTCAAGAGACTTTCCCTCCGGAACGTGGAGGTAGAATGCCTTCTTGTCCATATCATATTCCTGAGCTGCGCCGAGGTTCATGAATCCCAGGATGTGGGTATCCACCCTGCGACGGCCGATCTGGTCACCGCCCGGCTTTGGGAAATATGCGCTCTTGAAGCGGGTAAGGAGCGGTCCTACAACCATGACCGAGCCGCGAAGCTTTGCACATTTGCCCACAAAGTCAGCGCTTGCCACATAGTCGGTGTCGATCTCGTCCGCCTGGAAAGTGTAGACTCCTTTTTCGTGTCTTGTCACCTTCACGCCCATTCCCTCAAGAAGAAGGATGAGGTTACGCACGTCAAGGATCTCCGGCACATTGGAGATAGTCACTTTCTCCTTTGTGAGAAGCACTGCGCTGATTACCTGCAGAGCCTCATTCTTCGCTCCCTGCGGTCTGATAGTGCCACTGAGCTTGTGGCCGCCTTCTATAACAAATGAACTCATATATACGCCTTCAATTTCCGCAAAGATATACAAATTCCCGCATTTCACCTATCAAAAAAGGCAGTTCACCCGTCTTGATGGCCATACATGCGTCTGCACTGCGGAAAATTTCGCATATTGTCATAAAATAAGGATATATATGAAAATCAGACGTACCCTCATCGCGCTCGCCTTGGCAGCGACCGCATTTGCTTTCACCCAGTGCGGCAAGCCGGCTGACTCCGGCAACACATTCCCGGCACGATGGATATTCAACGAAAGGAACACTCCGCTTTACGCCGAGAAATGGGTGAACGAGCCTCACGTGATAAGGGCAATGAACGGTTCTCCAGCCTTCATCACAGCCAAGAGGGCAGATGGAAGCACAGAACAGCTGACATTCACAGACAGAAACGGCAACCCGTTCGTAAGTACTCTGACCAAGGACGACTGCCTCCTCTTCTGCATGCCTTCTGACGGCTTAGGAAAGGGCAGCAGCATAGAAGTAGAGGCTGCAATCATCAGCAACCCTGCCTCTCCGAAGTACTTCATCATCGAGTACCTCGAGGGCGGCGAATGGAAATATATTGAAGAAGATGTAATGCCGGTACCCGAGGATCCGTCTCTCCGCTATTCATTCAGATGCAGCGGCATAGGCGAAGGAGAGCCACACGAGTACACAAGTGTATATCAGACAATTACCCTTCGTAAGCCCGTCAGGAAGGACGGTCTGAAGATCAGATTCCGTGCAGTCGGAAACTTCACTTGTGACGGCACCCCTCAGTCCCGCGAAGCGTCAAACGGAGCGATCGGTCTGGTACATCACGGATTCAACGGAGCCTACCTCCAGGACTATGGAACTTCTGTCCCTTGCGATACCACCAGCATCCTGTGCATCGGCAATTCATTCACATATTTCTCAAACGTGCCTTCAATGCTGAAGGAGATCGCCTGGAGCCAGGGACATTATTTCAACATAAAGGCAAGCCTCAAGGGCGGACAGACCCTGGGACAGCATATCGGAAGAACTCTGACCAGAGATGCAGCCGGTCATGGCGGCTACGATGTCGTATTCCTTCAGGACCAGAGCCAGACTCCAGCCAGATATGCCGCGGATCCAGAGACCCACAGCAAGGTTGCCGAAGATTATCTCACACTTTCTGAAATGGTTCTGGAATCATCACCGGACTGCAGACTCTTCATGGAGCAGACCTGGGCCTATCCGTCAGGAAGGTTCGGAGGTTTCGGAGACTTCGGCACATTTACCGGACTCCTCAGGGACGGCTCGCACAAGCTTGCGATCCAGAACGGCGCAGAAGTCTCCCCTATCGGAGATGCGTTTGAGGTCGCATACAACGAAAACAAGTCCATCAGACTTTATGACACCGACAACAAGCACCAGTCACATTACGGAGCTTATCTGAAAGCCTGCGTGAACTATCTTGTGATCACCGGTGAGGCTTTCAAAGGCTCTGTCTCCGCATGCGGCATCGAGCCGGAAAAGGCCGCATATCTGCAGAAAGTTGCGGAAAAGGTAGTATTAGAGCGCTGACAGACCCCTGTATTTATACCATTCAACCATTCAAATTCACCGGTCACTCCTTAATCGGTGGTATCAGATGAAAAGTGATGTAAAAAGTCTCTACCTTTAACTATTAGGAATATCTATTTCGCTTATAACCATTTTAATTAATATCGAAAAACCATGAAAAAGTATTTGAAATTCTTGATGCTTTTGCCTTTCGTCACTCTTTTTGCAGCTTGTGACCTCGGTGATTCAGAACCAGTGGGCAAATATGCATTTGAAACAGATGCCCAGAAGATCCTGATCGAAGCAAAGCTCCCTAGCGGAGTTTACGATGCTGACGACATCTACATCTGCGGACCTTTCAACGGTTCAGAGGCTGAGTCGTATGTAGCTGACGAGAAATGGCGTCTTACTCAGTCATCAATCAATATCAACATCTTCGGAGTGTACCTCGATCCTAACGACTTCGTTGACGGTACTTCTCTTGCAGACGGATTCTGGCTCTATTCAGCTAATTCAGGTCTGTCACTCACTACCAAGAAAGAGCTTGCTACATTCACATCTAACGCTGGTGCAGGTCAGAGAACAAGCATCGTGGTGTCACAGTGGGGTGAGCCTGTAAAGGATGAAGTGGAGACACTTCCAGAGCACCCAGGTACTATCCGCGTGTATGTTGATAACCAGGCAGGTTGGGAAGCTGTTGCTCTCTACCAGTGGGGTACTGAGAACAACCTTGGAGGTAGCTGGCCAGGTGCACAGCCTACAGGTACTGAGGTTATTTCAGAGGTTGAGTACATTTATTTCGAGTACAAGGTAGAGGATGTTGACGGAAAGTCACAGAACCTCATCTTCAACAATAACGGTGGCGGTATCCAGACTGCTGACGTTCCTGTAACATTCAGCTCTGACGTTGTTGACCACTTCTTCAGACTCTTCAACGAGAAGGATTGTGAGGTAATCGACAACCCTATCAAGCCAGTACAGAAGCTCCCTGAGCACGAAGGAACTATCCGCGTGTACGCTGATAATCAGGCAGGTTGGGAAGCTGTTGCTCTCTACCAGTGGGGTACTGAGAACAACCTCGGCGGCAGCTGGCCAGGCGCACAGCCTACAGGTACTGAGATCATCGCTGACGTTGAGTACACTTACTTCGAGTATGCAATCGCTGACGTTGAGGGCAAGGCGCAGAACCTCATCTTCAACAACAACGGTGGCGGCACTCAGACAGCAGACATGCCTGTAACATTCAGCGCAGAGGTACTTGACCACTTCTTTGTAATCTACAACACTAAGGATTGCGAGGTAATCGAGGATCCATTCAACCGCACAACTCCTGGTCAGACTCCTGAAGAGCCTGAAACTCCAGAGACTCCAGAGGAGCCTGAAACACCAGAGCAGCCAGAAACTCCAGCTGAGCCTGTAGCTGTTACATTCTTCATCCAGGACAACACCGGTTATGAGACTACATACATCTACGCTTGGGGTGCATCTGAGGTATTCGGCAGCTGGCCTGGTACTCAGCTCGAGAACTACGTAACTCTCGGTGGCGTTCCTTACGCACGTATCGATGTAACTGCTGACGCTTACGAATTGGGTTACAACCCTATTATGAATAACAACAACGGTACTCAGTATGACTGCCCTGCAGTAACCAGCGCAAGATACAACTTCATCATCGCAGGTGAGACTGCTGCTGAGCTCGGTGCAACTCCAGAGATCAAGATCTATGTTGACGACCAGACAGGTTGGGAGGGACTCGCACTCTACTCTTGGGGTGACGTTTCAAACCTCGGAGGCGGCTGGCCAGGTATGGCTTACACTGAGGAGGAAGTAAACGGTGCAACTTACAAGGTGTTTACTGTTCCTGCAGAGGGCTTCGGTACATCTTGCAACCTCATCTTCAACAACAACGGTGGCGGCATCCAGCACCCTGACTACAATGTAAGAGCTGACCGCGACTACTTCTTCACAGTTACTGCTGAGGGTGTTACACCAATCGAGTAATTCATATGAATTTCAAGAATTTATCATTACTTTATATTCTGACTGCGTTCCTTATGGGCGCAGTCAGTTGTTCAGAGAAGCCTGAGGAGCAGAAACCGGTAGGAGATCCTAACGAAAAACCGGATGCTTCTTATGTTTTCTATGAAGCTAACCCACGCGTTTTCGCTACAAGCAACCAGCTTAATGCGATTACCGCCCGTCTTGAGAACATCCAGGACCTCGGAGTGGACGTGATCTGGCTTATGCCTATCTGCGAGCAGGGTAAGGAGAAGGCCATCGGCTCTCCATACTGTATCAAGGACTTCACTAAGGTTCATCCACAGTACGGTACTCTTGATGACCTCAAGAACCTCGTAAACAAGGCTCACAACCTCGGCATGAAGGTCATCCTTGACTGGATTGCCAACCACACATCTTGGGACAATCCTTGGACTCAGAACAAAGGTTGGCACTCTACTGATGCAGCAGGTAACATCATCTCCCCTCCTGGCTTTAACTGGACTGACGTTGCAGACCTCAACTTCGGCAATGCTGACATGCGTCAGGCTATGAAGGACGCTATGGCATTCTGGGTGACTGAGGCAGGTATCGACGGTTTCCGCTGCGACTATGCAGAAGGTGTTCCGCAGGATTTCTGGACAGACGCTCTTGCATATCTCAGAACTCTCGATCCAGACATCATTCTCCTCGCCGAGGGTGACAAGAGCTGGATCTACGAGGTAGGTTTTGACGTGATGTATGCTTGGAGTTTCCCTGGTACTCTCGAGAATGTATTCGGCGGTAAAGGTGGCGCAGCTACCCTCTTCGAGGCGTTCAATAAGGATATGGAGAACGTTCCGGAAGGCAAGACCAGAATGAGATACATCATCAACCACGACACTGCTTCCGAGAAGTCCCCTATTTCACGTTACGGCGGCGAAAGAGGTTCTATGGCGGCTTTCGTGACAGCGACTATGCTTGAGGGTTGTCCTCTCATCTACAGCTCACAGGAGATCGGTTACAGCAAGTCATTGTCATTCTTCTCGAACAATGTGATGAAGTGGGAGTCAAACAAGGCTTACACAGACGAGTACATCAAGGTTATGCAGGCATTCAACAGCACAAGAGATGTGCGTGTAGCTGATCCTGTATTTGCCAACACAGGCAATGTAGCCAAGATGACTTACAAGAATTCAAAGGGTGAGATGCTTACAGTTATGGTGAACACCAAGAACGAGGCAGCAACCGTAAGAGTTCCGCTTGATTTCGTAGGAAAGGAAGTAACTGACCTCATGACTGGTGAGACTATAGTGCCTGCTATGGAGATGGCGATGGAGCCTTATCAGTATTATATTCTCAGAAGATAAAGATCCTCATAAAATCGAGTAGGAGGTAAACGAAAGTAATGGAGTTTATCTCCTACTTTCGTTTACCGACCTCTCACACCACCGTACA